>NZ_BSXL01000005.1:0-437642 GCF_030270445.1 Pantoea sp. QMID4 | reverse complement strand
AGCGCGCCCAGCGCAACGGCGTCATTCTGCGCGCGTGAGCCGGCAAGAAATGCCGGCAGCGAGGATTCAATCTGTTTAATGGTGGAAAAGGCCGCCTCGGTCAGTTGCCGGTCCTGCTCGTTCGATATGTCGTTGTTCAGATAATACTGGTTCAGTGATTTGATGTTGCTGATAGTTTCATCAATTTTCTTTTCGACTTCGGCCTGCCGCCGGGGCTCAGTGGCGCTCTGATGTCGGTAGAGCCAGATAATGAGGGAGTTACTGCCGTCTGTCAGCTTTCCCAGGTCCAGAAGGGAAGCAACGGTGTTTTCCTGCACATACTGAAAGCGGGACTGGAAACCGCCAGCGACCACGACGGCCACGATGACCATCGCGACCAGCGCAGCGGAGAGAAGTGAAAAGGTGAGCAGCAATCGCTGTGTGATCGTCATCTGTTACTCCTGCCATTGTAAATGACTTATAATTTATAAAATCTGAAATAATGAAAACTTTCAGCATACATATCGGCAGAAAAGCAGGGAACGTTATTTCAAATAAGGGATATCGACGCAATGAGGTAATTAAAAAAGGTCTGCATCTGACACAAAACAGATACTTTGAAGTCGATCGCCGTAAGGGCGAGAAGCGGACTCTCTTACTCATCTCCTTAACATGGTATGAATTAAGAAGCTGAGGTGTTTTGGCAAAAAATCATGTCTGGCAATGTCTGCATCAGAAAATTATAAGGAGTCGTGTTCCCTTCTGTGCGTACACGTATCATGACGTCCGCTCCTGGCACAAAGCGGACAGAGGGTCCGCCCTCGTCCGTCAGGAACCAGAAGCGTACATAATTGGGTTAATTTCAAAAACTTTTCTAAACCCTGCTCACAATCAATAATGAACCAGCCCGCCATCTACCGCATACTGGCTGCCGGTAACATATGATGCGTCATCGGACAACAGGAAAAGTGCAACTGCAGCAGCCTCTTCTGCTGTTCCTGCGCGCCCCAGAGGAACCTGGCTTACCACAAAATCTTCAAACTGCTGACGCGACTCCTCTGGCATAAAGTGCCTGAAGTTGGTTTCAATTGGACCCGGCACCAAAGTATTGGCGCGGATACCGCGTTCAGCCAGCGCAGAACTCCAGCTTTTGACCATAGCGATAACGGCACCTTTGGTCGCTGCATACAGGCTCGTCATCGCCGCACCTTCATATACAGAGGAGGAAGAAGTCACCAGAACAGATGCGCCTGAATTAAACGATTCAGAGAGAGCTGCCAGCTGTAGCATCGGGCCGCGCACATTAGCGTTCATCATACGATTGAAAGAATCTGCCGTTACAGATTCCGGAGAGCCTACCTCAGCAAAGCCAGCATTAAGCCATAATCCATCAAGTAAACCCCAGCCGCGAATAGCCTCTCCCAACTCATTTATGTCAGCTTCGCTGGCAGCATCACTTTTTAAAATAAGCGATTCTGCAGGAAGCAGGCTGCGAGCACGCTCCAGCCTTTCTTCATTAAGCCCAGTAATGGCTACATAGCCACCTTCAGTGACAATACGCTGAGCGCCTGCGAGCCCCATGCCACTGGTGCCGCCCGTAATTAGTATCCGCTTACCCTGAAATCTGCCCACACTTACTCCCTTTATCTGGCTTTGGTATCAGCATTTACCTTACTTAAAAAAGTCACTATTCGTCATCTGTTGCATTACGTAATAATGGGCACAGCTGGATTGCTGCCTGAACGTCCGCTTCTGGCACAAAACGGACATCGACTCCGTCCCGGGGCTGGGATATGCCGCAAGAGCGCGTTACCCGCACACAGAGTTCATCAGGCAGTCATCTGATAAAGAAAAAGGTTCAGATTTCATAACGCCCTGTTTCTAAGAGCATCACATTTCCCGGCCCCTCGTTCTCTGATCCTACATCCCAGCCTTGCTATTAAACGGACAACCCAGGGCCAAATCAGGACAAAAGACGGCGAGCGTATAGAACCTATCAACGCTCTCTGCTATTCATGACGTTAAAATACGTCTGTTGAGGAGAAAAGATGAACTTTTATCGCAGTAAAGCATTTACCGGCTCTAAAGCCTGGGATGCTTTACACATTGCCAGCTTCGATAATATCAGCGTGAAACTTCACTGGACCGATCAGCCTTATAAATGGCATATCAATGACGGACAGGAGGTTTTTGCTGTCATGGATGGGTATGTTGAGATGCAATACAAAGAAAACGGTGAAATCAAAAGCAGACAACTTAAATCGGGTGATATTTTCTATGCCAGCGAAGGGACAGAACATATTGCGCGTCCGAAAGGTGTCGCCCGCGTGCTGGTCATTGAAAAAGAGGGTTCCGTTTAATAAAGATCTGCTCCGTTAACCGGTAAAGCCTGATCTCAGTCTCTGCTTTGGCTATCCGAATCCCCGCAGGCAAGGTGTTAGCATCTGAGCAAATCAGACCTGTTATTTATCTCGTTATGGCGGAAACGATGCCGGATTTACTGCATCGTCTCTGCCAGTAAGGCCGCCTGAACAGCAGGGCGCGTATTGATCGCTGCCCTGTAAGCCCCCAGCGCAGACCAGCGATCCAGTTCAATAGTGAAGTACTTACACCAGCCAGTACGGTAAAAAGGTAAGCATCTGCAACGCTGAATGATGCCCCCATCAGATACGTTTTATCCGCCAGCACCTCCTGCAGATAGTCGAATCGTTTAAAGAGCTTCTCACGAAAAATTGCCAGAACAGCGTCTTGAAGTGCCGTATCGAACAAGAGCGCGGACCCCGCGTGAATTTCGCTGCTGATGAAGTTCAGCCACTCCTGCAACCGAACCCGCTGCCAGCTTCCTGCTGGTGGTGCCAGCCCGCTTTGTGGCGTCAGATCGGCAATCGCCGGCCCTTCAGTCAGTTTCTGTCCATCATCCAGCTCCAGCGCAGCGACATAGCCTTTAGTGTTAATGAGGCGAAAATCGCGACCGTCAGCGGTGAGTTTGCTCCTGTTGTTGACTCTGCTCAGTTCAAACTCCATTGCCAGCTCGCGCAGCACGATGTGAGGTGAAAGCGAGCAGGTATCCGGGGCGTAGTAAAGTTTCATCGGTTCTCCGTTAAGAGTGAGTGCTGTTCCTCGACATACTATGTTTAACCTGAATGCTGCTATAAAATTAATGATTCATAAATCAACTATTAGCCAAGCTACTGATAAAGATGACGAATCTTGTTCACTGGCGCCTGATGTTGGCCGTGGCCGACGTCCGAAACATCTCACGTTCCGCTGAAGAGACAGGCATGACCCAGTCCGCTGCCAGCCAGGCGATTGCCCAGCTGGAGTCGTTACTCGGGTTCCCGGTGTTTGTGCGTGAGCGTCGGCACATCGGTGTCACCGCGCTGGGTGAACAGGTGATTGAACATGCGCGAACAATGCTGATGCAGCTTAATGCGATCCGTGAGCTTGCTGATGAAAGTCGGGGGTTACAGGGCGGTCGTATCCGGCTTGCCAGCTTTCCTTCAGTGACGGCCACTTTTCTGCCGGCCCTGCTACGGAATGTCAGGCGTCTCTATCCGGACATGGAGGTTGTGGTGCTTGAAGGAACAGACGAGGAAGTTGAGGAGTGGCTCGCAGCGGACACCATTGAGCTGGGGGTGGTGATGAATTCCGCGCCCGGACGTGCTGATGTGATATTAGGTCGGGACGCATGGGTCGCGGTGATGCCAGTCAGCTACCCGCAGTCTGGCGCAAAAGGGATAACGTTGCAGGCACTGGCAGACCAGCTCTTTGTTCTTGCAACAGGCGGGTGTGTGATAAATGGCAAAAGCCTGATCGAACAGGCGGGATTCCAGTTCTCCGATGTGCGCATAAAAGTTCGCGACTGGATCAGCGCCTGTATGCTGGTACGTGAGGGCATGGGGGTTGCGCTGGTACCGGAATCAGCCCTGCCGGCAGAACGGCGCGGCCTGTCTGTGGTGCCGATAACCCCTTCGATACATCACGAGTTCGGGCTGGTTTGTTCGCTCTCCGGAAATGCATCTCAGGCCGCTCAGACCCTTCTTAAAAGGCTTAAAGGACAGTGATGTGCGGCTGATGACTGGCGGGCTGAGAAAACCGTCGCCAGCCTGCCAGATTCATAAAACCTCAGGCCGCGCGCACCTGCGGCATCGCAATGTCTGCGCTGATACGTGCGCCGTCGGCATCAAACACCATGCAGTGGTGCGGATGGAAGCTGGGACGCAGCGTCTGATAAGGGCGGAAATGCACATCGCCCGGCAGCAGTATCTTAAAGCCATCGTGGCCGTGGCTCTGACCAAACAGATAAGTATTGTTGCCAAGCCGTTCCACGACCTCGCAGTGGAAGTCGATATTCTGAGGCGCATCGCCGTTGATCTGCAACTGTTCCGGCCGGATACCCAGGGTGATCTCATCTCCTGGCTGAAGCTGGCGGATGGGTGAGGGGAGTTGCAGCCGGTGTTCGCCGTCGTTGATCAGGGCGACCAGCCCACCAGGGCCACACTGCTCCACGCGCGCGGGCAGGAAGTTCATCTTCGGCGAGCCGATAAAACCCGCTACGAAGCGGTTGATCGGGTTGTAGTAGAGTTCCATCGGCGAACCGACCTGCTCCACCTTGCCGTAGTTCATCACCACAATCTTGTCGGCCAGTGTCATCGCTTCCGTCTGATCGTGCGTCACATAAACCATGGTGGTTTTTAGCTCCTGATGAAGCTTAGCAATGTGTAGCCGCATATCGACGCGCAGCTCTGCATCCAGGTTCGATAATGGTTCATCAAACATAAATACCCGGGGATTACGCACGATGGCGCGACCAATGGCGACACGCTGACGCTGTCCGCCGGAAAGCTGTTTAGGTTTGCGGTCCAGCAACTGTGCCAGCTGCAGTGTCTTCGCCACCATTTCTACCTGATGCTGAATCTGCACTTTTGGTAGCCCGTTTACTTTCAGTCCGTAGCCAATATTCTCCGCTACCGTCATATGGGGATAGAGCGCGTAAGACTGAAACACCATCGCCACCCCACGATGCGAAGGTGCCACATCATTCATCACCTCATCGCCAATCAGAATCTCACCGTCACTGATCTCTTCCAGACCGGCAATCAACCGCAGCAGTGTGGATTTTCCGCAGCCTGATGGACCCACAAAGACTGCAAACTCACCGGCCTCAATGTCGAGTGCGATATTTTTCAGCGTTTCTGTTTTACCAAAGCGTTTGGTGACATTTCTCAATCTGATGCTGGACATGATGAACCTCTTGGCAAGGAATTTGGCGGCTAAAATGTAGGACGTATAACAATCAGTAAGTTTCCACGTCAGCCCTGATGGTGCCTGCGTTGACTATAACGTTCCATCAGGGCACGCCCTATCGCTGTTTTTGATTTCTGTAATACCGATCACACATTGGTGCGAACGGGCTGGAGCACGTCACGCATTCCGCGTAGCGTATGGCACAAATACGATACGTTATTCACGTTTCATATGACTGATGAATCCCTTTTCAGCATGTGTCTGAAAAAAGAACAACAGCAAATGACAGCTAGAAATGTCATACCTTCACACGAGGCCGGTAATGAAAATCAAAATCAGCGTTACGCTACTCCTGTCAGCCATGATGCTTAATCAATCCGTCTGGGCCGCTCAGCAACTCACCGTCTGGGAAGACATTAAAAAATCAGACGGTATCAAAACGGCGATCGCCGATTTTCAGAAACAGTACGGCATTGAAGTGAAAGTGCAGGAGATGCCTTTTGCTCAGCAGATCGAGAAACTGCGTCTGGATGGTCCGGCAGGTATCGGCCCGGATGTGCTGGTGATCCCCAACGACCAGCTCGGCAGTGCGGTGGTGCAGGGCTTGCTGGCTCCGCTGAAAATCGATGCGGCAGAGCAGAGCGCTTATACGCCTTCGGCAATGGCCGCGTTCACACAGAATAACGTGGTCTACGGCGTTCCTAAGGCGGTTGAAACCCTGGTGCTGATCTACAACAAAGATCTGCTGCCCGCGCCGCTGAAAACCCTGGATGAGTATCGCGCGTTCTCGCAGAAGCAGCGCGAGTCAAAACAGTATGGCCTGCTGGCGAAGTTCGACCAGATTTACTACAGCTGGGGCGTGATGGCACCAATGGGGTCTTACATTTTTGGTAAAGACGCAAAAGGCGTGATTAACACTCAGGATATCGGGCTGAATACCCCAGGCAGCGTGGAGGCGGTGACGTACCTTAAGCGCTTCTTCAGCGAAGGATTGCTGCCTGGCGGCATCATGGGCGACAACGGCCTTAACGCTATCGACTCGCTGTTTACCGAGAAGAAAGCGGCGGCGGTGATCAACGGGCCGTGGGCGTTTCAGCCTTACCAGGCGGCCGGGATCAACTACGGCGTGGCACCCCTGCCGCTACTGCCAAACGGCAAGCCGATGAGCTCCTTCCTGGGCGTTAAAGGCTATGTGGTATCCACCTGGAGCAAAGATCAGGCGCTGGCACAGAAGTTCCTTACCTTTATCAACCGGCCGCAGTATGTAAAAGCGCGCTATCAGAAAACCCAGGAGATCCCACCGGTTACTGCGCTGATGAACGATCCGATTATCAAAGATGATGAGAAAGCCAACGCAGTGGCAGTACAGGCGGCGCGAGCCTCAGCCATGCCAGGCGTGCCGGAGATGCAGGAAGTGTGGGGTCCGGCCAATGCGGCGCTGGAGCTGAGCGTTTCCGGCAAGCAGGAGCCAAAAGCCGCACTGGATAACGCGGTGAAACAGATCACCATGCAGATTGAAGCGATGCAGGCCAGCAACCAGTAATGCCGGTTCACGGGATAACCGTACAGGATAAGGATCAGAATGTGGCTATATCTTCCGATGAACATCTGGTGACCGCTAAGCGTCAGCGTCGTCATGCGACGACCGGTGTGTTGCTGGCACTGCTGCCTGGCTTCGGCCAGTTTTATCACCGCCAGTGGGCGAAAGGCCTGTGCTTTCTGATTCTGCTCAGCAGTTTCACCGGCGTCTTCTACGATTTTCTGCGTGAGGGATTCTGGGGGCTATACACGCTGGGGGAATCGGTGCCGCGCGATAACTCCATTTTCCTGCTGGCGGAGGGAATTATCAGCGTGCTGATCGCCGCCTTCGGCGTGGCTGTCTGGGGATTGTCGGTGCGAGATGCCTGGGTCAATGGCGTTAAGCGCGACAAGAGGCAACCGCTTAACAGCGTGCGTCAGCAGTATCAGCTGCTGCTGCGCGACGGCTTCCCCTACCTGATGATTTCGCCGGGCTTTATTCTGCTGGTATTCGTGGTGGTGTTTCCGATTCTGTTTGGTTTTGCCATCGCCTTTACCAACTACAACCTCTATCACACGCCGCCGGCGAAGCTGGTGGACTGGGTAGGATTTAGAAACTTCATCAATATTTTCACGCTGTCGATCTGGCGCTCCACCTTCTTCGATGTGCTGCAGTGGACGGTTGTCTGGACGCTGCTGGCGACCACGCTGCAGTGCACCGTCGGCGTGATGCTGGCGATTCTGGTCAATCAGAAAGACCTGCGCTTTAAACCGCTGATCCGTACCATCTTTATCCTGCCGTGGGCGGTGCCGGGTTTTGTCACCATTCTGGTGTTTGCCGGAATGTTCAACGATAGCTTTGGGGTGATCAACAACGCGATTCTCGACTTCTTTGGCATCGCACCGAAAGCCTGGCTGACCGATCCGTTCTGGACCAAAACCGCGCTGATTATGATGCAGACCTGGCTCGGCTTCCCGTTTGTCTTTGCAATGACGACCGGGGTGCTTCAGGCGATCCCGGAAGACCTCTATGAGGCGGCAATCATGGATGGCGCCAGCGCCTGGACGCGGCTGAAAACCATCACGCTGCCGCTGGTGCTCTACGCCATTGCGCCAATCATCATTACGCAATACACCTTTAACTTTAACAATTTCAACATCATTTATCTGTTTAATAACGGCGGTCCGGCGGTGGCGGGATCGAATGCCGGAGGCACCGATATTCTGGTGTCATGGATCTACAAGCTCACCATGTCGTCGTCGCAATATGCCATTGCCGCCACGATCACCATTCTGCTGTCGATTTTGGTGGTAGGTCTGGCGCTGTGGCAGTTCCGCGCGACCCGGTCGTTTAAACAAGATGAGATGGCGTAAGGGAGCAGTTATGGCGAAGTCCGGCAGTATCAAACGCGAAAGGTGGATACGCCTTTCGATGACCTGGCTGGTGGTGCTGGCCGTCTCGACCATCATCATTTATCCGCTGGTCTGGACGGTAGGAGCATCACTGAATGCGGGTAACAGTCTGCTCAGCAGTTCGATCATTCCGGAGAATGCGTCGCTTCAGCATTATCGCGACCTGTTCAACGGTACGGTGCCTTACCTGACCTGGTACTGGAATTCGATGAAAATCAGTTTCCTGACCATGGTGCTGACGTTAATCAGCGTCAGCTGTACCGCCTATGCCTTTTCCCGCTTTCGGTTTAAGGGTCGACAGAACGGACTGATGCTGTTTCTGCTGCTGCAGATGATCCCGCAGTTTTCGGCGCTGATCGCGATCTTCGTCCTGTCGCAGCTGCTGGGATTAATCAACAGCCACCTGGCGCTGGTGCTGATCTATGTCGGCGGGATGATCCCGATGAACACCTATCTGATGAAGGGCTATCTTGATTCGATTCCCAAAGATCTGGATGAGTCAGCGCGCATGGATGGTGCGGGCAATTTCCGCATCTTTGTTGAGATCATCATGCCGCTGTCGAAGCCGATTCTGGCAGTCGTTGCGCTGTTCTCGTTCACGGGACCGCTGGGCGATTTCATTCTCTCCAGCACCATTCTTCGCACGCCGGAACAGTTTACGCTGCCGATTGGCCTCTACAACCTGGTGTCGCAGAAAATGGGTGCCAGTTACACCACCTATGCGGCCGGAGCCGTGCTGATCGCTGTGCCGGTAGCCGTGTTCTATCTGGCGCTGCAGAAATACTTCGTCTCCGGCCTGGCTTCAGGCAGTACTAAAGGATAAATCATGACGCCCAAAACATTGATTCTCGCCCTCGCGCTGGCCTGGGCGACGCCGCTGCTCGCCGCCGATCAGCCTGTTATCGCCTCTGCAGGGCCGTGGCCCGCCGATTTTATTAAAGGTGCGGACATCTCTTCACTGGCTGAACTGGAAAAGCAGGGCGCGAAATTCAACAACGCGGTTAACCATCAGCAGGATGCTATCGCCATTCTGAAAGCCAGCGGCATCAACACTATCCGGCTGAGGCTGTGGGTGGATCCCACCGACGGCAGCGGTCACACCTACGGCGGTGGCGGCAACGATCTGGCGACTACGCTGGCGCTGGCGAAGCGGGTTAAAGCGGCGGGACTGAAGCTGCTGCTGGATATCCATTACAGCGATTTCTGGACCGATCCCGGCAAGCAGTTCAAACCCAAAGCCTGGCAGTCGCTGACCTTTCCGCAGCTGGAAACGCGGGTGCATGACTATACCCGCGACGTTATCGCCCGTTTTAAAGCGGAAGGAGTGATGCCGGATATCGTGCAGATTGGCAATGAGCTTAACGGCGGCATGCTCTGGCCGGAAGGCAAAAGTTGGGGCCAGAACGGCGGCGAGTTTGATCGGCTGGCGGGCCTGCTCAAGGCGGGCATCAGCGGGCTGCGCGAGAACCTCAGCGATCCGCATCAGGTGAAGATCATGCTGCATCTGGCTGAGGGTACTAAAAACGATACCTTCCGCTGGTGGTTCGATGAAATCGTTAAGCGTGATGTGCCGTTCGATGTGATTGGCCTGTCGATGTACACCTACTGGAACGGCCCCATCAGCGCCCTGAAAGCCAACATGGATGATATCTCCCGACGCTATGACAAAGACGTGATCGTGGTGGAAGCCGCCTATGGCTACACGCTGGAAAACTGTGACAACGCCGAGAACAGTTTCCAGGCGAAAGAGGAGAAAGCGGGCGGCTATCCCGGCACGGTCGCGGGGCAGGCGGCCTATCTGCATGACCTGATTAAAGCAGTGCTGGCGGTGCCGGGCCATCGCGGCAAGGGCGTGGTCTACTGGGAACCGGCGTGGATACCCGCGCCCGGCAATACCTGGGCTACGCCCGCCGGCATGAAATATATCCACGACGAATGGAAACAGGGTAACGCCCGCGAGAACCAGGCGCTATTTGACTGTCATGGCAAGGCGCTGCCTTCGCTACAGGTTTTTCATTAACTATCAGCATTAACGCTGATCTCTTCCTCTGAGGAACAGGTATGAATAAATTTCCCCCGCTGAGCGCCCGGGTTAACCGGCTGTTGCATGGTGCTGACTACAATCCTGAACAGTGGGCGCACCAGCCGGGCATTATTGATGACGACGTCGCGATGATGAAGCAGGCGAACTGCAACGTGATGTCGGTGGGTATTTTCAGCTGGGCGAAGCTGGAGCCGGAAGAGGGGCGCTATGAGTTTGGCTGGCTGGATGAGGTGATCGATACGCTGTGGCTGCAGGGGATTTCCGTGTTTCTCGCCACACCGAGTGGGGCCAGGCCTGCCTGGATGTCGCAGGCGTATCCGGAGGTGTTGCGGGTGGGGCGCGATCGCGTTCCCGCTCTGCACGGTGGCCGTCATAACCACTGTCTGACCTCGCCGGTTTATCGCCAGAAAGTGCAGGCGATGAATAGCCGCCTGGCCGCGCGTTACTCGCATCATCCGGCTGTGGCCGGCTGGCATATCTCTAATGAGTATGGTGGCGAGTGTCATTGCGACCGCTGTCAGCAGGCTTTTCGCGGCTGGCTGCAGCGTCGTTATGAGACGCTGGAGAAACTGAATTTTGACTGGTGGAGTGACTTCTGGAGTCATACCTACACAGACTGGTCACAGATTGCGTCGCCTGCACCGCAGGGCGAGATGTCGATTCATGGTCTGAATCTGGACTGGCGGCGGTTTATGACCGATCAGGTCACTGACTTCTGTCGGGAGGAGATTAAGCCGCTGAAACAGGCGAATCCCGATCTGCCCGCGACCACCAATTTCATGGAGTATTTCTACGACTACGATTACTGGAAGCTGGCACCGGCGCTGGATTTTATCTCCTGGGACAGCTACCCGATGTGGCATAACAAGAAGGATGAGACCACACTCGCCTGTTACACCGCGATGTACCACGATTTGATGCGCACCCTGAAGCAGGGTAAACCGTTTGTATTGATGGAATCGACGCCGGGCTCAACGAACTGGCAGCCGACCAGTAAGCTGAAGAAGCCGGGGATGCATATTCTCTCTTCACTTCAGGCAGTGGCGCATGGTGCGGATGCGGTGCAGTATTTCCAGTGGCGCAAGAGTCGGGGGTCAGTCGAGAAGTTTCATGGCGCGGTGGTCGATCATGTAGGTCATATTGATACGCGAACCGGGCGTGAAGTGAGTGAGCTGGGCCGGATGCTGGCGGCCATGACGCCGGTAATGGGCAGCCGGGTTGAGGCGCGCGTCGCGATTATTTTCGACTGGGAGAGTCGCTGGGCGATGGATAACGCGCAGGGTCCACGTAATCTTGGTCTGCATTATGAGCGTACGGTGAACGAACACTACCGTGCTTTCTGGGAACAGGGTGTTGCAGTAGATGTGATTAACGGCGATAGCGATCTCAGTGGTTATGACCTGGTGATAGCGCCGATGCTGTATATGGTGCGCGACGGTTTTGCCGCGCGAGCAGAAGCGCATGTTGAGCGGGGCGGGCATTTCGTGGCCAGCTACTGGAGCGGCATCGTGAATGAGAGCGATCTCTGTTATCTGGGAGGATTTCCGGGTCCGCTGCGGCCGCTGCTCGGCATCTGGTCAGAAGAGATTGATAGTCTGACGGATGAGGAGTGTAATGGCGTGCGCGGGGTGCGCGGCAATGAGCTGGGTTTGAACGGGCCCTATCAGGCGCGGGAGCTTTGCGAGCATATTCATCTGGAAGGGGCCACGGCGCTGGCCAGTTACGAAAGTGATTTTTATGCCGGAACCCCGGCGGTGACGGTGAATCGGGTCGGTCAGGGTAAAGCCTGGTATATCGCGTCGCGTAATGATCTGCCGTTCCATCGGGATTTTTATGGTGCGCTGATTAAGCAGCTGGGATTGCCGCGTGCGCTGGCGACTGAGCTTCCGCCAGGCGTTGTCGTTCAGCGGCGAACTGATGGTGAACAGGCGTTTCTGTTTGTGCAGAATTTTACCGGTCAGACGCAGCAGGTCTCTTTGCCCGTCGGGCTGAGTGATTTGGTTGATGGCATGTCATTGGGGGAATCGCTGATGCTGGTGCCCTGGGGATGTCGGGTTTTGAGTGTGCCGCTGGAACAGGTGCAAGCACAGGCTTAGAGGGCATATGCCTTCCCAAAAAGACGCAAAAGACGGCATCCCTGCCCGTTCAGTACGGGCAATTACGCACCTCATCCCTGAGGTGCGTCCGTCAGCAGGCTAATGCATCGCGTTGTTCAAAAACGCTCCCGGTGTTTTTATCCAGGCGGCGTGATGCTTTGCTACAGGCATATGCCCCCATCGCTTTTGAGATCAGGCATTGTCTGCAGGAAGAACTGAGTTTTACTGTTGATGTAGGGCGGGTTTTTTAGAGGCTGATTGCAGGAGTCGTGTATGTTTTGTGAACAGTCCCGGGCATGTATCCCTCGTTTTCATTTATCAGTCGTAAGTGGCGGGCAACAGCCCGCCTTTTTATCATCTGAAGGAGAACAATATGGTGAGTCTGAAATCCTTTAAGCAATATTTCAGCCGACAGCCGATAACGGCAGAAGAGGTTGAGATAGACAACGCATTACTGGAGCGGCTTGTCGGGTGTTTTGGCGGGCGTGACAATATTCAGCAGGTGGACGCTTGTATAACCCGGCTGCGGGTGAAGGTGACGTCACTGAAGGCCGTAGACACGGCGGGATTGCAGAAAGCAGGGGCGATTGGTGTGGTGATCCTGGGACACGAGGTACATGCGATCTTTGGTAAGCAGTCCGACCAGCTTCGTCAGTTGCTGGAAGAACGTTTCTTTAAACCGGAGTAACAGCCGCCAGAGAAACACGAAAAAAATGGATAACCGTCGCCGGTTATCCAAATAAGCCCCTGCATAAGAGCTCAATAATGATCACAATGAGGAGGTTGCGCGGTTACCACCAGGCTTCGACCTGTACGCCGAAGTTCCAGGTGTTATTACTGGTGTTGTCTTTGAAGCTGTGTCCATCCTCTGAGTCATTCAGGTAAGAGGCAAACAGTCGCAGTTCCGGACGAGACATAAATTCGGGACCGGCTGCCAGACCCAGCGCCAGCGTATATTTCTGTCCCGCCGCTTTGTAGTCGCTGCCCACTTTGTTTTCATCTTTCTGCCAGAAGCTACCGACTTCACCGATGCCGCGAACATACTGCGTAAACTGATACTGACCACGACCCACCAGCGACAGCAGGGTACTTTTGCTGGTCTGCGCGGTGATATCGTCCGCCGATCCCCAGGTAAAGACCTGATTCAGGGAGAACCTGTCGGTGATTGGGAGCAGACCGGTGTTAATCACGCGGTAGCCAGTGGCGTTTTGTGTATCATTCCACATGTCATACCAGCCGCCGCCCTGCGAAATCATGTTCTGCGCCAGACCTTTGTTAGCGTACTGGAACACCAGCTTCTGGTAGCCGCCCCACATGTCCTGACTGATTTCACTGGTGAGCATGACGCCGTTATCTGCGTCATACAGGCCACCATAATCTTTCTGCTTGTTGGTGGTGTTTGGCATGGCGTAATCGATACCAAATTCAGTCCAGGCACCGTTCCAGGGTTTCCAGCCGGCATACCGAAGATCGAGGTAATTAATGTTGACGTCGTTGTCACCATCGACGCGGTAATCCACGTCATTCGCATCGCCGCGGATCCAGGCAAAAGAGACGGCGCCCGGACCCAGCGTGTAGTTTTCGATACCGGCGCCTGAACCCGAGATGTTCCAGTACTTGGTATCAATGATGTGCAGATCGTGACGCTGGTAGTAGCGTTTACCGCCCCAGATCACCGCATCTTTGTCACCCGGCACCAGCCCTTTGATCTGCAGGTTGAGCTGACGCAGGCCAAACTGCGCATCGTCGCCGAAGGTGGTTTCGTTATCGTTTGAGCCGTCGGAGAACATACTGACCATGGTGTCGACGTAGAAACTGACGTCATCCTTTTTGTAGACTTCGCTGCCCAGCTCAACCTCACCATAAGTGTCAGCTTCATTGCCGAGACGGCCCACCTTGTTCTTTTGATACTCTTCAATACCGCCATCCTGTGATACGCCAACGCCACCACGCAGATAGCCATGGAAATCGATGTTGTCGATAGCGGCATAGAGCGTCGGGGAGGTCAGGGCCGCAGCAAGCGCCACAGCAGCAGTACGTAACCTTGTTTCCATGTTATCCTCAATTATATTTGTAATACGTTCACATGACAGCGGAAGTAAACGCTTTTTGTCAGATGAGTGACAAATAAAATCGCAATAATGTGTGATGTACTGCAAATATAATGGCGCAATTTGTAACGATTAGTGAATCAGATCACCAAATTTTATAATGTGAAGGTATTACTTTTACTTTTTATTCGCGCAATGTGACTGCGGTAGTCTGGCTGACATCAGGGCTGTGATAACATTCCGCCATCGGTAATCAGGGATGCGAATTATGAAATCAAAAAATGCCACCTTAGAGGATGTCGCCCGCCATGCTGGCGTGTCGTATCAGACGGTTTCGCGGGTTTTGAATAAGTCGGCAAACGTCTCGGAATCAACGCGGCGCAAGGTGGAACACGCAATTGAAACCCTGCGCTACGTACCCAACCGCCTGGCGCAGCAGCTGGTGGGCAAGCAGAGCACAACACTGGGTCTGGTAACGACGTCGCTGGCGTTGCATGCGCCCTCGCAGGTAGCTGCTGCGGTAAAACGTTATGCGAATGCTGCGGACTATCAGGTGCTGATCGCCATGATTGATGAGAACGTCAATCAAAGTCTGCAGGATTGCATTAATGAACTTAAGTCTCAGCGGGTAGATAAAGTAATCATTAATGTCCCGCTGGAGAGCAGCGCTGCCGAGCAGGTTGTGCAGGAGAACGACGATATTCTCTGTCTCTTCCTTGATGTGGATCCCTACAGCGCAGTGTTTAACGTTTCGTTTAACCCGGCTGATGGCACTCGTGCCAGCGTTAAATATCTCTATGAACAAGGGCATCGTGATTTTGCCCTGCTGGCGGGTCCTGAGCAGTCGGTCTCCGCCAGGCTGCGGTTAAAGAGCTGGCTAGACACGCTGGAAAGCTACGGTCTGAAGCCGGTCAGCATCAGCCACGGTAACTGGGATGCGCAGAGTGGTTACAATGGCGTGCTGCAACTGCTGCGTGAAGCGCCTGAATTCAGTGCGTTGCTGGTGGGCAACGACCAGATGGCACTGGGCGTGCTAAGTGCGCTGCATCAGCGCGGTGTGGCGGTGCCTGGGCAGATTTCGGTGATTGGCTACGATGACACCTATGAAAGTGCCTTTTTCCATCCGGCGCTGACCACGGTGTCGCTGGATCTCGATTTGCAGGGCAAAGAGGCGGTTGCGCGTCTGTTGCTGGCCAGTGAGCAGGATGAGCAGCGTTCCTCCTCAATTCTGCCGGCAAAGTTAGTGGTGCGCAGCTCGACTGGTATCGCCGGACAACAGCAGCGTGATTTAAAGCAGATTGCAGAACAGCTGCGGCTGATTGCCAGCCGTCTTGAGTAGCGGGGGCCAGACAAAGATAAAAAAGCATAACAACACCCCGCTGCTATGCTCAGATCAGGATAACGCTTCTGAATTTCAGAAAAATTACCCATTGCCTGAGCTGGTCGGTTAACGTGCATTCTTATTACCTGTAAGCCAGCCGGTATGCTCAGCCCGATTCCTCTACATCCAGGATGTGACACTATGCTGTGGCTTGAACAGGGACTTTACCTCAGGATTGAAGAGTTAACGCATGGCCCCAGGCCGCTGCCGCTTTCCAGTGGCTTTACCCCGCAGACCGCTTATCGCGCGCTGGGCTGCTTTAACCCCTCTGAAACCTCAGATGCTTACTACATTCTTTCAAATGACCGCGATGAAATCTGGTTTATCTGCAACCGGCATCTCAGAACCGTTTTTCTGGATGCCAGCAACACAGCATTTCGGGTGAAAATGCAGGAGCCAGCAGAAAGTCTGCCTGTCCTCTCTGCTGCACATGAAGAGCTTATCGTTTCCATCGAGCGGCCAGCCTGATTTAACAGCCTGCACGGACGATGACAGATCAGATAATTAAAAAGCCGCCATCACTGGCGGCCCTGACGACATTCAGGAAGAAGCGTGACCTGTAAATCGTCCGTTAGCGCTTTTTTAATTCGCAGGAGCGGTCTTCATTGCCGGTCGCTGTGGCAGCACCACCAGAAAAGCGATGATGATCAGTGCCAGCGTCAGCGAGGCGCCATAGCGACTCAGCGCGAGTCCGCCCGAAGCAAGTGGTTTATCCAGGAAGTCACCGACAACGGCACCCAGTGGTCGGGTCATGATAAAGGCTGCCCAGAACAGCGCTGTGCGTGAAAGGGAGGTAAAGCGACTTGCCGCCCAGATGATCGCCAGCGCGCCGACAAACAGCAGGATCCCGCCATCGTAACCCAGGCCTTCGCTGTCTGCCGTCCAGTCACCCAATGCTGTGCCCAGTGTCTGAGAAAACATAATGGTGACCCAGTAAAAACTCTCAGTAACACCGTTGCTTACCGAACTCACTGCGACCGTTCCACAGGTCATTTTCCAGAGAAAAAGAGAGAGGATCAGCAGAGTGCTCAGCAGCAGTGTACCGCCCATATAACCAATATTCAGTGAGCGATCGGCAAAGTCCGCCATTGTTGTACCGACGGTGGTGGTCGCCACGACGGTGAACCAGTAGATCCATTTGTTAAAGCTGTTGCGATTGATCTGGACCACGACAGAGACCAGAAAGATGATGGCGAAAATCAGTGTTCCGGTCAGGTAACCGAGATTCATCGACATCGTCACCGCATCGCCGCCGGTTTCACCCAGGGTAGTCGCAGCGATTTTGGTCAACCAGAAAGCCGCGGTAACGGCCGGAACTTTACTCAGAGCGTGAGAAGCTGTGATGTTATTTTGCATAGGGTGAGACTCCGGAAAAGCCCAACATGGGCTAATACAGGAAAGATGTTATAGGATTAATCTTAAGGAAAGATTAAGCTGCAGGCGAAGCGGGAGCAATTTTGACCGGCTGTTAATGCCGCCCTGAGGATTGAAATACGCCACGATATGAAATTTTTTTACAGTGTGAATGCGATTATTTAGCGGTATTGTTAACGTTTTTATACATATTTACAGATATTAAAACGTCACTGTCCTGAACGAATTTTCAGAAAGCCCCAAATGGCTCTTCCAGACAGCACATTATCTATGAGTAAAAAAGTTAACAAATTGTGAGACGCAATTAGTTGCCAGCAGCATAGCTTTTGTCGGCCCGGCTATTTCTTTCCCCGTCATTCGCCAGACAGAATGTCATTACTGAGCGCCCCCAAACCCACAGCGATGTTCAGCCGGTTTCAGGGTTTACCGCCCTGAGACAACATACTGTGATTAAAGATTATGCCCCGATGAGCCGATATAAACAGGCTCACACTTCTGATACTACAGCCTGAAAGCTTTGCGTAATGCCACATGAGAGGGCACCTTAGAAAACGCTGCCGGAAAGGCCTCAGTTTCCGCCAGCATTTATCACGGCCCGCAATACTGAACCTTTATGCATAGCTTCACTCAACTACAGGCAGGCATTAACGGTTATAATCAGGTCTGTAGCGACGTGTATTGAACTTATTTAACATCGTCAGCAACGTCGGAGCCGACCGCCATGAACCCAATGATCAAACCTTCTTTTACTGCTGTTTGGTCTACGGATGCCCGGGGAATCTGCATCGCCAGTCAGGAAATTCCTGCGGGTCTGATGCCTGAACTTAAGGGCGTGACGCTGAGTGCATGGCTGAGACTGGCGCAGGCTGACGACGATGCAAAGATCGCGCTGCAACTGACTGCAGCCCTGGAATTGCTGACCCCTTTCCATATTGAAGTGCCTATCCATTGTCTGGATGGCAAGACGCGTCGGGTCCTTGTTTCCGGCCTGCCAGATTGCCAGCCTGGCACCTCCCATCTGCAGTACAACGGCTTTATTCTGGATGTGACCGGGCAGCGTAAAGACCTGGAAGATGCGCTGCGCACGGCGGCGGAGTATCGCCTTCTGATTGAAAACAGTACCGATCTGATTGCCCATTGCGACGCGGAAGGCAGATACGTATCAATCTCTCCCTCTTACAGCGAAATCTTAGGCTGGACAACCGAAGAGGTTGTGGGGCAACGGGTGGTGGATTTCCTGCATCCCGATGACCGCGAATTAGCCAGCGAAGCGCTGGGATGCATCTTTAGCGGCGGGATACTGCCGGATGTTGTTGAGGTTCGCAAACTGCATCGCGACGGCCATTACATCTCACTGGGTACCAAAGCCTGTGGCGTCATCAATCCCAATTCAGGAAAAAATATTGGTGCCGTGCTGGTATCGCGCGATATCACGCGGGACAAAGAACGGATGCGTAATCTTGAGAAGCTGGCAACGCTGGACACGCTGACCGGGCTGCACAATCGTGCCTGGATTAACGAGAAGGTGGGATTTATGCTGGCGCAGGCAGACGATCTGGCCTACACCACGGTGATGTTTATCGATTTGAATGGCTTCAAGGCGGTGAACGACCTGATGGGTCACGCGACAGGCGATGCCCTGCTGCAACAGGTCAGTGAACGGCTGCGGCACTGTATGCGTCCGGGCGATTCGGTGGCGCGACTGGGTGGCGATGAGTTTGTTGTGGCTGCTAAATGCAGCAATCACGAAACCGCATCCGCAATTGCCCTGCGAATTATTGACACTCTGCAGGCACCTTTCGCCATCGATAATATGGATGTTCGCATCGGCGCGGCGATTGGTATCAGCCTTGCCCGCTTCGGGAAAGCAACGGCCAAAATGTTATTCGAAAACGCAGATAAGGCAATGTACCAGGCGAAAGCACGACGTGATGGTTCTTATCAGTTTTTTGAGCCAGTTGTGGAGTAGCCGTTGTACATGATGGCGGGTCTCCGCTTTCCTTCCTGTCGTGCTTATCAAGAACTTATCTGCTCATCAACCTGGGCTATCATGCAGGAGCGTCGCTCAGGCATAAGATTATGCAGATTCTTCGCCATCCCGCCCTGCATCGTAACCTGTCTGCGCCTGTTCCATGGCTTCTCCATATTGCTTTGCTCAGTTCACCAGCGCGACAAAAGGCTCCTGCAATGTCCGACCCAGTGGCGTAATCGCATATTCGACCGCCACTGGCGATGAAGCAATCACGCGGCGGCTCACCAGTCCGTTGCGTTCCAGCCGGCGTATTGCTTCTGTCAGAGATTTATGGGTGATGGGGTCGAGCCTGCGCTTGATGGCATTAAAACGCGAGCGCTGAAAGCATAATACGGTGAGGTTTAAAACCGACCACTAATTCGCTACGTGTTCCAGGACAGGGCGGGTGCTGTTGATCCCGGCCAGTAGCTGGCTGAGGCAGTCGCACTGATCGGCGGTCAGGCTGAGGCCATTCTGGGCGATATCACCCGCACAGACGACCTTGCGCATCTGTTCGAACCCCCTGGCATCAGAGCGGGTCGCCTCGATATCCTCATCAACGCTTCAGGTGTGTCTGAACCGGCCAGCCTGGAAGAGACCACGGAAAAACACATCGATCGCGCTTAATCTGAATGTGTGAGCCATGGTGCTGACGGTGCAGCTTGCGGTGCGATTGATGGGTGAGGGCGGCAGTATCGTGCTGGAGGGTTCCGTTGCGGGCGTGATAGCGAATCCCGGTTATGGCAGCTATTACGCCTGAAAGACCGCGGTAGGGTCTTATGCACGTACCTGGAATAGCGAGCTGGCACCGCGCGGAACCAGGGTTAATACGCTGAGTCCTGGTCCTGTCATCACGCCGATGTTTGACCGGGCCAGCAATGAAGTGAGGCAGACGCTGACCGCCCGGATACCGGCAAAGCGGCTGGGAAATCCTGAAGAAGTGGCGGCTGCGGCACTGTTTCTGGCTTCAGATGAAAGCAGTTATATTAGCGGCACCGAACTGGTCATTGATGGCGGAATGATTGCGTAAAAAAACCTGGAGAGCGTTACGGGTAGTGTGCCTGTGACGCCATTCATGCCATCAGCTTAACCACTTTGCCCATTGAGGCTTTTGCAGGTATCAGGTTGCAAAGCGAGTACAGGCTGAGTATTCGCTGATATTGGCAGGTAACATCCCAGTTGATAAGGGTACGAAGAATAATAAATGTCGGGCTCAGAACATCGTTAATTTCATCCTCTTTGCTAATGGCTAATCACCAGTGTTACCCGCTGAAAGAGCAGCCAGAATGGCAGCTTCCATTTTCCTGGGCGTCGTGGTCGGTGCAAATCGTTTGATGGGTTTGCCATCGCGCCCAATCAGGAACTTGGTGAAGTTCCATTTAATACGGCCACCCAGCACGCCGGGTAACTCTTCTTTCAGGTAACGGAAAATCGGGTGCGTTGCGGTACCGTTCACGTCCACTTTTCCAGACATAGGAAAACTTACGCCGTAGTTGATATGGCATGTCTGCGCGATCTCGACGGCATTTCCTGGTTCCTGCTTACCGAACTGGTTGCAGGGAAAACCCAGTATCACCAGGCCCCGGGCAGCATATTTTTTGTAGAGTGTTTCAAGCCCGGCATATTGTGGTGTAAATCCACAATGACTGGCAGTATTCACCACCAGCACTACTTTACCAGCATAATCGGCCATCGGGAGTGGCTGGTCTTTCAGGCTGGTGGCAGAGAGCTGATAAAAGAGAGACATGGTGCCATCCTCAGAGCGGAACCTGTTTTTCGTCAACCTTAGCACAGTGCGGATAACGGCGTCAGATCAAGGGATAGAGTGTCGGGTTCGGCATCTGCGGCGCAAGCAATCGCTGCATGCACATGGCGGGAAGAGCAGTACTCTTACCGCCAGCTCATTAATATGACTCCAGCCGTGTTACTCAGCCATTATCGCGGAATCCGGGATAAAGACTCATTCCACCATCGATAAACAGTGTGGTGCCGTGAACATAGTCGGAAAGGTCACTGGCCAGCCAGACCACCGCATTCGCCACATCTTCCGCCGCACCGATACGTCCGTAAGGGATGAGTTTTAACAGCGCTTTACCCGCTTCCCCCTGAGTGGTTTCTTCGTTAATGGCGGTTGCAATAGCGCCGGGTGCTACTGAGTTGACGCGTATGCGATCTTCACCCACTTCCTGTGCCAGGCTTTTCATCAGTAAATCAACCCCGCCTTTTGAGGCAGCGTAGTTAACATGTCCGGCCCAGGGAATGAGCTGATGAACCGAGCTCATGTGAATAATCTTGCCCACAGCCCGGCTGATCTCCTGACGGTGCTCCTGGTCACGAAACTGACGCAGCGCAGCCCGTGCGCAAAGGAACTGTCCGGTCAGATTCACGTCCAGAACGGTATTCCAGTCTGCAAGCGACATCTCAATGGAAGGCGCATCTTTCTGCAGCCCTGAGTTCGCCACCAGAATATCCAGCCTGCCAAATTCAGCAATCGTCCTGGCAAAGAGATTTTCTACGTCAGCCTCCTTTGAGACATCACCCTTTACTGCAATGGCGCGTCCACCGTCTGCACGAATTTTGTCAACCAGCTCCTCGGCGGGTTCCTTCTGGCTGTGGTAGTTAACCACCACACCAGCACCAGCTTTGGCGAGTGCTTCTGCGCAGGCATAGCCGAGACCTGAGCTGGCGCCGGTAACCAGCGCAACCTGATTTTCGAGTGATAAGATCATGAGGCTTCCTTAATTCTGTGAATGATGAGCTTGTCAAACCCGGGGGGCTTCATCATGGGATTGAATATCGATGTATCGCTGACACAACGATTTTCAGATACTCACACGGTGACTGAGCGACTGGCCGGATCGCGTGCATGGGCCTGAGACACTGAATTATAGATGCGAAGTGCGGGGTTAGTTGGTGTTGGGGTTGCGATCGGGATTTGCGGAGAATGCCAGGGGTGCATTTTGGTTCACCTCCTTTTATCCTGACGGTAGTCATCAAAAAGGATATGAGCATGATAACGGTTGAAAAAGCAGATCCTCGCTCAGCAGAGTCTCAACTTCTGATGAATAAACTATCAGCAGAACTCGCGGCGATTACCAGTGACGGTGGCAACCGTAACTTCACCATAGACTCTTTAGATAACGAGAAATCGCTCTGGGTACTCGCCAGAAACGACAAGGGCGAGGCAGTGGGGTGTGGCGCAATCAGACCGTTAACCGGACATGTTGCCGAACTTAAAAGGATGTTCTCAGATCGTAGTTCCCCGGCTATTGGTAGTGGTTTACTCACTTTCCTGGAAAACGCCGCCCTTAATATGGGTTATAGCCAAACCTGGCTTGAAACGCGCTCTGTTAACCATAAGGCTGTAAATTTTTATCTGAGAAAGGGTTATGAACGCATTGAGAATTATGGACCTTACATCAATCGCAAAGAGGCGGTGTGCTTTGCTAAAATCCTGAAGTGATATTTATTCAGGGATTTTCTTAATAGGGTAAGTAACGAGTGGTTTGATTTCTTTAAGCACAAACATGCTCTGCATTTCTTTAATGCCTGGCAATCTGCGTACCACTGACATGGCAAAATCAGCATAAGAGTCCAGATCTGACGCCACAACCTGTAGCAGAAAGTCTGCATCTCCACCTATGCTATAGCAGGCAACCACATCTTCCAGCGAGGTCACTTCTTCTTCAAATTTTCTGGCCTCCGCTTCGCTATGACTATCTATGACGACCCGGATAAAAACCATCACGCCCAGACCAATTTTTTTACGATCAAGAACAGCACGATAGCCCTGAATCACGCCATCTTCCTCAAGCTTGCGCACTTTGCGCCAGCTGGGAGAAGCTGAAACGTTTATTTTCTCTGCCAGAATCTGGTTAGTAATGCGAGCATCATCCTGCAAAATTGCCAGAATTTTCATATCTGTCGGGCTAAGGGTCATATGAGGTCATTCTTTTCGTTTTATGAGCATTAAGGGGTTATTCTTACCTTAATGTCGGAATGAAGTAAATGATATAGGTAACAATTTTCGGCATCATTGCGTCATAATAAACTCAATATCACAAAGAGTTACTACAAACAGTTCAGGAGAAATAGGAATCTGCGTTTAATCTCAGTTGAAATTTTTATTTAAATGGCGCATAGGGTAGACCCTGTGTTATGGCGCTAATATAGATTGTACAATGCACGCTCAGCAGAGTTGCATCGATAAAATAATGGGCTTTGCATGTCGGATAATATCATTAAAACAGTCAGGCTTAATAATGGAGCCAGATGCTCGCACCACTAGCAAAAAGAGTATTTTAAGAAATTACTAAGGCTATTATTTTCAGCTTAACTTAGTTTTATTCAGATCCGGTTGTGTTTAAGGAATTATATCAATCAACAGACACTCTTAAAATTAAATTCTATAAGGAATAATTATGTCAGGTAGTGCTCAGGTAATATCTTATATGGCTGCACTTGGTTTAGCGGCCGCAATTCCGGGGCCGGGTATGACTGCCTTAGTTGCTCGCAGCGTAAGTGGTGGGGCGGTCACAGGCTTTACAATGCTGGCCGGTCTTATTCTTGGAGATTTGATTTATTTATCTATAGCGGTATTTGGTCTGGCGGTGATCGCTCATACTTATACTTCTTTATTCACGCTGATTAACTGGGCTGCCTCACTCTATCTATGTATGCTGGCATGGCAATTCTGGTGCCATAAGCCCCAGGCTATAAACATTGGCCAGAAAGCAACAAAACGGGAACTGGCAGCAGCCTGGTTTTCTGGGCTGACCATAACGCTTGGGAACCCTAAAACCATCGCTTTTTATCTTGCTATACTGCCTCTGGTTATCTCTCTGGATGATGTATCGTTACAGATGTGGGGAGGGATGCTGGTGCCGCTTACTGTGATTGTCCTTATGAGTGTCGGCGCGATTTTTATTCTTGCTGCGCTCAGAATAAGGCAATTCCTCACTAGTGAAAAAGCGCAACGACGCCTTTTCCGTTCAGCCGGATCCATTATGATGCTGGCCGCGGTTGGAATGGCGATAAAGACTTTATGACGTCTCTTGCCACCGTCTGCAGGTTACAGGAATGCCGCTAATCTGGTGCGGTCTTAATAGAAAGTGTACGCAGCGTTAATTCAGATATTCAGCATTAAAAACGAAGTCTGCCCGCTATAGTAAGACGGACTCAAAAAGCAGATATTTTTGGATATCTGCTTTATTGTTTTTGAGATATTCCTGATTGTGTAGTCTTGTCTGGCCACTCTTCAGACCCTGATTGTCAAGGCCAGACAGATACACCAATGCATTAAAGCGACCAGTGATGTATCAGCCTGCCATCGATGGCGTACTGGCTGCCTGTAACGAACAACATATCGTCGGGAAGCAGAAGGAGTGCCAGGGTCAAAGCTTGTTCGGCAGTTCCTGCGCTTCCGGGAAGAACCTTGCTGACAATAAAGTCTTCAACATAATTATCAGTCGTTATCTCTTCCATCATACAACAATAACATCACGCCAATAATTGCTGAAGTTGGAGCAGTGAAGGCTTTCCGCCTGGAGCCGTCATTCACAACGCTTAGCGCAACAGGAATAGCAACCCCGCTTCGCATTATGTATCTGAACATAACTCACTTGCGGATCGGCAAAAAAACGGCGCAGCAGAATTTCAGCAAAATTTCCTTCAGTAATATCTGCCTCTCTTAAAAAGTGTTTTTCATCATAAGCACGTAATGACAGCACTCTGTTCTGCAGGACTTCAGGTAATTCATTGAGGTAAATGCCTTGTCGGGTGCGTCCCTCCCAGATATAAATTGCATGCGTGCCAAAGTAGGGTGTGTCTGCAGACTGATAAATGTGATTGATCAGAAGGGCGGTTTCACCCGCAGGAATATCACACAATGAGATTCTGTCGGGATAACCAGGATAGCACTCTACCTTTTGACGTATTGCATTGTGTTTTTCCAGATAGCTATCGCTCTGTCCAAAGAGATGAATAAACGGCTCGGCTTGCAGGCCGGAAATTTCGTATTTCATAATGACCCCTGTGGTTTCATAGTTACACTGCGAGTCATTACGTTATCGAATAGCTTGAGGCGAAACTCGCCGTTTTCGGTCAGAGGAATCAGTGACATAAACCTTTGGTCGTTGCAGATGTTGCATTCATCAGACACTGAAACTCAAAGAAACCTTTTTTTTCTTCCATATTTGTTTTCTGACCGGCACCTCAGAAAAAGATCGCTGAACTCCACCCCATTAACGACATATCCGTCACATAAAACAAAACTGCTATGTACTTTTTTTGTGACAACCAACTCAACCTAGTCACACCCTCAGGCAGGGGTAAGATTTTATCGTGATAACGGTATTACTCAGTAAATTACAGTTGTACGAAGCACAACAATTCGGTTCTATGCTGCCCATAGGCCGATGACAAAATTGTGAGGATCATCATGTCTGAAAAACAGCACATCACGACATTCTCTGCCGATGTTGAGCAGCAGACCGTTAAGAAGGTGATCTGGCACATTTTTCCCTTTCTGATTGTCTGTTGACTGATTGTCATCATCGATCGCGGCAACATCGGAATGACTTCGTTACAGATGAGCGAAGATTCAGTGTTGTCGAGCGCCGTATCTGGTTTTGCAAGCAGCCTGTTTTTCGTGGGTTACTTCCTGTTTGAAGTTTCCGGTAACTTCGCCATGCAGAAAACTGGGGCTAAGATCTGGATCTATCGCATCATGGTGTCCTGGGACATTATTTCGGTCTGAACTGCTTTTGTTGAAAGTGCCAATACGCTCTACGCACTGCGCTTTTTACTGGGTGCAGCCGAGGCAGGATTTATTCCTGTCATAATTATTTATCTGACTTACTGGTTCCCGGGCAAGTTTCGTGCGCGTGTGATAGCAACCCTCGTGGTGGCAATCCCGGCGGCAAACGTTATTGGATCGCCCATCTCCGGTTTGATTTTGTCGCTCGACGGCTGGTCAGGCATGTGTGGCTGGCACTGGTTATTCATCCTGGAAAGTCTTCCGGCGGTGATTCCGGGAATTGCAGCTTTCTTCTTACTCAGTAATCGTCCGACTGATGCCAGCTGGTTAGATCAGGAAAAAAAAGTGTGGCTGAGCACGACTATACAGGCAGAAAACGAGAAGAAAAAAGCGATTGGTCATAACTCGCTATGGCAGTGAATGCGTCACAAGTATATCCGGGGGATGGCGCTGATTTTTGCGGGGGCTTCTGCGGCGGGATCAACACTTAGCGTCTGATCTCCGCAACTGCTGAAATCGTTCGGGATGGATAAATTCACCACTGGTTTAGTCTATGCGATTCCTTACGGTCGGGCATCCATTCTGATGATTGCAGGAGGCAGAAGTTCTGACCGGAGCGGCGAGCGTCACTGGCATACCGTGTTATCGCTGTTCCTGATTGCAGGTGGTCTGCTCTCCACCTTTATCACCAACAGACTGACCGGCAGTGTTGTCATCCTATAGCTGGTATTAGTCGGTGCCTGCTCAATGAAGGGACCTTTCCGGGCGCTGGCCTCGGGATGGATGTCATCAACTACCGCTGCTGCGGGTCTGGTCGCTATCGGTGCAATGGCGAACCTGACTGGCGGAGGGTTAATGGTCAACGTTTACGGCATCATTAATCAGGCGAAAGGCAGCCATACGCTGGCAATGATGCAACTGGCTATCCTCTGTGGCATCGGCGGTATTGCGGTGCTGGTCATGGGTCAAAAAAAAAGAGTTAAACAACTAAGTTGACACTCACGCTTCGCCAGTCAGTCAGTAAATAACGTAATATCACCTGCCGATGCTGAGCATTGCGTCTGCTGGTGAGTCCTTTCAGCTTTCACTGCCACAAGAACATTGTTCTAACTGCCAGAAAATACCAGACTCATCATAAGAACATTCCTCCAAAGATAGTAAAACGTCGATGGATTAATTCATCATATATGAGATCAGGCTTTGTGTTCCAGGTTCTCACTTTAAACGGCGATTCGACCATACAAGTGAATTTAAAGCCTCGCAGCATGTAAAAGTGATTGCTCAAAGCCTGCATCAGGCTGGATCGAAGAAATTACACCTTTAGGGCTGAGGCGTTAATCTTATAGTCATCAGGAAGTAGATATATTTGATGGGGCAATTTTACTCATTCTTATTTTACAAAGTTGGGGAGGGTGAACTAAGAAAGTTTAGCAATAGCTTAGGATCAGAAAAACAGAATGCAATCCAGGAAGCAATTCGCTTACGAGGAGTTTGTCAGGCGTCAATACCTGATGAAAAATCCATGATCCAAATTCCCCGCCTGTTGAAGACAGAACCCTACCCGAACATCAGGGAACCGTTCTGATACAACACCCTGAAAAAAATCAATTTATCAGTCTGACAGAATAACAATCCTGCTTGGTTTTTGTTCGCCACAATCAGGCATAACAAAACCACAACGTTATTCGCTTTGTTCAACCAGACCAGCCGGGCGCTGATTAACGTGCGGGATAGAGGTATTAACGTCCTAAAGCATGTATACAAGCTATGAAACAGATCAACACAGCATCTTGTGTCTTCAACTGACATTAACAGGCATTTACTCACTACAGGGAATGCCTGAAACCAGGGAATGAATGATGATGCGTAAAGCAATGATGTATATACGCAAAACAATTTCTGATTATCAAACGGTTACGGTTCTTAAAATCTTTTTACCCGTACATTATCCTGCGACATTTCCTTACTGAGAATTTGCCCGTCAAAGTTGCTGTTGTCGCTTCAGACAGGCCTGCATCATCCCGTGCCATCAACACTTATTCGGCTATTCCCATCGACCATGGTGTTCTGTCAACGTCCCGATAACCGCCAGCAATCCCATGAGCCCATCCCGTCATCGCTTTCTTAAGGCAGAAATGCGTGAAATATTGTTGTATGATGTCGTCCTCCAGATATGTGAGTTGGGTGAACATACGATTTAATGTAGTTTATGAACCCGATTATACTTGTAAGCCACTAAACCTGAAGGTAGCAACTGACGTGAAGGATACCTACTACAACGACCAAAAGATAAATTCGTTAATCAAGGATGAACTGGATACGTTCTTTGAAGATTATCAGGGTGTTATCTATGCATACGCTATTATGAATAAAAAAGACCCTTCGCAGATGCAGATTATCAATAATAACCCGGCGTGGTTTGATGTTTACCTTGAAAGAAAATATCAGTTTATCGATCCCGTCATTATCCGTGGTTTGCGCTGCGTGGAAGACTACTTTTGGGAAAATGAAGTTATTTTGTCAGAAGGTTACAACCTCACCAGGATTTTCAACGAAAGTTTTCAATATAACATTTATCGGGGACAGACATTTCCTCTGCATGACTATCTGAATAATCTGGTTGTATTATCTGTTATTGGAAAAAAGGAATTCGATTTTGATATTGATAAACATCGTGCAAAATTCATGAGTTTCCTTATTCATCTGCATCAGAAGACGCTTAATCTGTATAGTCAACATCAGCAGAAAAAAAATGCTTTTTTATCACCGCGTGAGCGACAGATTCTTAAGTGGGTCAGCGACGGCAAAACATATGCTGAGATTGCTATCATTTTATCTATTGCAGAGCGCACGGTAAAATTCCATATGGGTAATGTAATGAAAAAACTCGGTGTTAATAACGCAAGGCATGCGATAAAACTTGGCGCAGAACTCCGCTTACTGGAAAACTGAGCCAGATACTCATTTAAAGATGGCATAAGTGCTGTAGATTCTCACGAAGCCAGTCAGAATGTTTGTCCTTGATGATGATATCCTCAATGACGTTACTGTTAGCAGGCATAAAAATGTAGTAGATATCTTCTCCCTTTTCGGAGAACCCTTTTTCAATTACCTTCGTTTTCCAGTTGGCGTGGCGAAATATGGCATACATGCCGCGACTGACCACTGCGTACATCCCTGAATAATTCTTCTTCATGCAAAAAATAATCATTGCAAGAAATAGTGCCTTACTGGCGGGTAAACCCTCCAGTTTTGCAGCGTCACGTCTTTCTTTGTCTAAAAACAGGCGAGTAATCTCACAGCAGGGAATATCGGTAGGGAGACTGCATACTCCTGAAAAGTACTTATGGAAAATTTCGTTCATCATAGTCGGCTGGGTTGAGTCTATGAATCGTGCACCGCATAGCAATTGTCCGTCGTGCACACCCAGTAAGTAAGTTGTGTTTTTGTTGTCAAAAAGGTCCTTTTCCATACCGTCAATGCATTCGACTTCCCAGTCGAGTCGATCCCGAAATGTTTTTCTTCTGAGCCGGTATAACTCATTCGCTAGTTCAACCGACAATTGATCATAATCACGCAAAAAAAAATTAACAGCAGAACTCATTCACTCGCCCTCAATAATCACATGATGAAACTATTGCCCCTGCCCTTTAGGACAGCTTTTATTATATCGTACAGGTCTTATAATAAAAATGTACCTGACCACTAAGCACTTGCATTGCCCGGCGGTCAGGCGGTCAAAGACCAATGCAACACCAGGGAAAACCAGACGAGATTATGTGATATTTAAAGTCTCGCGTACAGAGTGCAAAAAGCATTCAAATAATAAAAATACCAGAATACGAAAAAAGTCAAATAACCATCATTAATTTATTGCCCCTTATTGTTTTAAGGGGCAAAATTTCCTGTTCAGCTAATCCAGTCAAATAATAAATGTAAAATTACGCATTGAGTGAGCAACATCTCTGTTCATTTGATAGCCAATCCAGTCGGTCTGCCTGTAAGCACTTCAGCGGTTCACTTGCCAGCGGTATCATAAGTTATGATCGGTTGGTAATATCGATTTTTTTAACTTCTGATTTTCAATGTATATAATTTGCCAGATTTAAGAACGCTTCCGGCCATTCTGAGATCACCCGGCTCTGCAGACATTATCAGCCTGCTGAAAGTTACTCTTTATTTTCCTGGTATGAAAGATATCTCTGAATTCGTGTTCTTTCAGGCATTCATCCCAAATGCGGTCATCGACGTTTCCATCAAATCCATACTGCGTTGGTTCACCAGCTAAACTAAGCGTATCAGTCTGACTTCACCTGCTCACTTAAAGCAGACACGCATTATTCACAACCCACGTGCATCGATAATAGCCTCTTCAATACTTCTGGTGATTGCATAAAATCATAACTGTAAAAATGCCGACTACATAGCGATACAGTCTGTTTAGTCGGCTACGCAGATGGGTCAGGACACCGCGCTTTCGTTTTTCACGGACGCCAGGACGTTCAGAATATGACGGGCCGCCACCGTACCTATCTTCACGCAGGAGTTATCACTAACATTGCCAATGTTCGGCGACAGAATCACCTTCTCAACATGCTGCCAGATAGGCGGCGCCGTCAGAGGTTCAGTGGGGAAACTGTCCAGTGCGGCCCAGGCGATGGTGCCATTGTTCAGCGCCGCTAAGAGCGCATCGTCCTAAATAAGTCCGGCACGTGCCGTGTTGACCAGAATGGCGCCGTTTTTGAACAACGCCAGTTTTTCTGCATTGATCATCTGGCGAGGCTGTTCGATCAGCGGACAGTGCAGCGAAATGATGTCTGCCTGTTGCAGCAGGTCGTCAAGTGAAGCGGACTCACACTCATCAGGAAAGGTTTTTGCAAAAGAATTACAGGCGAGTACCTTCATGCTAAACGCCCGCCCACTGCGGGCAATGCGACCGCCAATTGCACCAGGTTCCAGCAGACCCAGCGCTCTGCCTTTCAGCTCCACAGATTTATGGGGGGATTTGTCCCAGGACCCCTGACGCAGGCGCTGATCCAGCGTTATCACGGATTTGGCAATGTCTAAAATCATCGCCCAGCTATGCTCGGTTACAGCGGCTGCGTTGGCACCCGGCGCAGACTTAGCGCGGATATCGCGTGCCGCGGCTGCCTGTTGATCGATAATGTCAATGCCGCTGCCGTGTTTGGAAATCACACGCAGGGCAGGCGTAGCATCCTTGATGCGGGCATTGATTTTTCCGTAACGGACAATTATCGCCACCGGCTTATGCTGTTGGCAGAGTCTGAACAGGATATCTTCGTCGGGCTGTTTGCCTGCATAAACCAGGCTTAACGCGTTCAGCAGGCTGACTGCCTGCGGAGCCAGAACGCTGGCCGTGACCAGAATGACGGGAAGTTGGATCGTCATCAGCGCATCTCCCCATCCGTGAGCATGCCAGCGGTTAGCAGGGCTTTCTCCAGCCACGGCGCGCGAAGGTCGCCATCTCGAATGACCGCAATACGCCCGGTCTCGAAATCCAGTTTTTTCTGCGCCGTGCTCGTCCAGAGCAGCAAGGTTTTTCTGGCTGGAATCGAACGATTTTATTGAGGCTGAATTAAATGATGTCTGGCGTGTCTGAGTATTAAACGCTTAAAATCCCCGCCGCTGTAGTGGGGTGATATTAAAATAAAATATTCATCGAAATTATTTACTTCCAGGGTGCCTTTAAACACTCTGATGTAGCTCAAGATGATTAAAGGCGTGCTGGCCGCATGAAAAATCCCCAACATTCCCGCCTCAACATGAATTTCCTTCATGTTCGTTGAAATTTAATCACTTTTTTTCAACCGGATGTTGAGGCATAAAGTAAGAATTGTTAATAACTTTGAGTCATATGAATGCGTGTTAAGGGATAGCGAAGCAGCATAACCCTGAAGCAACAATTCATATCAGCGACCAGGATACCCGATAGCGATGAACAACTTAGCCTTTACCCTTAAGCGCATTCGTTTCGACGAAAACTATAACCCTTCGAGAAATACGCGGGCGACGACTAACTTCGCTAATCTGGCGCGTGGCGAAAAACGCCAGGAAAACCTGCACAACGCGCTGGCAATGATCGACAACCGGTTTAACGCGCTGGCGCATTGGGATAACCCCAAAAGCGATCGTTACTCTGTCGAACTTGAGATTATTTCTGCTGAGCTGAACCTTCGTCCTGGCAGCAATGACGAATCGTTCCCGGCGATTGAGATTCTGAAGACCCATATCGTCGATCACAAAACCGGTGAACGTTTCGAAGGGATTGTCGGCAATAACTTCTCATCCTACGTGCGTGATTATGATTTCAGCGTGGTGCTGACAGAGCATAATAGAGGCCAGACTGAATTCAGTCTGCCAGATGACTTTGGCCAGCTGCACGGCAATATTTTTAAAAGCTTCGTCAACTCAGCGGCCTATAAAGAAAACTTCAATAAATCTCCGGTCATCTGCCTGAGTGTGTCGAGCAAAAATACCTATGTGCGTACCGGTAACGTGCATCCGGTGCTGGGCATCGAATACCAGCAGGATGCGCCTTCGCTGACTGATTTTTATTTTGGAAAAATGGGCCTGAAAGTGCGTTTCTTTATGCCGCAGGGCAGTGTTGCGCCGCTGGCCTTCTACTTCCACGGTGACCTGCTCAGTGATTACACCAATCTTGAGCTGATCAGCACGATCAGCACCATGGAAACGTTCCAGAAAATCTATCGCCCGGAAATTTACAACGCGAATTCTGCAGCCGGACAGTGCTATCAGCCAACGCTGCAGCATCAGGATTTTTCATTAACCCGCATCGTTTACGATCGCGAAGAGCGCAGCCGTCTGGCCGTTGAGCAGGGTAAGTTTACTGAGGCGCATTTCATCAAGCCGAATCAGACACTTCTCGCACAATGGTCTGCTGAATCCGTTCTTTGATTAATTTAAAACAAAAGGTCACCTGCTATGAAAACTTTATTACCGACATCCACTGCGGGCAGCCTGCCTAAACCGTCCTGGATCGCGCAGCCAGAGGTGCTCTGGTCACCCTGGAAACTGCAGGATGAAGAGTTAATTGACGGTAAAAGAGATGCACTGCGTCTCTGTCTGGACGACCAGGTTCGCGCCGGTATTGATATCGTCAGTGATGGTGAGCAGACCCGTCAGCACTTTGTGACGACGTTTATTGAACACCTCAGCGGCGTGGATTTTGAGAAGCGTGAAGTGGTCCGCATCCGTAATCGTTATGACGCCAGCGTGCCAACCGTGGTGGGTGAAGTCTCACGCCAGAAGCCGGTGTTTGTTGAAGATGCAAAAATTCTGCGCAAGCTGACCGATCGTCCTATTAAGTGGGCGTTGCCGGGGCCGATGACGATGATCGATACTCTCTATGACAATCACTATAAAAGTCGTGAAAAGCTGGCCTGGGAATTTGCAAAAATCCTCAACCAGGAAGCGAAAGAGTTAGAAGCCGCCGGCGTTGATATTATTCAGTTCGACGAACCAGCCTTTAACGTCTTCTTCGATGAAGTGAATGACTGGGGTATCGCTGCGCTTGAGCGAGCTATTGAAGGACTGAAATGCGAAACCGCCGTTCACATCTGCTACGGCTACGGCATTAAAGCGAATACCGACTGGAAAAAAACGCTGGGCACAGAGTGGCGTCAGTACGAAGAGGTCTTCCCGAAACTGCAGCGTTCGGCTATCGACATCATCTCACTGGAGTGTCAGAACTCGCGTGTTCCGATGGATCTGATCGAGCTGATTCGCGGTAAAAAAGTCATGGTGGGTGCTATCGACGTGGCTACTCATGAAATTGAGACGCCGGAAGCAGTAGCAAACACGCTGCGTAAAGCGCTGCAGTTCGTGGATGCTGAAAATCTCTATCCTTCAACCAACTGCGGTATGATTCCTCTGCCGCGTCAGGTTGCAAATGGCAAACTGCATGCGTTGAGTGCGGGTGCCGAAATTGTCCGCCGAGAAATTCTGGGAAAATAAGCTTTTCTGAGCAGGCTCTGTCCGGCTGGCGATTTGATAATAAGAAATCAAAAGCCGGATTGAGTCTTTATACGTGCGCCTGGCGCTGGTTGATTTCGGATAAATATCAATATTAATCAAGCGTCACTTCTCACCCTCTGCACTCTCTATTTTCCCGCCCCCTCCTTTCAAAAAATATCTTTCACCTGGACCTTTTGCCAGCGGAGCCATGTTATATCTGATATGAGTTCAGGGATGTCACAGCATGATCAGACTGACCTGATAGTTCACAATATCAGAAATCAGGGAGAGGAATTAAAGATGAACACAGTATTTGAATGGCGCAATAGCTCATATTTGATCAGCACCGACAAGAAAAAATTAGACCATGAGGCTATCCATCAGTATCTGACGCGCTCAACCTGGGCGGCAGGCATCGACATGAATACTGTCGCTGTGTCGATAGATAACAGCCTGACTTTTGGCGTCTACCACGATGAGTTACAAATAGGGTTTGCCCGGCTCATCACCGATTATGCAACCTTCGCTTACTTATGTGATGTCTATCTTCTGGAAGAATATCAGGGCAAGGGACTGAGTAGATGGCTGATGACGTCTATTCATGACCATCCGGTTTTCAGAAAACTGCGCAGAATCCTGCTGTGTACTACTACGGCTCCCTGGCTCTATGAAAAGTTCGGTTATGAACCGTTAAACCGGGAAAACTTCATCTGGACGATTACCCGGCCTGATATTTATGCCCGACATACTCGTTAACTATCCTGGGTTAGCTGAGCGCGCAGTGCTTTGGCGATATCCGTTCAGAGACCGCGCGTGCTGGGATATACGTCAGATAGGGACTGGCGGCCCTGGGATGGACACCGTCAGTTCGTTGAGTACTCTATTTACGTTAATAAAAAGTCACATGGAAAAGGAATAGTGCTGCCCCGATGCGGACGTTGAGCCAGCTTGTCTGTGAGAACAAAAAGCGCAAAATGGTGGCGGGCATTGAATCAGACAATACCGACTCAATTACGCTGCATAAAAACCGGGCTTAACCGAAGCAGACATGATGAAAGAAGTGAGTACTCAGTCCGCGTGCTGAATGGAACTGACATTTATGCCGCTTCGACTGGGTAATCGCAAACATTCCTGATCAAAAGTGAGTGCTGTGCAGAAAAGCACGACGGCGCGAACAACACAAAACATGGATAAAGGCTGTTTTGAATCGCAGCCTGTTATGTCAATTTCACGAAGATGACTAACAGGGTGTGAATAAATTGTAAATTTCTGCGTCAGCCTTTATAAATGATGAATAACCCCTCATCCAGAGTAAATGATGGCACTTTCACACGAGTTAATCCTAATCTTCACGACCTATTTTGTTGCTACGGCCAGCCCCGGACCGAGCAATATGGCGATAATGGGGACAGCGATGAAAAAGGGCAGAGGTGCCGCGCTGGCGCTGGCTGCGGGTGTCGTGAGTGGTTCGATGGTCTGGGCGCTGCTGGCAGCCTGCGGTGTGCTGACCGTGCTGACAACCTTTGCTCAACTGCTGATTGTGTTAAAAATTGGCGGCGGATTATATCTGCTCTGGCTGGCGTTTAAAGTCGGTAAATCTGCGTTACGCCGCACAGAAGCCGGTGAATTTAAAACCAGCGATACCCGGGTCGCTTATGGCAGCCTGTTCCGTCAGGGTATTCTGATGCATATCGGCAACCCCAAAGCGATTCTGACCTGGGTGGCGATTATGTCATTTGCCCTTAAACCGGATGCGATCGCCTCTACGTTACCGATGATCATTGGCGGCTGTGCGGCGATCTGCATGATTGTGTTCGGTGGCTATGCTTTGCTGTTCTCGACGGCTGTAATGAGCGCTTTTTACCGCCGTATTAGCCGCGGGCTGGATGCACTGTTAGCCTGTTGCTTTGCGCTGGCAGGATTGAAACTGGTCTTCAGCCGCAACTAATTACGGCTAACGATGACGGAGCGTCATCCGTTTCTGACTCATCACCTGGAACGATGAAGTGATGAGCCGAAGCGGCAGTGAGCGATGCAATGCGATAGCCCGCGCACAACCCAGAATCCTAATCTTAAAGGCGAAAAATGAAAGGCTCATGTCTGTGTGAAACCGTTGTTTTTGAGATTTCGGTTACCCCCACGCTCTATTACCGTTGTCACTGCTCTCTGTGCAGAAAGCAGACCGGAACCGGTTATAACCTGGCAACGCTGATAAAAGAGCGTGACTTTGCCTGGGTAGCAGGCGAGAGCCAGATCGCGTCGTGGCGTAAACCAACAGGTTATCGCACTGACTTTTGCGTCAGCTGTGGTTCTGCTGTTCCAAACAGGTTGCGCGACCGGCCTTACATCTGGCTTCCGATCGGCTTACTGAATGCCCCTGTCGCAATGCAATGCATAGGGGATTATTGTACCGATGACGCCATGCCGTGGGACCATACCCGTTCAGAGACTAATCATGCTGGGCCAGTAGCGTCTCTGTATACGCTACTGACGAGCTTAAAGATTGTTGATTAATCGCAGCGGTGTGGGTTACTTATTTTTTTAACTGTAAGCCCCAGTATTCTGAACAGGCTTCAATCTTGTGCGGAGAATCAAGCAGAACTTTTGGCAATCTGACCTGGTCGTAAAGCGTCTGATGATACTTACGATTCTGCGGGGCAGTATGGACAATATATTTCAGCATCTCCAGGGTTACGGACTCTCTGCTCATCCCAAGCCCCCCTATTCGCGGTATCGATGAATAACACCTGCGAATATAACGCAGCAGTGCCACGGTCACTTTTACATCCAGAAGAATCAATCCCGTTGCATGGGCAAATCGTTCCTCAATGCATTTTGTATAATTCCCCTCCATCACCCATTTTTCCTGACTCACTGCATCTGCATGCAAACGGCGAAATGCCTCCGCTGCTCTGGGAATCCATTGACTATTCGGAAGATGATGAAGTTGATCAAGATGAACAACAGGTAAATTCGTTTTGCGGTAAATAGCCTCTGCTAAGGTGGATTTACCGCTATTTGAAGGACCGATGATACAAATGCGTGGACCCAGCGCCTCTAAAGTAAGTGCACTATTCACAATATTTCCTTTGAATTTGCCCTGCCTTAAATGAATAACGGCCTGCTTACATGTTGATTTCTATGCAACTCGCAAGGTTTTAATCTCAACTGGAATGTGTTGACCTGAGGGAGGCGCAAATAAGGGCTTCTGAGGGCATAATGAATCAAAGTCATGTCAAAGCGTACCTGATGATCTGATTTTCAATTAACCCACCCGCCTCACAAAATGAATTTTTACGGTAAATTTTTGTTACATCCTGACGATTAGTTACTTAATCAATTAAACCGTAGAGGGAATTATGGTACTAATCAATGGATTTACAGACGGAGTGGCAAATAGCTATGTCGCTTCCGACGCAATTAAACCATCTTCAGGTGTCAACACCGAGTCTATTACCGGAAAAACGCTTCCCGATGCTGTAGTTATCATCTCTCAGGAGGCAAGAGACCGCCTGATGCAGGTTGTTGCTGAACCTGTCTCCGCTGAACAGCAGGATAAAACCCTTAACGATCTGCTGGCAAGCCGATCAGCTAATCAGGTACCCACGTTTAATCTCGGTTTTGCGCTTTTCAACAATCTCTATACAAACTGTGATGCAAGGACATTCCATCCGCTACTGGATATGACAACAGATAACTCCCAGGCCAGTATGGATGAATTTGCGGGCGCACTTCATCAGGTGCTCGCTGAAGGTCAGGTGGGGCAAAATCAGTACGATAACAGTGATACCTCTGAAGCGATGGCAATAACGTTGACGCAGGTAAAGCTGCACAAACTTATTGAGAAATATGTTCCGGATGACAAGCGGGAGCAGGCGACAGGCATTGTTGATGAGATGATTGACGGTAAAGTGGCATTTCCGAGAAGAGCGTACGCGGCTGGGGCACAGCAGATGCTGGATATCGCGCACCAATATGGCACCCGTGAAATCGTGGCGGATGCACGTGATTATCTTAACCAGCTAAAGAGCGGCACCGCGCGGCCACAGAATGAGCTGGCCAGAATGTTCGAAGCGACAAAATTGGGCAGTGACATGAACGCCATCTTCAGCGTGTTTGCCGATGCGATTCGTTCTACCCCGAATCCGGGCAACAAAGCACAACCCTCAATCAATGACGCCCTTAAACAGCTGGAGGTTTATCGCCAGCAGTGGCAGACGTTCGCTGATAAATACATAGCTTAAACAGTGACGATCCTGCGGCTGGCGGCTCTCTCGTGGCAATAAAGGCCAGCCTGAGAGCCGCGTCTGCAAGATAACTACGATGGGGCTGTTTAGTCAGATGAGACACTCTGATAAACCCGGCTAGAAACAAAAAGCACTCATTACACATTTACAAATTTAAATGTGTAAATATAATGGCACCTCTTACTTATCAGAGGAATTTTTGTCATGCCGTCACTGTTTACCCCCCTGAACCTGGGCGATCTCACACTTCGTAACCGCATCGTATTGCCGCCACTGACGCGTTGCCGCAGTGATCAGCCGGGCAATATTCCCGGCGATATGATGGTGGAGTATTACCGTCAGCGTGCCAGCGCGGGCCTGATGATCACCGAAGGCACTCAGATTGAACCTCGCGGGCAGGGTTATGCATGGACGCCGGGGATCCACAGCGACGCCCAGATCGCGGGCTGGAAAAAGGTTACAGAGGCGGTACATCAGGAAGGCGCCACGATTTTCTGTCAGCTCTGGCACGTTGGTCGCGTCTCTCACAATGAACTTCAGCCGGGTAATCAGGCACCGGTCGCCCCTTCGGCCATTGCCGCCGATAACGTGCGGGTGTTTATCGAAACCGGACCCGGTAAGGGGATATTAACTGCACCCAGCGAACCACGGACACTGACCAACGCGGAAGTAAAAGAGATCGTGGCGCTTTATCGACGTGCGGCAGAAAATGCAAAAGAGGCCGGTTTTGACGGTGTGGAACTGCATTCTGCCAACGGTTATCTGATTAACCAGTTTATTTCGGAGCACACCAACTTCCGCACGGATGAATATGGCGGCTCAGCAGAGAATCGTCTGCGCTTCCTGCGTGAAGTTGTTGGGGCGGTCAGCGCGGTATTTGGCAGCCATCGCGTTGGCGTGCGGTTTGCGCCGCTGTTTTCGAGTACCGACGAAGAACGCGTCTATCTTGGCCTGGTTGAAAGCGATCCCCAGGCGACCTACATCCGCGCCGCGCAGCTGCTGAATGAACTGGAAGTTGGCTATCTTTCTATTGCCGAAGCAGACTGGGATAATAGTCCGGATACGCCAGAAAGTTTCCGGATTGCGCTTCGGGAAACATTCCGCTCTCCGATCATCTATTCTGGTCGCTACACGGCGGAAAAAGCACAGCGTATGCTGGATAAAGGCTGGGGTGACCTGGCGGGTTTTGGCCGCTCGTTTATTGCGAATCCCGATTTGCCGGCACGCATTAAAGCAGGTTTTCCGCTGAATCCTGTTGATCACGCCTCCCTGTATGGCGGCACTGAGAAAGGCTATACTGACTATCCTGTTTTTCAATCCTGATCTTATGTGAGGCGGCATGTCCCCCGAAAATGCCCTGAAGTTACTATCCAATCCGACCCGGGTGGCAGTGCTGAAGTGGCTTAAAAATCCTGACGAAGCGTTTGCCGGCTATTCGCAGCTCTATCCCTTCGCTCAGTATGGCGTCTGTGCCACCCTCATCCAGGACAAGGCGGGCTTATCACAGCCCGCTACTTCGTTATGTCTGAAAGCCCTGCACAATGCGGGACTGGTCGAAGCCAGCAAAGTAGGAAAGTGGACCTATTATCGCCGTGCTGAACCGCGTATTCGTGAAATAACCGACGTGGTGACACAATCGCTACAGGCGCTTTAAGGCGCCTGCCGTTTCAGCACTTCTCTGTTTTCTCGTCTGCGAATGCAGAGCCTTCACACTTATAGTAAACGCCTGCACATATCCCCCGAATTTCTGACTCGTCTTCACCCACGCGGCTTGACGAAGCTGCCCGCTTAACTTAAAACTAAAGCCGTCAGGGGAGTCTCGCCAGAGAGACTGAGAGGCTAATAGCGCAGCGCGCGGCTTAGCGACCCTTAGAACCTGACCCAGTTGATACTGGCGTAGGAAGACGGGTATCGCATCCGATACTTGCCGCAGGCGCGCGTTCGCGACGCCTTTGCCTATTCCCTCTGTATCACGGGTCGTCGTTAACCGATAACGAGGCCATAGTGAAACATCTCATTCTTAATCACTCTCTTCCTATCCGGTGGGCACAATGAGCCGCTGGTCTGTGCTGGGCAGCGGCGTTGCCGGGCTGTGTGTCGCCACGTTACTGCTGGAACGGGGAGAAGCCGTTGAAGTCATTACGCAACCTGACTGTCGTGCCGCCTCGCACTGGGCGGGTGGCATGCTTGCGCCCTGGTGCGAAGCAGAAAGCGCGCCGCCACAGGTCATCGAATGGGGCCAGCATGCTGCCGGATGGTGGACGAAACGCGTCGACGGCGTGGAGCAGCAGGGCACGCTGGTGGTTGCGCCACCGCGTGACAATCGTGAACTGACGCGCTTCGCCAGCATGACGCAGCAGCATCAGTGGGTCGCGCCCGGTGACATCGAACCAGCGCTGGAAAATCGCTTTACCCGAGGCCTGTTCTTTGCCGCAGAGGCGCATCTTGATCCGCGTCGCGCACTGCAGCAACTGCACGTCAAACTGCAGGAAGCTGGCATACCTTTTCACAGTGGTAAACCCGGCGGCAAAATCATCGACTGCCGCGGCATCCATGCTCTTAATCAGCAGCCCGCTCTGCGCGCCGTGCGGGGCGAAATGCTGATCCTGCATACGCATGACGTTCAGCTCTCCCGTCCGGTCCGTCTGCTGCATCCGCGCTTTCCCTGCTATCTGGTGCCGCGTGCCGGAGGCCACTTCATGCTCGGAGCCACCATGGTCGAAAGTCACGACAGCAGCCCGATCAGCGTCAGGGCGATGATGGAGCTGCTGAGCGCGGCTTACAGTCTGCATCCGGCGCTGGCTGAAGCACGGATCGTAAAGAGCGGCACCGGCCTGCGTCCCGCCTACCGCCAGAACCTGCCAGAAGTCCGCTATGAAAATGGCCGTTTCTCGTTAAACGGGCTGTACCGCCACGGCTTTTTACTGGCCCCGATTATGGCTGAAAAACTCATGCTGCAACTCACCCAGGAGATGACTCATGCGAGTTCAACTTAATGGACGCACGATTGAAACCAGCGCCATAACGCTGGCGGAACTTATGGCGGAGCAGCAGATCGACCCGCGTACCGTCGCCACCGCGTTGAACGGTGAGTTTGTGCCGCGCAGCCGTTATGTCAGTCAGCAGCTTGAAGCGGGTAGCCAGCTGGAAATCCTGTCACCGATGCAGGGAGGTTAAACATGTTCTATCAATTCATTCCACAATCCCGTTTTCTGCTTGGAACTGCCGGTTATCCGTCACCGGACATTCTGCATCAGGCGATCGACGCATCAGGTGCGGAGATTATTACCGTCAGCCTGCGTCGTGAAGGCAGCCAGGGCGGTGCCTTTCGCACGCTGTTGCAGCAGCTCAACAAACGGATTCTGCCGAATACCGCGGGCTGCCATACGGTGAAAGAGGCGGTGACGACGGCACAGATGGCGCGTGAACTGTTCGACACGCCGTGGATCAAGCTGGAGGTGATTGGTCATGCCGACACGCTTCAGCCCGATCCCTTTGCGCTGGTTGAAGCCGCGCGGATCCTCTGCGCTGACGGCTTCCAGGTCTTTCCCTACACCACCGAAGATCTGATTGTCGGTGAGAAACTGCTGGAAGCGGGTTGTGAAGTGCTGATGCCCTGGGGTGCGCCGATCGGTTCCGGCCAGGGGCTGCGCAATATCGAAGGGCTGCGTTCTATGCGGGCGTGGTTTAAAGATGTGCCGCTGATAATTGATGCGGGCATCGGTGCGCCAGGTCAGGCGGCGCAGGCGATGGAGATGGGCTTTGACGGTGTGCTGCTTAACACGGCGGTGGCAAAAGCGCGCGATCCGGTGCGGATGGCGGGTGCCTTTGCTGCCGCGATCCACGGCGGGCATGAGGCGTTTGAGGCGGGATTGATGGAGCAGCGCGACATGGCGTCAGCTTCCACACCAATTTTTGGTCTGGCACAGTTCTGAGGAGCAGCAATGGATCGTTATCAGCGTCAGACCATGTTGCCGGAGATTGGTGAAGCGGGGCAACAGCGCCTGAGGAGAGCAAGGGTGCTGGTGGTAGGCGCGGGCGGACTTAGCGCGACACTGTTGCCGTTACTGGCCGGCGCGGGCATGGGGTTTATTCGGCTTTACGATGGCGATCGGGTTGAGCTGCACAACCTCCACCGGCAGACGCTGTTTGGCGTCGGGGATGTGGGTCAGCCCAAAGCAATCTGTGCGCAGCGCGCGCTGGCGCAGCGAAATCCTGACTGCCACGTTGAGGCGCATCCCCAGATGTTGAGCGCCAGTCAGCTGCCACAGGCGCTGGAGGGAATCGATCTGGTGGTGGATGCGGCGGATAACTTCGCCATCACCTATCAACTCTCCGACGCCTGCTCTCCGCGTGGTCTGCCGCTGATCTGCGCCTCGGTGCTGGGTCGCAAAGGCTATGTCGGTGGATTCTGCGGCGGTGCGCCCGGTTATCGTGCGCTGTTTCCTCAGTTGCCGATGGCTTCGGGTAACTGCAACACGGCTGGCGTAATGGGGCCTGCGGTAGCGACGCTGGGCGCAATGCAGGCGCAGATGGCGCTGAGCGTGTTACTGAAACTGACGCCGTCGCCGCTCGGCTGCATGATCCACTGCGACTTTGTGGCCTGGCACATCAGGCAATTCCGCTTTGACGATGCACCCGAACCCGATGCGCCGGGCATCCCATTTATCGATAAGCCGATGCTCAGTGAGGACGATTGCATTGTGGAACTGCGCAGTCCCGAAGAAGCGCCGGTCAGTGTGGCCGAACGGGTGTTACGCATTCTGCCGCAGCAGATAGCGGCCTGGCAGCCGCCGTCCGATCGGCGCGTGGTGCTGGTGTGTACCAGTGGCATGCGTGCTGCTCAGGCGGCAGAGAACCTTGCCGAACGGGGGATCACGCGGCTGGCGCTGATGGCGGCAAACACGCTGTAGCCTGCCGTTCTAAACAACCTCGACCAGCTGGAACGTCTCGAAAATCAGCTCCATTTCCTTATGGAAATAGCCTTCACGTTCAAAGTAGCGCTGATGCTCCTGCCGCCAGTGGTCGAGGCTGAGATCGCCTTCACCCTCCAGCATCGCCATTTCTGGCGTGACGCGGTCAAAACGCGTCAGGAACAGTCCGGTGGTGCGGATCACGCAGGCGGGCTGCTGATCGCCATTCAGAACAATGCTGTGGCCGCCTGGCTGCGGCAGTGCTTCCTGATCCTGCCAGCTGCGTAACGAACCACAGGTGGCGACCTTCTTTCCGGCAATAATCAGCGTTGCCAGCTCGCTGGCTAATTCCGGGGAATCACCAAATGCATCTGCGAAGGCACCAGGATATTTGTCCTGCAGTTGTTCCAGCGTCATCGACATACGAAAATCCTTAATGAAATAAGCGCCTGACCGGCGTGAATAGTGGCCAGCGATGCCGTTAAAATGATGTAGCAGCGGTATAAATGCTGTTGATAGCGCTACAGCTTACCCGGCCTGCTCATGGGAAAACAGGCTTAATTTTCAGGAGATTGGGTTTGCGTGCGTGCGGTATGGCAGAGAAGAGATACAGTCTGGCGCGGCCAGCTACAGCCGCGCATAAAAATTAACAAATCAGAAAGCTCGCCCAGTGTTCAATGTCGTCACCGCTACTGATATCGGGTTGCACCAGACCGTTCACCATGAAGGTTGGTGAAACGTGAATACCATTCTGGCGGCTATATTTGCAGTGCCATTTAATCGCATTCTGCAGATCGGGCTGATCAAATGCGGCGCTGGCATCCACGCCGCTGTACTCTTTCAGTCGGGCCAGAATCTGGTTCGGCGTCGCATCCCGGTTCGGGCCGGTGCAGTGATCGGTAAACTCAAACTCTTCGCGATGATCGGCGACGGCCTTCATCACCTTCTTCGCCGCCTCTTTACTGCCGCTGGCGGCGGCAAGGATATAACGCACAATTACGCCGGAGTAGAGGTGCCACGGCTGTGATTGCAGGCGAATCTTCAGGGTCATCTTCTCTTCACCCACGTGCGCCAGTAACGCGTCGAGTTTATTGAACGCGCGTACCGAAAAAGGGCAGGTGGGTTCCAGAAAGACTTCAAAAATTGCGGGACCGTGGCCCCAGCTCAGGACATCCGCATGCTGACTCATCGAAAACTCCTTAAAGATAAACAAAACGGGAATTGTCCTTACCCTGGCAAATCCTAATCACATCAGCCAGTTAAGAATCAGCTGGAATTGTTACAAAAAACAGCAATCAGCGGCTGACCCGCGCGTAACAGGCGACAGCCAGGGCCATTAATCGTTAGAATTATCGACTTTGGCATTCTCAACAGCTGGCCCTGCTTCGTCACTTGCGAGAAGCTATAGTTATCTGCAGAGTTTGCTCACCCGAAGGGTAAAGCCATTTCTGCTTTTTGCCTGCTGATCGTCTGCCTGGGGCCGATAAGCGTCAGAAGAGGTTGATTTTGTATACCGATCTTACCTGGAAAATTCTCCATCGCGTCATTAACAAGACGATCTCTGACATGCTGGATGAGCAGCAGAGTATTGACGTGTTATCACTACGCGCGCGGCTGCATGAGCTGGCTGAAAAAGAAGAGGATGAGGTCATGGTGCTCTGTTACTGGCAGGCGAGTAAAATTCTGCTTCGACTCCCCACCACCGTAACAGCCAGTCAGTTGATGGTTGCTGCACGTCACGCTTTTCGCACACCGATGGATCATGATCCGATCTGAAAGGTGCCTACCCTGCAATGAATCTGACTTAGCTTCTGGCAGCTTTTCACCTTATTCTTCTCCTGAACGCGGTTTTCCCTAATCTCTGTTAAAATTATCCCTCTGCGCAACTTTGCAGGATGCATGTTCGGGAGAAGCTATGTTGTGGATTTGGAATGCCCTGATTGTTCTGGTCACCGTTATCGGCATGGAGATAACGGCTGCGCTGGCGCACAAATATATTATGCATGGCTGGGGTTGGGGCTGGCATCTGTCACATCATGAGCCGCATAAGGGCTGGTTCGAGGTTAACGATCTCTATGCGGTGGTGTTCGCGGGCCTGTCGATTTTACTTATTTATCTGGGCAGCACGGGCATCTGGCCGTTGCAGTGGATTGGCGCAGGGATGACGCTCTATGGCCTGCTCTATTTTATCGTCCATGACGGTCTGGTTCATCAGCGCTGGCCTTTCCGCTATGTGCCACGCCGGGGTTATCTGCGCCGGCTTTATATGGCGCATCGCCTGCATCATGCCGTACGCGGCAAAGAAGATTGTGTTTCGTTTGGTTTTCTCTACGCGCCGCCGCTGTCAAAACTGCAGGCGACGCTCAGGGAACGTCACGGCGTTAAACGGGGCGCTGCCAGAGATAAGCCGGGCGCAGAGCAGGACGCGCCATCCGGGAAGTAACCGCCTGACCGGATGCCGCCACCAGCATGGCCAGTTTCTCTGGCGTGCTGGTGGACTGACGTTGTTGCCACGCCTCTGCACCCGCCTCAACCACTTTCATACCAATCTTACGATAAACCTGTTTTGCTGTCGCAATCGCCCACGCTGAACGCAGCGGTAAACCGGGCAACCCAGCCGATGCCGATCGATAATAGGGCTCTGCCGTCTCCACCAGCCGGCGGGCAACGCGGCTGAGTGCCTGACGATTGCGCGGATCGGCCAGCGTCTCCCGCGTCAGCCCCTCTTCAGCCAGCCACTCTGCGGGCAGATAACAGCGTCCCGTTTCAGCATCTTCAACAATATCGCGGGCAATATTGGTCAGCTGAAACGCCAGACCGAGATCGCAGGCGCGATCCAGCGTCGCGTTGTCGCGCACGCCCATAATCTGCGCCATCATCAGGCCGACCACACCCGCCACGTGATAGCAGTAGCGCAGCGTATCATCCAGCGTCTGATAGCGGGTCTCATGGACATCCATCGCAAAGCCTGCCAGGTGATCAAAAGCGTAAGCAGGCAGAATATCGTGCGCCATCGCGACCTCCTGAAAGGCGGCAAAGGCGGGCTCATGCATCTGCGATCCGGCATAGGCCTGACGGGTTTTCATCTCCAGCTGCGCCAGGCGCTGTTCGGCGGATTGCGGTGACGGCGTATCGTTGCTGAATCCCAGCACCTGATCGTCAATGACATCATCACAGTGACGACACCACGAGTAGAGCATCAGCACACTGCGTCGGGTTTTGGCATCAAACAGTTTCGATGCCGTGGCAAAGCTTTTCGAGCCCACTTCCATGGTTTCTACGGCATGATCAAGTAGTGACGGACTATTCAAGCCAGATCCTCCAGCATTAATCCTGCGGTGGCCCTGGCCGAACCAATCACCCCTGGAATGCCCGCGCCGGGATGGGTGCCCGCGCCGACCAGATAAAGATTATTGATGTTCTTATCGCGATTGTGGGGCCGGAACCAGGCGCTTTGCGTCAGAATCGGCTCGACCGAGAATGCCGAGCCCTGATACGCATTCAGTTCATCGCGGAAATCAAACGGCGTGAACATGCGGTGCGTCACCAGCTGGCTGCGCAGGCCCGGCATGTAGTGCTGTTCCAGATAGTCGAAGATGCGATCGCGCAGACGTGGTCCTTCAACCGCCCAGTCGATATCGGCGGTGCCGAGGTGCGGCACCGGTGCCAGCACGTAATAACTGCCGCAGCCAGCGGGTGCCAGTGACGTATCGGTCACGCATGGCGCGTGAAGGTAAAGCGAAAAGTCCTCTGACAGAGCATCTTTGTTAAAGATCTCATCAATCAATTCACGGTAGCGCGGGCCAAAGCAGACCGTGTGATGCGCGAGCTGATCGTGATGATGACTCAGTCCAAAATAGAGTACAAACAGCGAGTTGCTCATGCGCTTGTTCTGCAGAGATTTTCCCTTTGCCACAGCGGCCGGATGCTGACTCAGCAGTTCGCGGTAGGTGTGAACCACATCCGCATTAGAGGCAACCGCGCGGGTCGGGAATACCCGACCATCTTTCAGGTGCACAGCGGTAATTTTATTTTTCTGCGTCTCAAGTCGGGCTACGCTGGCATTCAGCTCCATTTCGCCGCCCAGATCTTCAAACAGTTTCACCATGCCCTGTACCAGTGCGCCCGTGCCGCCACGCGGGAACCAGACGCCCCATTCACGTTCCAGCGCATGAATCAGGGTATAGATTGACGAGGTGGCAAATGGATTTCCGCCTACCAGCAGCGAGTGGAAAGAAAACGCCTGACGCAGATGCTCATCTTCAATATAGCTCGCCACTTTGCTGTAGACGCTGCGCCACGCCTGCAGTTTTGCCAGCTGAGGCGCGGCACGCAGCATGTCGCGGAACGACAGAAACGGCACGGTCCCAAGTTTCAGATAACCTTCCGCAAACACCGCACGGGAATAGGCCAGAAAGCGACGATAGCCTTCAACGTCACGCGGATTAAATGCGCTGATCTGCGCTTCCAGCGCGGGCTGATCGTTGTCATAACTGAATACCTTGCCGGACTCCCAGCAGAGGCGATAAAACGGTTTCACCGGCAGCAGTTCGACATAGTCCGAGAGCTTTTTGCCTGCCAGGGTGAACAGCTCCTCAATAGCACTGGGATCGGTAATCACCGTCGGGCCGGCATCGAAGGTAAAGCCCTGATCCTCGTAGACATAAGCGCGGCCGCCAGGCTTGTCACGCTGCTCCAGCAGTCGCGTAGGGATCCCTGACGCCTGAAGGCGAATGGCCAGCGCCAGACCCCCAAAGCCTGCACCAATTACTGTCGTTCTGTTCATTGCATCGCCTGTTGACGGTGAGGAGTCATAATAGCCTGTAGCGCAGCCAGTACGGGAACCGGCGGCTTGCCGCTTAAGATGCGCAGCCGATCAGACACAGTGAGTTTTCCCGCATAAAAACGGGCAATCAGACCTTCGGGAAGGCCGTAAAAACGTTGCATAACCTGCCAGCGCTGGTCTGCCGGACCCGCCAGAAACAGCATCCGGTTCAGCATGCGGAAGAAGCGCTGCTGCTGCCAGGTGTGACCGGCAAACTGCTCAATGGTGGCGTACAGGGTCTCTGAGGTGAACGACTGCATCTGCGCCAGCCGGTCAGCCAGTGCGACCGCCAGTGGCAGCGAGTAGCCGGTGGTAGGATGGAATAACCCGGCACGCAGACCGCTGCAGGGCAGATCGCGCGTCCGCCAGAATGCGTCCACGTCGCCGGTCAGCGTAATCGGTAACGCACCCTGTTCTTCACGCAATAGCTGTTTTAACTGCCAGCCCTGCTGAGCGGCATAGTCACGGATATTCTGACGGGCACGATCGCCTTCCAGCGTGGCGTTATCAATATAGTGGGTATCTTCAATCAGCAGCGTATCCGCCGAAAAGGGCAGGCTGTAGACAAAGCGATAGCCTGACTGCTGGTCCACGGTCGCGTCCATGATGACTGGCGCGGTCAGGCCGTGGGGCGCACTGAGCTGCCACTCCTGACCCACAAACGCCTGGAAGCCCATGCGCAACGCCGCATCGGATTGGTAGCCACGACCATCGATCACCGCGTCAGTTTCCAGTACCCGGCCATCCTCCAGCGTGACCGAGCGTGAAGCAATGCTCGCCACGCACGTATTCAGTAGCAGGTCAGGCGCAAACCGGTCGCGGATGACCTGCGCGAAACGCTCTGCAGTGACACAAAAATAGCCGCTGTTAAGGGAACGGTTTCGTTGCGGAAAGCGCACCTCATAACCGGGCCAGTGATGAACCACCAGCGGGGCAATCCAGTGATGCTGTGTGACAGTGAGGTCTTCCGCATGAAACGACCAGGTATGATGCGCGCCAGGCTCACTTTCTGCATCAATAAGCAGCATACGCAGTGAAGGACGCTGCTGGCGCAAACGCAGGGCGATTAAGCCATTAGCCAGCCCTGCGCCCACCAGAATCAGATCATACCGCGGCATAATCTCTCCTGGTGATGACCGGTTTGCGGGTGTGCATCGCCTGTTCGACGATGTCCGCTGCGAGGGCGCTACCGCCCGCCTGACAAAGCGCATCGCGCAACGTTTTCATCTGCTGGCCGTAGCTTTCATCAGCCAGCAGGGTCTGAAGCTGACGGGCCAGCGCGTGGCTGGTCGTGAAGCGTGAAGCGCGACGTCCGATACCGTGCCAGACCACTCTGGCCGCGACGCCTGGCTGATCAAAGGCCAGCGGAATCGCCAGCAGTGGCGTCAAATGGTTAACGGCATCCAGCACGGTATTCATGCCGCCGTGGGTAATCGCCAGATCGGCCTGCGCCAGTGCGGCAGCCTGATCGGCAAAATCGACCACCTGAACATGGCTTGACAGCGCCAGTTTTTCCGCCTGAAACGATGACAGGCGACCGCAGTGCGCCAGCAGCAACTGCGCGTCGATCTCATGACAGGCGCGAACGATGGTTTTAAACAGGCCGTAGCGATGTCCCTGCAGCGTACCGAGTGACGCAAAAATGCGCGGTTTATCGCCGTGCGGGAAGTAGCGTGGCTGCGACGCGGCAGACGCTGTTACCGCTGCACGCAGCGGACCCACCGAATGAAAGTAGTCGGGCAAAGACTGTCGGGGGAAATCGAGTTCCGGCATCAGCTGGCTGATCTGCGCCAGGGGTGAAAAGCAGTGATGCAGCTTTTCCCGTGGTGTTAATCCCATCGCATGGGCGCTGCGGGCGATAACGCGATCGTGACGGCGCATCAGCCAGTCATAAATCTTTTCACTGGCGCGATAACGTTCGCGTGTCTGATCGGTATTTGCATAGTCAAACGGCATCACGGCCAGCGGAAAATCGGGTTCACGATTCAGTGGCAGCGCACAGGCCACAGAGACGTAGGGCAGGTTCAGAGACTCAGCTGCCAATGCACCGGCTGGCTCCATCTGATCGACGATCACGCCATCAATCGCCAGCGTCTTCAACACCACCGGTAGTTCACGGCAGAGCATCTCTGTGCTGCGGGCCATCTCATTGATTAATTTAAGCATCGACGGACCAAGAGGATGCGCTGCCAGCTGCAGGGTGTGCGCAAGACTGCCTGCCGGATGCGAGGCGAGACCCAGCGGGAAAAAACCGATCCGGCTGTCAGTAAGTAGTGCGCTGACATCCGTCTGCTGGAGAAAGGTAATCTGATGTCCGCGTGCGATTAAGGCCTGGCTCAGATGCGCAAGCGCCTGGACATGGCTATAAAAGGGCGGTGCAATGACCGCAAAGTGGCTCATGCAGCATCCTTAACTGACGGCAGCGAGTTTTTTCTCAAACCAGGCCTGAACAAAATGATGAGTGGCATAACCGTCCTGGCAGGCCGAAAGCAGATGCTCGCTGGCACAGCGCAGGTGATCGCGCAGTCGCGTTTCAACTGCCTGGGGTCCCAGCAGATTAACCAGCGTCGATTTCCCGTCATCCTGATGGGCATCTTTGCCGGTATCCGCCATGCCGTCGGTGAGATCGTCTAACAGCTGAAAAGCCTGACCAAGATTCAGCGAGAAGCGATGCAGTTGTTCGCGCGCCTCTTTTGGCGTTTCCGCCACAATAGAGGCCATCTGCATAGAGGCGCAGAAAAGAGTGCTGGTTTTAAAATGATTGGTCATCAGAATCGCGTCGGCACTGCGTGGCTTGTCGCCTTCTGATAGATCCTTGAACTGACCCTGCACCAGCCCCTGCATCCCGACCGCGTGGGATAGCTCCGCGACCGCATCGGCTCTGGCGGCTGCCGTTAAGCCTTCAGCCATTGCCACCACGCCAAACGCTTTACTCAGCAGCGCCACTGCGGCCAGAATCGCGACATGTTCACCATACTGGCAGTGAATGGTCGGTCGTCCGCGACGCAGCTGCGCATCATCCATGCAGGGCATGTCATCCAGAATCAGGGAGGCGGCGTGCACCATCTCAACTGCGCAGGCGAGATCCAGCAGCCCGACAGGGGTGGCGCTACAGCCGAGATCGCGCGCGGCCAGCAGCAGCAGCAGCGGGCGAATGCGCTTTCCCGGTGCCAGCGCACCCTCGCGCATTGCCGCGCCGACTAAATCACGTTCATTCTCAACCGGTAAAAGCTGATCAAGCCGTTGCTCAATGTCGTTCAACAGGCTGGCTGCATCACTGTGGCTGAAATTGACGTGTTGTTCTGCACAGACCGTCATCATGGCTGTCCTTATCTACAGAGGAAGTCACAGCAGGTCGAAATGATTCGATGCCATCTTCAATAATCGTACCCGGCTGCCACAGCATAGTTGGCAGGTTTTCAAAGAACGGCGGGTAAATCTATTACAACTAAGCGTAGCTTACAGTGATAAAAATGTCGGCGAATTCAGCAGCATTCCGTGTTTTGACGCGCCATCCTGACCACGATATTGCCTGAATCAGCCCAGCAATGCGCGCAACTGTTTCATCACGCTGGCGACATCCTCATCTGATAAGGCGCCATCTTTAGCGAAGCGCACAATCCCTTCCGAATCAATCACCACGACGGACGCGCTTTCCGGCTGAAGATGCCAGCTATGGGCAGTGACGCCACTGCTGTCGATAATAAATTGCTGCCAGGGTGCTGCTTTTTTGCTGGAGGCGATGCTGCGCACCACAAAAATGGCACTGCCGGGCAGGGCATCATCGGTATTTACGATGGTGGTGGTCTGGAAGCGGTCACGCGGCAACCGGGCATGCTGAATGGCTTCGATTAAGGAGGCACTCTGATCTTTGGCGGAAAGCCGGCCAGCCACATGAATCACCAGACGCACTCTTCCGGTCAGTGTCTGACTGTTCCAGCGCTGATAATCGATGTCACCCTGATTCAGCACCATTTCGCCTTTATCGGCAATGTAAACCGGCGGGACAGGCTGACCGGGTGTCAGAGTGTGGGCAGTGGCAAAGCCGGAAAACAGCAGGGCAATCATCAATCCATAATGGCGCACGGGTTCCTCACTTCTATTCGTTTTGCGGCGGGCGAGGCGAGCTATCTCATCAGCAGGCAGAAGATTAGTACCACATCTATGTTTCAGATCAATAAAAGCATTAAAGATTTGGGCTGAAAATGCAGGGAATAGTTTGTTAACAGGAGGTGGAAAATGAGTACGGCACTGATGACCTTACCTGAGTTTGCTCGCTACATTGGCATTGCTACGCCGACGCTGGCGCGTGCCTTTTGCTGTCGGGGATCGCTGGCGGGTGTGCCGCTACCGCAGGCGCTGGATGATGCACCGCTGACACAGCGCCACTGGCTGCGCGACGATGTACGTCAGTTTGATCATGCTTATAAGCGGGTGCAGGCGATGCAGCAACGCCATACGCTTTGATCTGTGTGGAACCAAAAAGCGCGGGAAACGTCCCGCGCTATGTTATGCAACGTTGTCTGGCCTGACCAAAAAGCAGACCAGATTGGCATCCCTGTCGCCCGTGATCTCCATGCTGCTATTCAGCCCGCTCACCGCATCGCCACGACTGAGTCGCTGATCGCCAATGCGAATAATCCCTTCCAGCACGGTCAGATAAGCCACAAAGCCCGGCATCGAGGGCACGTCCACCGTCTGGTTGCGCTCCAGCAGCGTATCGTAGATATAGACTTCCTGGCGCAGTTCCAGCGGGGCGTCAGACTCTTCCGGCCCGGCCAGTTCGGTCCAGCCGTTAGTCATGATGCCCTGATCGCGCTCCAGTACCTGAGTCATCGCTTCACCGCCTGGCTGTGAAGGCCGGATAACGGCCTGCAACAGCTCTGCCTCATACAGCGGCACTGACTCTTCGTACTGAACGCCATCACCGGCATTCACCACCATCACTTTTTTTGCAGAGAGCTGAGTACGTTCGCCGTTGCTGTCCTGATGCTGCATTGAACCGCGCCACAGGTAGGTAAAAACTTCTTCATCCTGATGCTGCTGCATCGGGAGCCGGGCATCCAGTTTCAGCGACATCAGGTCAACAGTGAGTAACGGGCTAAGCGCCTCGTCAGGTCGCTGACGACGAACGGTAAAAGGACCGTACTCAAAGAGTTGTTCAGGATTAGCTCGCACAATGTTCATGATTTATTCTCAGATAAAGGAAGGCATAACAACGATAATAGACCTCAGGCGCAGAATGAGAAGCCGGATGATTTGCCCGGCTTCGTCAGTTATTTTGAATAAAAAATCATGCGGGGTGCCACTGGCTTATTTGCCCTGTTCGTCGCTCTCACCCAGGAAGAAATACCAGAGTGGGATCGACAACAGTCCGGTAAAGACCGTGGAGTAGAGCAGGATCATCATCGCCTGGGTGATATACATGGTCAGTGACCAGTGGCTGAAGGGGATCTGATACTGATCAATCACGCCGCCAATCATCGCATTCGCCATCACTGAAATCACAATCAGGGCCAGCAACGTGACGCTGCGAAGAAAATAGCGCATCTCTTTGCGCTTTCCGGCGAAGCGTGACTGGACGATAGCCAGCGGCGATTGCTTATCTGGCGCAATGTCTTCCGGGATGACCGACGCACGCTGCGCGCTGCGCCAGCGCTGAATATCCAGCAGAATCAGCGCCACCAGGCTGATGCCCATAACAGGCAGCGCATAACCCAGCGCCAGCGTCACTATCAGGCTGGTGCCCTGTGCATAGCGCGGCAGTGCAAGCCAGGCGGACAACAGCGTCTGCGATGGGCTGAGCTGGGGAAGCGCCGGGCGGCGAATCCACCACATGCGGTAGCCCAGCACAATCATCGCACAAAGTCCAAAACCGAACAGGGCCAGAATCAGCTGATTAGGCAGACCAAACAGTACACCCATGTGCGCATCAACGCCCCAGCGGGTCAGTTTTGCCACCAGCGGGAAGCTGGCGAATTCAACGCGGTCGACCACACTGAAATCAGCCGGATTGATTGAAACCGCATCAACCTGGCTTGGCCAGCTGCGATCAATCTCCGACACTGTCCAGGCCTGTTCTGCGTTTTTAGGCTGACGCAACTCCAGTTTGGCGGCGTGCAGTCCGGCCTGGCGTGCTGCTGCCAGCGCCTGATCCCAGCTGGCATTTGATTGATTCAGGACCACCGGCGCGGCGGTTCTGGCTGGCATGGCCATGCCGGACATCGTCATTCCTTCCATCGCACCGCGATGGTCAGCATGCGGATCGGCAGCCTCAGCGGGCGCGTCACCGTTTAGTGCGGTGTTAACCTGCGGCGTTTTCCAGCCAAAGTCGCTGCGCATCTTTTCGATATTGTTGCCTGCCCACTGTGACCAGGTCAGTCCGGTTACCGAAAAGAAGACCAGCCCGATAGCCAGCAGCAGGCCCAGCGTAACGTGCCAGTGACGCGTTGCCGCAAAACCGCTGCGCACTTTTCTGCGGGTGCGCGGTGGGCGGGTGCCTGACCATAAAACGATCCCGCCCAGCGCGGCGACCCACAGCCAGGAGGCTGCCAGTTCGCTGTAGTTACGGCCAAAATCGCCCAGCAGCAGGCCGCGATGCAGCTGATCCAGCCACATGCGCAGCGGCAGCACACCGCTGGTGCCATACACCGTCATATCGCCTTTCACCTGCAGCGTGTAGGGATCGATAAACAGCGATCGCGATTCTGATGGGCCAAGCTGAGGCTCAGCAAACTGCACGCGGGTTGTATCCTGCGGACCCGGCGCGGGACGCACGGCATAGATACGTGCTGATTCACCCGCTCGCGCACGTGCGGCGGCAATCTGGGCTGACAACGGCTGCGCCTGACCCTGTGCGTCGGTGGTCAGGGCATCGTGGTAGATCGCCTGTTCCAGCTGCGGTGTCAGAACATAGAGTGTGCCGGTGAGCGCGGCGACAAAAATAAACGGCGCGATAAACAGGCCGATGTAAAAATGCAGGCGGCGAAACAGATTAAACAGCGTGCCGCGCGGTGCAGGGATAATTTCCTGAGAAGAGGACATAGCATTCCACACTTTTCAAAAGACACAGGCGACTGGGTGACGTTGTCACACAATCGAATCAGTAAGCAGTGAGTGTGACGCGAAAGCAGGTGGCGCTCGGGGTCGGTGGAGACGCAACATCCATCGCCACGGGGGCGGATTAATTGCAGAGGGCGGCGGGGCGCGGCTGATCAGGCTCATCCACCAGATGAACGGGATAAAGACCCAGAGCATCAGCGGTACATGCACCAGTAAATCGCAGTAGCCACAGGCAAAACCAGGATCCATCATCATCCCATGGTCCGCCATCGACATCATCTCGCTGTGATGATGCATCATCGGCATCTCTGCGCTCATGGCAGATGCACGTTGCATCGTTTCGTGATGCACAGCCAGATTTTTTGAAATCATCGGGGCAACAAACAACAGCAGCACGGCCAGTATCGCAATACCGGCAGTGAGTCGATGTCTGAGTGAAGATTTCTGCATGATTTCAACGGGCGCAAGGGGTGAAAATGACGGGCGGCAGTGTAACGCGAAGGGGATAAAAGGGTTAAATAAAGTGGCATCTGTTGCGAAAAAATTCGCACTCTTTGAACATATTCACTTTAATTCCAGCATCATTTAACTTAGATGTTACCCGTTAAATACATACAAATAACATTGATGGGTCGGTTGCATTAAACCAAACCCATAAAGGACTGAAGATGAAAATTGTAATGCTGGATGGTGACACACTGCCTGTCTCTCTGCCGACCGGGCAACAACAGGCTGCCTGGGAGATTCGCGCGCAGACACCGGTCAGTGACATTGTCTCTGCGCTTTCGGGTGCGACGATTGCGATTACCAATAAGGTGCCGTTGAGAGCCGATACCCTGGCGCAGCTTCCGGAACTGCGCTTCATCTGTGTTGCGGCGACGGGTTATGACTGCATTGACCTCAACGCGTGCCGTGACCGCGGCATCGTGGTCAGTAATGTGCCCGGCTACTCTACCCAGAGCGTGTCGGAGGCGGTGATCGCCGCCATTTTCGCCCTGCGTCGTCAGATAATGGCCTATGCCGTTAATACCCGCCTCGACTGGCGGCAAGCGCAGCACTTCTGCCTGCATCATCAGCCGATAGGAGATATTGGCGGCGCCACGCTGGGTATCGCGGGCAAAGGTCATATCGGTCAGGCGGTCGGCAGGCTGGCCCAGACGCTGGGAATGAAGGTGCAGTACGCGGAGCGCAAAGGCAGTGAACGGGTGCGTGAGGGCTATGTCAGCTTTGAGCAGATGCTGACCACCAGCGATATTATTTCACTGCACTGCCCATTAAGTGACAGCACCCGTCAGATGATTGACCGTAAGTCGCTGGCGAAAATGAAACCGCATGCGCTGCTGATTAATACCGCGCGCGGTGGACTGATTAACGAGGCGGATCTCGCTGAATCATTAAAGCAGGGGCAGATTGGCGGCGCGGCGCTGGATGTCCTGAGTAGCGAACCACCCTCTGCAGATAACCCGCTACTGGCAGATTTGCCCAATCTGCTGCTGACGCCGCACATTGCCTGGGCGAGCCGCAGCGGCGTAGAAAATCTGGTAACTGGCGTGATGGCCAATATCGCGGCCTTTATTCAGGATGAGCCGGTTAATGTGGTGAGCTGAGCGGGGTGGAATGGTTTTTTAAGGCCCGCCATTCGTTGATATTCAGAGCAACCTCGTAGAATTCAGGAAAAGCGTTTTAGGGGTTCAATCATCAGAGTATTGATTTCGTTATTTCAATCCGTACCTGAAACGTTCGTGCGCTACAGGATTTAGCGCCTTTCACTGGCTGAATCAGCCGTTGTCAGCGCTTCAGGAACAGAAAGGATTCTGGTCAGTGAAAAAGAAAAACAGCGCGCCCACGCCCCATGCTGCGACATTCCGGCAATTTCTGACTCAGCCGGATATTGCCCGGGATTTCCTGTCGCTGCACCTGCCGCCGGAACTGCGCGAATGCGGCGATCTCAGCACATTGAAGCTGGAGTCGGGGTCGTTTGCCGAGGATGACCTTCGGCAATACTTCAGCGATGTGCTTTACAGTCTTAAATTATGGCTGGCAATGGATATAGCCATGTACTCATCGAGCATCAGTCATAACCTGACAAACATATGGCATTTCTGCTGATGCGCTATGCCGTGGCTGCCATGCAGCCCCACCTTGAAGCTGGGCATAAGAGATTGCCGCTGGTGATACCCATAACGTGGGCAGATGCACTCGCTATCCTTATTCGACCCGATGGCTGGATGAGTTCGACGACCCGCTGCTGGCGGACAGGCTTTACAGCCATAGTTTTCCGCTGGCCGATGTCACGACGATTCATGACGATGAGATCATGCAACACCACAGCATGGCGGCACTGACCCTATTGCAGAAACGTATCCGGCAGTGGGATCGGGCAGAGCTAATGGACAGGCTGGTATCCATTTTGATGGCAGGCGATCACTTTTCATCGCAGGTGATATCACTGGTAAACTACATTGTGCAGGCGGGCGAAGCATCAGACGTCAAAACCTTTGTACTGGAGCTGGCACAGCGTGTGTCCCAACACGAGAACGCACTTATGACTGTCGCACAACAGCTTGAGCAGATAGGGCTTGAGAAGGGCATTGCACAAGGTCGCATCGAAGGTAAGGAGACCGGGTTTCAACGAGGAAGGCAAAGCATGCAACTCAGAATTGCCCGCACTATGCTGACGAGCGGTATGGATCGCAATACCGTCATGCCGATGGCCGGACTTATAGAAGATGAGCTGGCAAAGATTTCGCCTTAAGAATTTTTTGAGGGCTGGTTAACGCTGCCGACTCAAATCGCCAGCGTACTGCACTGAAGATATAAAATCAGCTTGCCGGAATCATGGGAACACTATCGTTTTCATCACGGCAAGCCGGTTATTTGCGCCCTCAGAATCAAAATATCGAGCGTCCCAGCTTTTCCGTCAGCAATTCCAGCATAGCGGTACCCGCCAGCGAATTACCGGCACCGTCCAGCCCGGGTGACCAGACGGCAATGCTCATCTCGCCAGGGATGACGGCAATAATTCCGCCACCTACGCCCGACTTTGCAGGCATTCCGACACGCCACGCGAATTCGCCTGCGCCATCATACATCCCGCTGGTGATCATCAGTGCGTTAATCTGCCGTGCCTGACGCGGTGTAATCATCTGGCTGCCATCCAGTGTTTTACCCTGATTAGCCAGATAGACGAAGGTGCGCGCCAGTTCAACGCAGTTCATCGACAGCGAGCAATAGTGGAAATAGGTCTGCATGACGCTGGTGACATCGTTATCGAAATTACCAAATGACTTCATCAGCCAGGCGATCGCGGCGTTGCGGGCAGAATGCTCAAATTCAGAGCGGGCAACGTGGCGATCATAATTGATATCAGGCTGCTGGCTCAGCTGGCGCACAATTTCCAGCATTCGCTGGCGCGGTGCCGTCAGGCGGGTTTCCAGAAGATCGCAGATTACCAGCGCCCCGGCATTAATAAACGGATTACGCGGCTTACCCAGCTCCAGCTCCAGCTGCACCAGTGAATTAAATGGCTGGCCTGATGGCTCTTTGCCCACCCGCTGCCAGATTTCACTGTCGTCATAGCGGGTCAGCGCCACGGTCAGCGATAGCGCTTTGGATATCGACTGAATCGAAAAGCGCGCCTCCGCATCGCCCGCCTGAAAGAGGGTACCGTCACGCAGGCAAACGGCTATGGCCAGATTGTCGGCCGCGACATCAGCCAGCGCGGGGATATAGTCAGCGACTTTTCCCTGATGGACCAGCGGACGCACCTGATCCAGGATTTCCTGCAGCAGAGCATTATTCAGTTCAGACACGCACTTTTCTCCCGTCGGTTTTCACTGACCAGCAATGCGCTATGCATTTGCGCCCGGCCAGTCATCTGTTATGAGTCGCTGAGCCGTATTTTCAGCTGATGGGTTTTGACTGGGCTGCCAGCGGAGCCAATACCATCTGTAACAGGCTCAGCAGTGCCAGCACGCTGAAGGGCAGCGTCCAGTTACCGCTCTTCTCATGGAGCACGCCAAAAAACAGCGGGCCCAGGGCTGCCAGCGCATAGCCCACACATTGCGCCATGCCTGAAAGTTGTGAGGCCTGACGGTGATGTGTGGCGCGCAGATTAAACAGCGTGAGGCAGAGCACCAGTGAAGCTCCGGCGCCCAGTCCGGCCAGTGTCAGCCAGATCACCGCCCAGTGCGGATTAAGCAGCAGACCTGACATACCGAGGAAAATACCCGAGGAAGCAATGAATGCAGTGAGCCTGGCATCTTTTACCCGCTTCAGCGCAATCATACAACCCAGGTTAGCGACAATCGCAATCGCCTGATACCAGAACAGCAGCCAGCCTGCCTGCGCCTGAGTGAAGCCATTATCCTGAGCAAATACGGCAAACCAGTCGATCAGGGTATAGAACGCCAGCGATTGCAGTGCCATAAAAAGGGCGATTTGCCAGCCACCGGCTGAGCGCCACACATGACGAGGTGCACCCGATTCGTCAGCTGGCGCTAAAGTTGACTGCCGCTGACGTAAAAGCGGCAGCCAGGCGAGCAGCGCAACCAGTCCCGGCAGCGCCCAGACAACCAGTGAGAGTCGCCAGTCCGCCGTTGAGAGCTGGCTCAGTGGCACGGCAATGCCGGACGCCAGGCTGGCGGAAATCGACATGGTGGCGGCGTAGAGGCCAATGTATCTGGCGGTATGGGCGGTGAAATCGCGCTTAATCAGCGGCGGCAGCAGTACGTTAGCAGCGGCAATGCCTGCGCTCAGCAGCAGCGTTCCGCTCCATAACGCCGCTTCAGCGGGCAGCCAGCGCAACAGTGAACCGGCAGTAATCAGGCACAGTGCGCCCCACAAACTGCGTTCCAGCCCGACCCGATTTCCCAGCCAGGCGGCGGGGGGGGCGAGCAGGGCAAACAGCATCAGTGGAATAAAGTTAAACAGGCCTGCTTCGCTGGCGCTGAGGCCAAAAGTCTGGCGGATATCCTGCAGCACCGGGCCGACGGCGGTAATCGGTGCACGAAGATTCGCTGCGGTGAGCAGCAGGACGAACAAAAAAAAGCTGGCGCTGGAAAACGCAGCGAGGGGTTTAGCTTGCTGTTGTACAGGCATCATGGCAGGGATCATCACATGCAGCAGTGTTGCGGGGGCGTTGGTTGACGTTAACGCTTACGCATCAGAATTGATGTCTGGGCGCTACTTTACTGACCGGTTAGCGGCCTGTAAAGCCTTGTTATGTGATGAAATAGCGTAAATGCGATCTCGCCACAGCGATCGCTATATAGCTGATTAGTGGAACTCAGGCTCGGGGAAGTGACCGCAGTCGTTCTGGCTGGGATTAGAGCCGGGCTGGCAGGTCTGCTGCCGGGTTTCGGCTGCGGGAACCGGTTTTTCAGCGTGCCACGGGGCGCTACAGGCACTGAGAAGAGAAACCACAATCATCACACTGACTACGCGCATATCCGCTCCTTATTAACCGTCATGAGCAAGGTCACGTCGGTGATCGGCGGTTGGCAGGTCAGGGACGTCTTACCTGAGTGTGGTCGCTAAGGAGATATTGTCAATTAAAACAGCGCAAACATCAGCGCTACAGGAAAACTCATCGGCCAGGTGGCACCCACCAGAAAGGCGCTCAGCAGTTTGATGCTCAGCTTATCTTTGGCGATGAAGAAGGTGATCAGCGTCGCGACCAGTGCAACAACGGCATAGAAAATTAGCATACCCTGGTACAGTGTCATTGATATCTCCGCAGCGTCATTATGGTTTTCGCTGCGCATAATGCGGAGTTTTGTGATCCAGATCAAGCGAATCAGGATTTAGCATCTAAAGAAATTATCGGTCAATGCGGCTGATTTGCTCTCTGACTTCCATGAAGATAACAGGCGATTTCAGGCTGAAAACCGTGCCGGAAAATGTCGGTCGGACCTTTGCTGTTGCCGCGATCCTGTCTGAACAACCCCTGGCGAACGATTGCTGACTGACCGTGGCCAGGACGTAAAAAAGCCCGCGATGGTGGGCGGGCCTGATATTGAAGTGCATGACTACACAGCGTGCGCGTTTTAACTCTGACGATAGAGCGCCATCACCGCTTCCAGATCCGGCGTGCGTGGGTTGCCGCCGGTGCAGACATCATCCAGTGCCGCCTGCGCCAGTGCAGGAATATCTGCCTCCTGCAAGCCGGCCTCACGCAGCGAACGCGGAATGCCCACATCGCGGCAGAGCTGACGAACCGCAGCGACAGCTGCTTCCAGGGCTTGATCCAGCGTCAGCGTGTCGACCTGTTTAACTCCCAGGGCGCGAGCGATATCGCGATATTTTTCGCCTGTTGACGGCGTATTCCACGCCATAACCTGTGGCAGCAGAATGGTGTTCGCCACGCCGTGCGGCACGTTATAAAAGGCACTCAGCGGATACGCCATACCCTGCACCAGACCGAGCCCAACATTGGAGAGGCCCATACCGGCCACATACTGCCCCAGCGCCATCTGCTTAACAGCATCAATATTTTCCGCCACCGATTCACGCAGCGAGTGGCTGATAATTTCAATGGCTTTGAGGTGCAGCATGTCAGTCCTGGGCCAGGCACCGCGCGTTATGTACCCTTTAATCGCATGAGTTAATGCATCAATACCGGTGGCAGCTTTCAGCGAGGCGGGCATGCACGCCATCATCTCCGCATCTATAATCGCCACTTTTGTAATGTCATACGGAACGACACAGATAAACTTGCGACGATTCTCTTCGTCGGTAATGACACAGTTAATGGTGACTTCTGCCGCGGTACCTGCCGTCATCGGAATTGCGATGGTGGGCACGCACGGATGACGGGGTGGGCTGACGCCTTCCAGGCTGCTGACATCTTCGAATTCAGGATTGTTGATAATAATGCCGACCAGCTTTGCTGGTGTCCTGCGGTGAACCACCGCCGATGGCGATGAAGGTAGCACCTGATTCCCTGAACACGGCGGATAGTCGGATTCGGTACGACCTTATCGTAAACCGCCCAGGCAAGCTGAAGCTGTTCCAGCAGGTCAGTGACCCGCTTCAGCGCACCTGCTGCAACCAGCGCTTTGTCAGTGACAATAAGCGCTTTACGCATCCCGCGACGTTATACCTCTTCATGCAAATGACGTAATGCGCCAGCACCAAACCAGGCGGTTTCATTCAGAATCATACGTTGGACCATCAAAACATCTTCTGTTAACAACTGGTTTTCTACGATCCGTGATCCGCTGTGCAGGCTCTGCACATAACCTCTTAGTTTCAGGTAAGGACATTTAATAAAAATCAATGGATTAGTCAAAAGTGATGCGCGCATTTCATTCAGACACGACTTTCGTCTGATGGGGTTGCGATGAGGGGCGGTGAATTATGCACATCGTCCGTTGTATGCAACACTTCTTTATCGCAAATCCGTCCGCCCATGAGGAATGAAGCCATGACCCGATTCGTAATGAATAAGAAGGATGATCTCGTCGACAGCGCGTTAGATGGCATGATTTACGCCAGTCCGTGGCGCAATCTGGTGCGGCTGCAGGTCGATCCCCACATTCGCATCGTGATGCGCAGGGACTGGAAAAAACAGCAGGTCGCACTGATCTCTGGTGGCGGTTCCGGCCATGAGCCTGCCCATGTTGGTTTTATCGGTAAAGGAATGCTGACGGCGGCCGTCTGTGGCGATGTGTTTGCCTCACCCAGCGTTGATGCGGTTTATAACGCCATCATAAATCTTACCGGTGACGCAGGATGTCTGCTGATTGTGAAAAACTACACTGGCGACCGACTCAACTTTGGGCTGGCGGCTGAAAAGGCCCGCAATGCAGGGTTCAGCGTCAATATGGTGATAGTCGGTGATGATGTGGCCTTACCAGATAATCCTCAGCCACGCGGTGTGGCAGGCACGCTGCTGGTGCATAAAGTGGCAGGTTTTGTCGCCGAACGGGGTGATGATCTGGCGGTGGTAACCGAGGCTGCAGAGGCCGCCAGTCGAGCTATCGCCACCATGGGGGTAGCACTTTCCAGCTGTCATCTGCCGGATGAACAGACCGGCCAGCGGGTGCCCGACGGCAGCGTGGAAATGGGGCTGGGGATACACGGCGAGCCGGGCGTTGACGTCATGCCGACTCAGAACAGTCAGCAGATTGTGCAGCATCTGCTGGAAAAGATATCGACAGGCAAGGATCAGCCCTGTGCGCTGATGGTGAATAACCTCGGCGGGATGTCGGCGCTGGAGATGAGCCTGGTCACACGCGATCTGATTGAGTCGCCGCTCAGCCAGGGCAGCCGTTATCTGATTGGCCCGGCATCGCTGATGACCGCGCTGGACATGAAGGGCTTTTCCGTTACCTGCATGACGCTGACGCCGCTGTTCGAAGCGGCGATCTGCGCCCCGGTCGAAGTGACCGGCTGGGTTCCGGTGGTTGAGATCACATCGCTGCAGCCGGTTAACGCGTCCCGGGAGACGACAGCGCATCCGGTGCAACCCTCCGAAAACCCGGCAGTCGCTGCTTTTGTGAACCGCATCTGTGAAACGCTGATCGCCAGTGAAAGCGAACTGAATAAACTGGATGCGCAGGTGGGTGACGGGGATACCGGCTCGACCTTTGCTGCTGGTGCGCGTCAGATACAGCGTGAATGCGCCGAAAACCAGCTGCCGCTGAATGTTCTGCCCGACCTGCTCGCAGTAACGGGTGAGCGACTGGCGACGGTTATGGGCGGTTCCAGCGGCGTGTTGATGGCTATCTTCTTCACCGCCGCCGCGCAGCACCTGTCGGAAGGAGATGACTTACCGGTCGCTTTACAACAGGGTCTGGAAAAAATGAAGCAGTATGGCGGGGCTAAACCGGGCGATCGCACACTGATTGATGCGCTCCAGCCCGCGATTGAGGCGCTGGTAGCGGGCAAACCGCTGGCAGCCGCAGCAGATGCGGCGCAGCAGGGTAGCGATGCAACCGCCAGCATGGGAAAAGCAATGGCAGGCCGATCATCTTATCTCAACAGCGCGAACCTGAATGGCGTGCCCGATCCCGGTGCGGTTGCAGTTGCCAGCGTTTTCAGAGCATTAAAAACGCTTTAGCTAAATTACGGTGCTAAACGTGTCTGCAAAAAGGCCAGTAACTGGCGGTTTATTTCGCTGCGCTGACGGTGCTGCGGGTAAACCGCATTAAGGGAGAGCGGTGGTGGCTGGCAGCCGTCCAGCACCGTCACCCGTTCACCCCTTTGCAGGGCTGACTCACCGATAAAAGCGGATAGTAATACCAGTCCGAGTCCCGCCAGGGCGGCATCACACAGCACGTCGTCATTGTTACTCACCATGGGGCCCTGAACCGCCAGCCATTTCGCTTTGCCATTAACCTGCAGTTCCCAGCCATTCTGTCCTTCCCGTCCATAGCGCAGACAGGCGTGTTGCAGTAAGGCGTCGGGCTGCTGCGGCGTGCCGGCCCGCTGCAGGTAGTTAGAGGAGTGCAGCAGATTACCCGCTTCAGCTCACCCAGCGGGCGGGCAATCAGGGTGGAATCTGCCAGAGTGCCGATGTGAATCGCCATATTGAGGCCCTCGCCAATTACATCAACATAGCGATCGGCTAGCTCAATCTGAAACGGCAGTGCCGTATGATGGCTCAGAAACTCCGCAATCAGCGGTAACAGGTGGCTCATGCTAAACGACATCGGCAGATTGATGCGGAAGGTACCGCGCAGCGCCTGCTGCTGCTTTGACACCGCCAGTTCGGCTTCCTGAATCTCATCCAGAATGCGCTGAGCATGTTGCGCAAACAGCAGACCCGCATCCGTCACTGACAGTGTTACGTATCAGCAGATGTACGCCTGATAACGCTTCCAGCGCGGCCATGCGGCGGCTGACAAGCTGTTTCGATAACATCAGCTGCTCAGCTGCTGCAGTGAAGTTACCAGCATGTATCACGGCGATGTAAATCCGGAGATCTTCAGTCTGCCTGGTGTCCACTTATCGATGACAGTGACGAGGTTTCAGGCGAAAACTCAGCTGCAGGTGTTAACTTATATCGGGTAATGCGTCGCAGAGCAACGCGTCAGCACCCTCAGCCAGCGCGACAGCGATCATAGATTTGCCGTTTCGCAATATTTAAACGGGCGGTCAGCCGGGCTAATCGCGTTAAAGCCGTTATAGTAAGCAGGCAGTGATGTAATCCATCCGGAACTAACCTGATAAGGAGTGGCTGGTGAAAAAATTACTCTGCGTAACGGTGCTTGCCGTTTTGCCAATAACCACGCTGGCAGCGTCGGTGTTTACGCTGCAATCACAGGATTTCAGCGATAATGCGCTACTGGATAAAAAGTTTGCCGGTGCCAATAAAAGTAATCCTTCCTGCACCGGTGAGAATATCTCTCCCGAGCTTAACTGGTCTGCGATTCCGGCGGGTACCCGCAGTCTGGCTCTGCTGATGACCGATCCGGTCGGGGCCAAAGGGTTGGGCGTGACACATATGGTGGCCTATAACATTCCGGCCAGCCGTTCGTCGTTCGCGCAGGGTGCGCTGACAGAGGGCAAGGACTATACCGGCGGAAAAAATACCCCCGGGACACTGCACTATTACGGGCCTTGTCCACCGAAAGGCAGCGGCCTGCATCACTATAACTTTGTGCTGATCGCCACTGATTTGCCGGTGGGCCAGCTGAAGGCGGGGTTAACTCAGGCAGAGCTGGTGGCCCAGCTGAAAGGTCACGCCCTGGGCGCGGCCAGCACGGTCGGCCGCTTCAGCAACGAATAAGCATTGAGTTTTCAGAGGCAGCGACCTGTAGCCTGCCTCTGCGCGCAGCGGGTCAGTCGCCGCTGAACATCTCACGGATGCGCATCGCGATGTGATCGGTATGGGTCTCCAGCGCGAAGTGACCGCTATCCAGCAGCTCGACCACCGCCTGTGGATTATCGCGCTGCCAGGCCACGGCGCCGGGTGGAATAAAGAAAGGATCGTGTTTGCCCCAGATCACCAGCGTCGGGAGCTGCTGCTGGCGAAAGAATGCCTGAAATTCCGGGTAGCGTTTGAGATTGCTGGCGTAATCCAGGAACAGTGCCTGCTGAATATCTTTGTTTCCGGGACGCTCCATCAGCAGCGTGTCCAGCGTATAACTTTCCGGGGCGATCTGCTGCGGATCGCTGACCCCATGCAGATACTGCCATTTAACCCCTTCGGCTGTCAGGATGGCGTCGCGGATCACCTCACCGTTTTCCTCGCTGGGTTCCGCCCAGTATGCGCGAACCGGTGCCCAGGCGTCTCCCAGTCCCTCCAGATAGGCATTACCGTTTTGCGATATCAGCCCGCTGACGCGATCCGGATAGGCCAGCGCGAGCCTCAGGCCTGCAGGTGCGCCATAGTCGAAAACATACATTGCGTAGCGTTTCAGCCCGAGTGCATCGACAAAGGCAGTCAGCGTCTGACCCAACGCGTCGAAGGTCCAGGAGTAGCCACGCTCAGCGGGGACGTCAGTAAAACCAAAGCCGGGCAGGTCGGGCGCAATGAGATGGAATTTATCTGAGAGCAGCGGGATGAGGTTGCGGAACTGATGAGAAGATGTGGGGAAGCCGTGCAGCAGTAGCAATACCGGCAGTGATGGATCGCCCGCTTCACGATAGAAAACATTAATGCCGTCGGCCTGCTGATAACGATAAGAAACAGAATGTGTGTTCATGATATTTTCCTGTAACTTGTTAAATGATGTTTATAGGGTTACAAGGGCTTATTATGCAGCGATAATGTAACCTGTCAAATTGATATTTAGTGGTTACATCAGGACGTCTGTAACTACTCATCTGCTTTTTTATCGGTTACAGTGGTGTCAGAAGATTTCAACAATGAGGGCGACATCATGGCAGAAACGCAATCACACTCCGGCCAGGGGCCGTGGTTTCTGGCCGATCATCCGGCGCTGGATTTTATCAACACAGAAGCTATCGCAGAGGGGCGGCCACACGATTTCTGGCAAAGCGATCGGGATGTTGAAGCCTGGCTGCAACAGGCCGGACTGCTAACCGACGGATCTGCGCCGCAGTATGAGCCGGGCGCGCTGGTGCAGGCCGCACGTCAGTTACGTCAGATTGTTCGTGACGCTGTGCAGCAGCATAAAGCAGGTGAGAATGTGAGTACCGAGGCGCTGAATGTCTGGCTGGGCCAGGCGACGAGTCACCTGCAACTGAGCGTTGAGCCGGGTTCGCTGACTATCCGGCGCGTTTACGCCAGCCAGAACGTGAGGCAACGGCTGGGACAGGTTGCAGAACAGGCTGCAATGCTGCTCACGCAGGAAGACTTCAGCAGAGTCCGCGCCTGTGAACATCCCGACTGCACTCTGTGGTTTTACGATCGCACCAAAGCGCATCGCCGTCGCTGGTGCAGCATGGCGCTGTGTGGCAATCGGGCGAAAGTCGCACGGTTCAGGGCTGTCAAATCCAGGGCGGAGTGAGTTCCGGCGGCAGATAAAAAAAACACCCTGCAGAGCAGGGTGTCAGAAACGTTATTTAGCCGCGGTCGTGGCGGGCTTTTGCCGTTTACGCAGCTTATCAATCAGTCGATGCGCTTCCGCTTTAGTTGCTACCGCAGGTGAGGAGCCGGTCAGCGGCTGACGCGCCGTTTCACGTACCGTCAGAATGGTCACCAGGCCAATCACGCCTGCGCCCATCATGTAGTAAGCGGGCATCATGTTGTTTTTGGTGGTATCCACCAGCCACGCGGTAATTAGCGGTGTCGTACCGCCGAACAGTGAAACCGACAGGTTAAAGCCGATAGCCAGTGCGCTGTAACGAATATCCGTCGTAAACAAGGCTGGCAGCGTCGAAGGCATGGTGCCGCTGAAGCAGGTGTGTAGCACGCCCAGAATCAGCAGGCCGCCAAACACCGCCCACATGTTACCGGAACCAATCAGCATAAAGCTCGGAATGGCGAGCAGGATTAGGCCTACTGCACCAAAGCCAATCACCGGACGACGACCAATGCGATCGGTCCAGCGCCCCCACAGCAGCGTCAGCGGCATCATCACGAACATCGCCACCATCACCAGCAGCAGACCACTCAGCTCTGGCAGTCCCAGCACGCCAGTCAGGTAACTCGGCATATACGAGGTCAGCATGTAGTTAGAGACGTTGAACAGCAGCACCAGACCGATACATTTCAGCATAGGCGCACGATACTTGCTCAGCATCTGCATCAGCGTCAGGCGCGGTTTGCTCTGCTCCAGCGCTTCCTGCTTTTCCATGTGTTGCTGGAATGCCGGCGTCTCTTCCAGCTTCAGACGCACATAGAGGCCGAACAGACCCAGCGGCGCGGCAATAAAGAACGGCACACGCCAGCCCCAGGACATCATCGCCTCGTTCGACATCACGGTAGTCATCACCGTGACCAGGCTGGCACCCAGCAGATAACCGCCAATGGTACCGAACTCCAGGAAGCTGCCCATAAAGCCACGGCGTTTGTCGGTGGAATACTCCGCGATAAAGGTCGCTGCACCACCATATTCACCGCCTGTCGAGAAGCCCTGAATCAGGCGCGCGACCAGCAGCAGAATCGGGGCCATAATCCCTATCGACGAATAGGCCGGGATCAGCCCGATGCAGAATGTCCCGATCGACATCATAATCATCGTCATCGCCAGCACTTTCTGGCGGCCGATGCGGTCACCCAGCGGGCCAAACACCAGGCCGCCAATCGGACGCACCAGGAAGGCCGCCGCAAACGTACCAAAGGTGGCAATCAGCTGCACCGCGTTGTTGGCATCCGGGAAAAAAACTTTGCCGATGATGACGGCAAGATAGCTGTATACGCCAAAGTCGAACCATTCCATCGCGTTACCGAGTGCCGCTGCGCCAACTGCGCGTTTCAGCATGTCGTTATCGATGACGGTAATGTCGTCAACAGTCAGCTCTTTGGGCTTCCTGTTCCAGAAATGTTTCTTTGGGTGTTCAGATGATGTGTTTCTGGTGTTCATATTCTCCTCAGGTACTTCAATGAAGGAGTCTTATAGCTTTCGCAGCCGCAAATAATGTTCAGAAGAAACCGTGGAAATGAAAGCTATAAGAAGCCGAATAATTTGTAAGTGAAGCGGCAGAAATCGCAGCCGGTAAACCTTAGACTACGAATGTAAGGTTTTGCAAGTTTTCAGCCGAAATAACTGGCTTTGCTGGCAAAACCAGCACACTACACTTACTCACGCCTGCTTACGCTCATAAACATTTGGTCATATCCCGCGTTTGTGGCTCAGATGCTGTCTGGTTCTGATTTCATCAGCCACGCCTGCGCTCATTAATCAGTTTCAAGCCGTTAATACGATCCAGCGCCTGCAACAGCTGTTCCGTGCTGGCGGTCAGGCTGATGCGAATATAATCCCGCCCGGCGGGGCCGAATCCGTGACCCGGTGCCACCAGCAAATGACACACTCTCAGTAACAGGCTGGCGAACTGCTCGCCAGTAAAACCGGGTGGCGCAGGCAGCCAGAGGAAAAAGGTGCCCTGACGAGCGCGCACCGGCCAGTGCATCGCTGCCAGCCTGGCCAGCACCACGCGCCGCCGCTGGTGATAAGGATCAGCCAGACGACTAAGTTGCTCAGCAGAGAGCGACAGCGCGGTGATGGCGGCATCCTGCACCGCGCCAGACACCGTGCTATAGCTGTGAGTATGCAGTTTTTTAAAAGCCGCAATAATCGAGGCGTTTCCCACCGCAAAGCCCACACGCCAGCCTGCCATTAACGCGCTTTTCGACAGGGTGTAAATTTCCACCCCCCAATCTTTAGCATCGGGCTGGGTCAGCAGACTCAGCGGCTGCTCGTCCGACTCACTGCCCAGCGTGGCGTAAGCGAAGTCATGGATCAGCGGAATATGGTGCTGGCGGGCGAAAGCCAGCACAGCAGCGAACAGCGCAGGTGTCGCCAGTGCACCGGTGGGATTATGGGGATAGTTGAGCATAACCAGACCGGCGCGCGCGGCAATCTGCTCCGGCACCAGAGAAAAATCGGGCAGAAAAGCGTTGCGCGCCTCCAGCGGAATGCCATAAAAATCGGCACCAGCCTGGCGTGCTGCTGAGCGATAGATTGGATAACAGGGATCGGTGGAGATTAACACCTGGCCCGGGTTGAGCAGGGCGCGTGGAAAGCCATTAACGCCAATGTGTGCGCCCTGAAACAGGGCAACTTCGGTATCGGGGTCGAGTGTGACGCCATAGTGACGCTGGTAAAAGTCTGCGATAGCCTGACGCAGGGCAGGCTTGCCCCAGAAGGAGGGATACTCATGATTTTCCGGCCGTGCCGCGGCAGCCTGTAAGGAGTCGATGACCGCAGGTGGCGTGGGCTGGCGTGGGCTGCCCGATGAGAGATCGATAAGCGATAACTGTAATGCATCCAGTTCTGCTGCCTGCTTCTCAAGTAAGCTGAAAAGATTCTCTTCCAGCCCTGCGACCAAATCTGAAGTTGCAAACTCCGCCATAACCGTCCCGCAATAAAGAGTGTGAAGCGGAAAAGAATGACACAGTCAGGTTTCATTTCTTTAGCAGAAATAACGCTGAAGATTGCAGGTATCTGGATATTCAGCCTGTGACTATCGTTAGCATAAATAAGCCAAAGTCGTGGCCGGTTTTGCCTGTTCCTGATTGTAAGGGCTGTGATTAAATCAATCGCTCTCACAATAATGAATCAGGAAGGACTATGCGCATTACATCACGGGGAATTATTTTTTCACTGGCGGTTGTCTCGATTTTTATCTCTGCTGCGCAAGCCGCAGACCAGAAGAAAATACGCATTGGTTTTAATCCGGGTCCGTATAAAGAGCAGTTTGAAAAAGGCGTGGCGCCTCTGTTAATTAAGCAGGGATATAAGCTGGAATATAAAGACTTCAGTGATGGCATTCAGGTTAATGATGCTGTTCATCGCGGCACGATTGACGCCAATATCATGCAGCATCCGGTCTATCTGAAGTCGGTTAACGATCGGCTTGGCATCGATAACGTCGGTATTGTGCAGGTGCCGACCCCGCCAATGGGACTCTATTCTGAACGCGCAAAAACGCTGACTCAACCTGCGCCAGGCAGCACGGTCTCTGTGCCGAACCAGCCCTCAAATGAGTATCGGGCTGCGCTGTTACTTCAGATCATAGGCTGGCTTAAAATCAGCCCGGAGAGTGATGCCGCAACCTTCTCGCAGAAAAACATTACGGAGAACCCCTACAAAATTGTGCTGAAAGAAATGGATAATGCCCAGCAGGTGCGCGCACTGCCTGATGTGGATTATGGTGTTATTCAGGGTAACTTCGCGGTCTCCAGTGGGCTAAAACTCAATTCCGCGCTAAAACTGGAAGCACCAACCAGCCAGTTTATTAACGTGGTAACGGTAGCGGGTAAAAATAAGCAGGCTCAGTTTGCCCGAGACATTATTGCTGGCTATCACTCGCCGGAATTCAAAACGTATATCACCAGTAATGCGCAATATACGGGCTATCTGTTGCCAGACTATTTCAAATGAGTCAGGCGGCCATTGTGTTTCACCAGGTCAGCAAAATTTTTGCACGTAACGGGTCAGAAGTGCAGGCGCTGCAGGATATTAATCTGCACATCAATCAGGGCGATATTTTTGGCGTTATCGGCACCAGCGGTGCCGGAAAAAGTACGCTGCTGCGCCTGATTAATCATCTGGAAACGCCGACAACCGGAACGGTGGAGGTGCAGGGTGAAGCGTTACCGGGGATCAGCAAAAAGCGGTTAATTGAAGTTAAAAAGCAGATTGGGATGATCTTTCAGCACTTTAATCTGCTCAATGCCCGTACCGTATTTCATAACGTGGCCATTCCGCTGATATTGCAGGGGCGGAGTAAAGATTTTATCGCCACCCGCGTGGCGGAACTGCTGGCGTTTGTAAACCTCAGCGACAAAGCCAACAGTTACCCGGACGAACTCTCCGGCGGTCAGAAACAGCGGGTCGGGATTGCCCGTGCGCTGGCGACCAACCCTGCCATACTGCTGTGCGATGAGGCGACGTCGGCGCTGGATCCCCAGACCACGGTGCAGATTCTGCTGCTGTTACAGGAAATCAATCAGCGTTACGGCATCACCATTGTGCTGATCACTCACGAGATGTCGGTAGTGCAGAAAATCTGCAACCGGATGGCGGTGATGGCGCACGGGCGCATTGTTGAACAGGGCGATGTCCTGAGCCTATTCGCCGAACCGCAGCAGGCGGTGAGCGCCAGCTTTGTGCAGTCGGTCATTCACGATCGCCTGCCACAGCAGACGCTTGAATTACTCAGCGAGCATCCGGCAGCCGACGCCTTGCGGCTGGAGTTTGTCGGCAGCACGGCACAGCAACCGGTGATCAATCAGCTGATCCGCAATTATGAAGTAGAGGTGAATATTCTGTTCGCCAGCATGACGGAGGTGCAGCGCACCATTCTGGGTTTCATGATTGTGCAGATCAAAGGTGAACCCGCGCAGCGCGAGGCGGCGATTCAGTTTCTCATCGCGTCCGGAGTAAAAATCAGTGATGTCTGAACTCTTTGAAACGGCTGTAACCGGCGATCAGTTCATGACGGCGATGCAGGACACGCTGCTTATGGTGGGGCTGTCGCTGGGCTTTGGTTCGCTGCTGGGGCTGCCGCTGGGCATTATTCTGGTGGTCTGCCGTCCGGGCGGAATACAGCCGCAGCGTCTGGTGCATCAGTTGCTGAACCCTGTCGTAAATATCATCCGTTCGCTGCCGTTCATTATTCTGCTGATCACTATCCTGCCGCTGACGCGCCTGCTGGTGAACACGACGATTGGCACGGCGGGCGCCATTGTGCCGCTGGTGATCTTTATTGCGCCTTATATCTCGCGGCTGGTGGAAAGCGCGTTGCTGGAAGTTGACGAAGGCATTCTGGAGTCAGCCAACGCGATGGGGGCCACCACACTGCAGACTATCTGGTATTTCATGCTGCCGGAGGCCGCTTCTTCACTGGTGCTGGCGCTGACCACCGCCACCATCGGACTGCTGGGCGCAACGGCGATGGCGGGCACGGTGGGTGGTGGCGGCATCGGTGACCTCGCCATTACTTACGGTTATCAGCGCTTTGACGCCTTTGCCACGATTTCGACCGCGCTGGTTCTCATCATTTTTGTCCAGCTTCTGCAAACCCTGGGGACGCGTATTTCACGCCGTATCCGACGCGAGTAAACCATGAAGAAGAATGATTTAGCGGTAATGCACTGGGGCACCTATCACGTCACCACCGACGGCGATGCGCTGACTTCGGTCAGGCCGGTGGCGTGGGACCGTAATCCGTCCGCTATCGGGCAGTCGCTGCCGGGCGCAGTGCAGAGTGAAACCCGGGTCAGAAATCCGGCTGTCAGGCTCGGCTATCTGAACAACAGAAGCGCTTCACGCAGCGGACGCGGTAAAGAGCCGTTTGTTGAGGTCAGCTGGGAAGTGGCGCTGCAGCTGGTGGCGGAAGAACTGGCACGGGTGAAAACCGGGCATGGCAATGAAGCGATCTATGCCGGTTCATATGGCTGGTCCAGCGCCGGGCGATTCCATCATGCCCAGAGCCAGCTGCACCGCTTCTTTAACCACTATGGCGGCTACACCGCCAGCTCCAACACCTACAGTATTGCAGCCGGTGAACGTACGCTGCCACACATCATCGGCAATCTGGATGAGTTACAACGTCACCATACTCACTGGCCGGTGCTGGCAGCGCATTGCGAACTTTTTGTGGCGATTGGCGGATTGCCGCTGCGCAACGCGCAGGTTAATGGCGGTGGGGCTAATGATCATGCGCTGGCACACTGGCTGACCACACTGAGGCAGAATGGTACCCGCTTTATTAACATCAGTCCGGTCAGAAACGATCTCGCTGGGGTGGCGGATGCGGAGTGGCTGGCAATCAGGCCCGGCTCCGATACGGCGTTGTTGCTGGCCATCGGTCAGGTATTGATTGCGGAATCTCTGCATGACGCGGCCTTTGTAGCGCGCTACACCGTGGGTTTTGAAACCTGCGCGGCTTATCTGCAGGGTGAGCATGACGGTCTCGTCAAAACGCCCGAATGGGCCGCGCCGCTGACCGGGCTGGCAGCCGACCAGATTCGCGGGTTAGCACGGCAGATGGCGGCTCACAAAACGATGGTCAATATTGCCTGGTCAGTGCAGCGTGCGCGGCAGGGCGAGCAGGCGTTCTGGGCCACCGTCGCCATCACTGCGCTACTGGGGCAGATTGGCACGCCCGGCGGCGGACTGGGGTTTGGTTACGCCTCAACCAATCTGGCGGGTGCCGCCCGGCGACAGTTCTCCGGGCCCCGACTGCCTGCCGGCCATAACGCAGTGCAGCAGACTATCCCGGTAGCACGCATCGCTGACATGCTGCTTAATCCCGGCGGTCTCTATGCGTTTGACGGACAGCAGCTGGCCTATCCAGACATCCGGCTGGTCTACTGGGCGGGCGGCAACGTCTTCCATCATCATCAGGATATCAACAAGCTGATACGCGCATGGCAGCAGCCGGATACCGTGATTGTGCATGAGCAGTTCTGGACGGCGCAGGCCAGATTTGCCGATATCGTGCTGCCCGCCACCACCTCGCTGGAACGTGAGGATATCGGCAGCGCCAGCAACGACGGCTTCATTATTGCCATGCCACAGCATCTGCCGCCGGTTGGAGCGGCAAAATCGGATTACGCCATCTTTGCTGAGCTGGCGCAGCGGCTCGGTTTTGCTGATGTCTTTACTCAGGGGCGCGATGAGCGCCAGTGGCTTAAAGCCATCTACGAAGACTCCCGGCCACGCGCAGCGGCGCAGGGCATCGAACTACCGCCGTTTGAGACCTTCTGGTCACAGGGCGTGGTGGAATATCCCGCGCCTGACACACCGCAGATCCTGCTCAAGGCCTTTCGCGATAACCCGGAATTAGCCCCGCTCAGTACGCCATCGGGAAAAATCGAACTCTTTTCGCAGCGGGTGGCTGACTTTGGCTATGAAGAAGCGCCCGGTTTTGCCTTCTGGTATCAGCCGGAATATCAGGCTCAGCAGCAGGAGAAGCAGCAGTGGCCGTTGCATCTGCTCTCAAGCCAGCCGCGAACCCGGCTACACAGCCAGTACGATCATGGCCGGGTCAGCCGGGCCACTAAAATTGCCGGGCGCGAGCCGCTCTGGATGCACCCTGAGGATGCGGCTGCGCGCGGCATTGAGGAGAACAGCATCGTGAAAGTGTTTAACGGGCGCGGCGCGCTGCTGGCGGGCGTGCATCTGACGCAGGATATCCTGCCGGGGGTGGTACAGATGTCGACCGGGGCCTGGTATGACCCGCTCGAACAGCAGGAGGGCAAGCCGCTGGATAAACATGGCAACCCTAATGTGCTGACCCAGGATCGGGGCAGTTCACGACTGGGCCAAGGGTGCAGCGCACAGACCTGTTTTGTAGAGATCGCGCTTTATCACGAGACCCTGCCTGAAATCACTGCATGGTCGCCACCGGAATTTGTGATCCCGACCACAGAGTAATCTGCGGGCGGGGACTTCAGGGACGGTGGGATATTCCCATCCGCCGCATATCCATAGCAGGATTAGTTGGTAGTTAACGCATAACTGAAATGGCAAGGTAAAACCATTCTATGCCAACAGAGTGTTAATCATGAGTGCGTTAACCCCATCAGAATTGCCGGTCATTGATTTCGCATTATTGTCAGGTAATCAACAGCAGCAGCGACAGGTTCTGGATAAATTAAGCCAGGCCGCGCGTGATGTCGGTTTCTTCTACTTAATTAATCACGGTATCGACCGTGAATTACTGGATGAGGTTCAGCGGGTCGCGCGGACGTTTTTTGCTCTGCCGCAGGCAGATAAAACGGCGGTCGCGATGGCCAACTCACCGCATTTTCGTGGTTACAACCTGGCGGGCGTGGAAATCACCCGCAGCCAGCCCGACTATCGTGAGCAGTTCGATATTGGCGCAGAGCGCGAAGCGCTGCCTGTCACCGCCGATTCCCCAACCTGGCAACGGATGCAGGGGCCGAACCAGTGGCCTGAAGCCTTGCCTGAATTGCAAACGGTGGTGACCCGCTGGCAGCAGCAAATGACTGCCGTCGCGCTGGAACTGCTGCGCGCCTTTGCCGAAGCGCTGAACCTGCCACGTAATGCCTTCGATAATCTTTACGGCGACTACCCCAACGAACACATCAAACTGATCCGCTATCCGGGCCGCACCGAGGGTGAATCACGTCAGGGTGTAGGCGCACACAAAGATTCGGGTTTCCTGACCATGTTGTTGCAGGACGACCAGCCGGGCTTGCAGGTTGAAGTGACGCCGGACAACTGGATCGATGCCTCACCTTTGCCGGGCGCGTTTGTGGTTAACATTGGCGAACTGCTGGAGCTGGCGACCAACGGCTATCTGCGCGCGACGGTACACCGCGTGGTGTCACCGCAGCAGAACAATGAGCGGTTATCCATCGCCTTCTTCCTTGGCGCACAGCTCGACGCTGTCGTGCCAATCTATCAGCTTCCCCCGCAGATGGCTGAGCTGGCGCAGGGACCGAGCAGCGATCCCCTTAACCCGCTCCTGCGTGAAGTCGGCTGGAACTACCTCAAAGGCCGGCTGCGTTCGCATCCGGAAGTCGCCCAGCGTTTCTATCCCGAACACAACACCCACTAAAAACGACGACTGATAACGATAAGAGATAAATGATGATGATTAAAAAGCGCTTTCTGGTTCTGGCTGGTCTTTCGCTGCTGATTGCTCAAAGTTTACAGGCTGCACCGCTGCGCGTGGCGGCCGATCCGCTCCCACACGCGGAAATCCTTGAGTATGTCAAAACTCTGGATCCGAAACTGGATATCAAAATTGTTGAGCTGAGCGGGGGTGTGAATGCCAATGAACTGCTGGCATCCGGGGATGTCGATGCCAACTACTTCCAGCATCTGCCTTATTTAAAAGATCAGGAGAAAGCGTTGGGGAAAACCTTTGCCGTGGTCGCCAGTGTGCATATTGAGCCGCTGGGGATCTACTCGCGTAAGGTGAAATCGCTGGCGGCGTTGCCAGAGGGCGCGAGCATTGCCGTGCCGAACAACACCACCAACCTGAGCCGCGCACTGTGGCTGTTGCAGGACAAAGGCGTGATTAAACTCAACGCGCAGGGCGAGGCGGGTTCGACGCTGGTGACGCCGAAAGATATCAGTGAAAACCCGAAGAAAATTAAAATTGTTGAGATCGAATCACCACAGCTGCCACGGTCACTGGATGACGTTGATGCCGCCATTATCAACGGCAACTATGCACTGGAAGCGGGTCTGAATCCGGCGAAAGATGCGCTGGGGCTGGAGTCCGCGGCGCATAACCCTTACGCCAACCTGCTGGTGACCACGCCTGAACTGGCGAAAGATCCGCGAGTGATTCAGCTTGCGAAAGATCTGCGCTCGCCGCAGGTGGCGGAGTTCATCCGTAAAACCTATCAGGGCTCTGTGATTCCGGTCGCGGACCAGCAGCATGATTAAGCTCAGTCATCTCAGCAAACACTACGCTGGCACACCTGCGCCAGCGTTAGTCGATATCTCTCTGACCATTGAAGAGGGCACCATCTTTGGCATCCTGGGCCGGAGCGGGGCGGGCAAAAGTACGCTGCTGCGCTGCCTGAACCGGCTGGAGAGTCCCTCCAGCGGGCGGATTGAGATAGATGGTCAGGATCTCGCCACATTGAGCCTGGCGCAGCTGCGTCAGCAGCGCCAGCAGATGGGGATGATCTTCCAGCACTTCAATCTGCTGCATTCCCGTAACGTGCAGGACAATGTCGATCTGGCGCTGGAGATTGCCGGTGTGCCCAGGGTGGAGCGCCGCCAGCGGGTCACCTCGCTGCTGAAACTGGTGGGGCTGGAGTCCTTTGCGGCCGCCTGGCCGTCACAGCTCTCCGGTGGACAGAAACAGCGCGTCGGCATCGCCCGCGCGCTGGCCGCCCGACCGCGTTATTTGCTGTGCGATGAGGCGACCAGCGCGCTGGACCCCGAAACCACCACCTCGATTCTCGATCTGCTGGCCGATATTCAGCAGCAGCTCAATATCACAGTTGTGTTGATTACCCATGAAATGGCGGTAGTAAAGCGTATCTGTGACGGTGCGGCGCTGCTGGAGAATGGCCAGCTGGTCGAGAGCGGCACGCTGAGCCAGATTATGGGACGCGAAGAGGGACGCCTGCGCAAAATGCTGCTGAAGGATGGCGAAGCGGACCGTGCGTTTATTGAAAAATATCAGCGAGAGGCATTAACCCGATGCGTAGCATGAGTAGCGATCGGTTTAAGGAACTGCTGTTGAACGCCACAGGCGAAACGTTATATATGGTGCTGCTGGCGGCACTTTTTACGGTTGCGATAGGTTTACCGGTGGGCGTGCTGCTGTTCCTGACCCGTCCTCAGGGCATTCTGCCTAACCGCGCGATTTCACTGCTGCTTAATACGCTGGTCAATACCGGGCGCGCGCTGCCGTTTGTGGTGCTGCTGATCGCACTGATCCCTTTTACCCGCCTGCTGGTGGGCACCACCCTCGGCAGTACCGCCGCAATTGTACCGATTACGCTGGGCGCTTTTCCCTTCTTTGCCCGCATCGTGGAGAACGCGCTGGATGAGGTCGATCGCGGCCGTATTGAGGCGGTAGTCTCAATGGGTGGCACCCTGTGGCATATTGTCAGCCGCGTATTGCTGCCGGAAGCTCTCCCTGCGCTGGTGGCGGGCATTACCCTGACCATTGTGATGCTGATTGGCTTCTCTGCGATGGCGGGCGTGGTCGGCGGTGGCGGATTGGGCGATCTGGCAATTCGCTACGGCTATCAGCGCTTCGATAACCAGATTATGGCGGCCACCATCGTGGTGCTGCTGGCGCTGGTGATGCTGATTCAGAAACTCGGTGACCGCCTGGTACGTTCGCTGGCTTATCGGCGTTAAGGGGCAACGATGTTTCGTGTAATGTCGCCGAAAGGCTATCTGCAACGGTCAGGACTCCGGTCTGAAGTGGGGGAGATTATCCGGCCGCTGTCCTCACATGTTCATATTCTCACGTCGCCGCACGCCTGGCAGGCGGTCAATCCGGCACTGAGCATCAGTCTGGAACAGGCGGGTATACGCTGGCAGCTCGACATTCTAAGTGGTGAGTGTACCAATGCGGCGATTTCGGCCCTGCAACAGCGGGTGCAGGCAGAGGGCGCAACCCTGATACTGGCAGTGGGCGGTGGGCGGGTGCTGGATTGTGCCAAAGCGGTCAACGATGCCCTGCCGGATGTGCGGCTGGTCAACTTCGCCACGCTGGCCGCCACCTGCGCGGCCTGGTCTCCGCTGGCAATTATCTATAACGAGCAGGGCGGGCATCTTCGCAGTCAGCCCCTTAACGCCATGCCGGAATGGATTCTGGTGGACAGCGAAGTGATTGCCCGCAGCGACGTTCGCTACCTGCGATCAGGTATTGTTGACGCGCTGGCAAAATGGTTTGAGTTTGAACCTTATCAGCGACAGATGCCGCACCGGATGGCGCTGGATCTTAAAGTCGCCGCCGCCTGGCAGGCGGTGACGGTGCTGAAACAGTGGGGTGAAACGGCGGTGGCCGATAACCTTGCGCAGCAGGTGACCGCGGCGCTGGAGAAGGTGATTGAAGCCAATATTGTGCTGGCGGGGCTGGCGAACAGTATTCAGGACGCAATGGCGACGCCCGGCTTTGCCCATGTTATCCACGACCGTCTGACGCACCAGCCGGAGTTGCATCACTGGCTGCACGGCGAAAAGGTCGGTTTCAGCCTGCTAATCCAGTCCTGGATTGAACAGCAGGGCAAACAGGTCGAGCCGGAACTGATGTCGCTGCTGCGCCGTTTCCACTCGCCCCTGACGCTACCCGCCACTATCGACGCCAACACCATGCGTCAAATCGCGCAGCAAATCCACTTTCCCGCCGCCAGCCTGGCGCATCTTCCGTTTACGTTCGGCCCTCATCAACTGGAGCAGGCTCTGCTGGCGACGGCTGCGTTTAAACCGTAAATGCGGTTAGTCAGAAGAACAGACATTGTCGCTTGCTAACCTACCAATAGTAACTTACCTTTAGTAGCTTAATGGCTAATCAGGTAAGGTGACAACGATGCATGCATTAATAGTGACTTCCCATCCTAATAAGGATGCGCATTCCCATCACGTGGCGGACCAGCTGGCGCAGGGCATAATCTCGACAGGGCACCATACGGTTGAAAAGGCCGATCTGGCGGCAGAAGGGTTTGATCCGCGCTTCACGCTCGATGATCATCGACGTTTCAACGGTCAGGCTATGGCATCGCCCGAAGTGCTGGCGGAACAGCAGCGACTAAACCGCGCCGATGCGCTGGTGCTGGTCTATCCGATTTACTGGTGGTCATTCCCGGCACAGCTCAAAGGCTGGATCGACAGGGTGTTTATCCAGGACTGGGCCTTCAGCGAACAGGATGGCCGGATAATTAAACGCCTGGGCCATCTGCCTGTTCATCTGCTGGCGATTGGCGCGGCGGATACCCGAACCTTTCTGCGGCGCGGCTATTTCACCAGCATGCGTAATCAGATTGAAAACGGCATCTTTGACTATTGCGGTGCGCCGGTGGTGACCAGTGAGCTGTTACTGATCGGCGATGAAGGTTATCCTGAGTCGCACTATCAGCTGGCGCAGGCTTTGGGCCAGCGTCTGTTCGCCCATCAGGAAAAACATGACCGTTGAAAAAACATCCCGTAAGCGTCTGTCACGCGAGGCCCGACGCAGGCAGTTGTCAGACGTTGCGTGGCAGATAATACAGACGGAAGGCAGCGAGGCGCTGACGCTGGCACGGGTCGGCGACGCTGCGGGAGTCAGTAAACCGGTGGTGTATGACCATTTCACCACCCGTCATGGGCTGCTGGCGGCGTTGTATGACGATTTTGATCGCCGCCAGGGAGAGCGGATGAATGCGGCGATGGATGCCGCGCCGATGCAATTACCACATAAAGCGGACGTGCTCGCGGCCTGTTATGTCGATTGTGTGATGACGGAGGGGCGCGAAATCCCGGAACTGCTGTCCGCGCTCAGTACCTCACCGGAACTGGCCGACGTCAAACGCCATTATCAGCTCGATTTTATCGCCCGCTGTCAGCGCTGGCTTGCGCCTTTTGCTGGCAGTAATGGTATTGCGGAAGCCGGCATGTGGGGCCTGCTGGGGGGCGCGGATGCCATCGCAGGCGCGGTGGCACGTGGCGATATCAGCAAGCCGGAAGGTCAGCAGGCGATAGCGGCTATGGTGATGGCGCTGGTGGCGGGCAGTCTGACGTCAGAAGCGGATTAGGATAAAAAAGGCGGTCCGCAGGCCGCCGAATCATTCAACCACACCAGGCGTTGTGTAAGCAGTGGCAACGTACAATGATGATCGTTTAGCCTTTTACCCCGCCCACGGTTAATCCGCTTACCAGCCAGCGCTGTGCCAGCAGAAACACCAGGGTGACAAGTCCTTAGTGCCTGGTTCATCAGGCTATTAATCGAATTTCATCCGCGAGGCTTTCAGGTTAATCACCGCCAGCGCACCCACCAGCAAGAAGATCAGCGTGGCAATCGCCACTGCCAGACTAAAGCCCTGCCCGCCTCACCCGACTGGAAAGTGCGGCCCAGCAGCACCTGTTGCGCCCGCTTAAAGGTAAGATGGTTACTACTGCTGATACAGCTTGATACCCTGAATGAGCTGAACAGCCACGGCGCCCGCCGCGTTCTACTGGAGATCAACAAATATCACCGTTACAAGTTCGCCCATTTGGATGAAGGCTTTGTTAGCGCGTTGCTTAACCATCCTGACGTGCCGGAACTGATCCGCATCAGCCCGCTGACGCAGCGCGAATGGCAGGTGCTGGGGTTGATCTATTCAGGCTACAGTAACGATCAGATCGCCGGTGAGCTGGCGGTGGCGTCTGCCACGATCAAAACCCCTATCCGCAATCTCTATCAGAAGCTGGGCTTGTCACATCGCAGTGAAGTGATGAATCAGATGCAGTCGCTGCTGAAAATGATGGGGTATGTCTGAGGGTATTGCGGGCATGGGTTAATTGCGGAATATCGCTGGCGCGATGGATTATCAGCATCACGTTTATTCTGGCGTCTTTATCCAGTCTGCATCTTAAAACAAACCGCTGAGCGGATTGCTGCACCAGATGAGAGACGTGATTACCCACCAGAAGTAGCCGGTGAAATGAGTTAATCCTCTGCCGGTCGTTTCTGTCAAAAGCCGTTACGACCGAAGACTATTGCGGGAATAAGCCTGTCTGAAAATATAAGCAGAAAGATATATAGCTAAACAAATTCTGTGTGCAAGCGTAACCCGCGCTATGTTAATATTTGTTCGCTTATTTAGCTCTCCTGCCGTGCGTAGTATTACTGGAACGCAGTATGACCGATAAATACCACCTTCATCATGACGTCGATGTGCTGCTTCTGCTGCGCCACATCTGCCAGATCGCCTTAACGCTGTTTATTCTGCTGAGTCTTCATCCTTCTGTTGCGCTGGCCGGGATAAAGGATAACAAGGCTAATCGTATCGTCAGTGGCATCATCAGTTTTACCCACTGGCAAAATTTAAATAAACCGCCTGAATTATGTGTTTTTACTTCAGCACGCCATCTCTCTTTGCCGGAAAACAGCACCGCTGCAGCAGCGATGTTTACCGTTGTCTATCTTGCGGGTGCAGGTGAATTAGCGTCGCATCGCTGCGATGCCCTTTATTTCGGCGATCAGACACCGCAGCAGCAGGTGGGCATTATTGAGCAGCTGAAGGGAAGAGCGGTGCTTACCCTGGCAGAGAACAATGCGGAATGCACCGTGGGTGCCGCTTTTTGCCTGATTTTTCAACCGGACCATACGCACTTTTCCGTTAATCTCGATTCACTTACCAGAAGCGGTGTCAGAGTGAATCCGGATGTGCTTTTGCTCTCCCGCGAGGGGAGTGAATGAAATGAGATTCGATAAACTAAAGCACGAGAAATCATCCATCCGCAATAAACTGCGGAAAATAAGCACTATCAATTCGGCGGTGATATTGCTGTTGTGCTGGTTGTTGCTCTCATCGACGTCGCTGCTTTTTATTAAAAATTATGAGAAACGAAACCTCGAATTAATCGGCTCAACGCTAAGTACCACGCTCACCGCGGCAACCGTTTTTGCCGACAGCTATGATGCGCGTAATAAAATCGAACGGTTTGGCAATGAGGGCATGTATGACTCTGCAAAGCTGGTTACCCGCGATAACATCGTTATGGCTAAGTGGAATGCACCGCGGGAACAGACGGGCTGGTTTTCACGGTTGCTGCGTGAGTGGATTTACCTCAAACCGCTTAACGTCGATATCACTCATGCTGACGTAGTTGTCGGCACCCTGACGCTGGAAGGCACCGTGACCGGCGCGGTGAGTTTCCTTCAATACTCATTCATGATCCTCTCTGTCGGGATGCTCTGCGTCCTGATTATTTCACTGATGCTGAGTGAATTTCTGCATCGGGGTATTATTGCGTCGCTCCGCATCATTACCAGTTCGATTCACTACGTGATTCTTTCGGGTGATTTTTCCCTGCGTATTCCGGGTGGCCCGAACAGAGAATTTCAGCTCTTTTCCGATGATCTGAACTCCCTGCTGATGGAGATGCAGTCACTCAAGGCGTCGCTGCTTCGTGACAATCGCTCGCTGGCAGCTAAAGCGCTGTCCGATCCGCTGACCGGTCTTGCCAACCGCAGCGCCTTCTCTGCTCGCCTGACTCAGCGCCTTGACCAGCCACATGAGCACGAACGCTTTGCGCTGCTGTTTCTCGATGGCGATCGCTTCAAAAGCATCAATGATAACTGGGGTCATGCCGCCGGAGATGAGGTATTAAAAGCGATAGGTTCGCGTCTTTTATCGCTGGCGACTGAACAGGATTTAGTCGCGCGTTTAGGTGGGGATGAATTTGCCATGCTGGTCAGCAGCCGGACAAGTGAGGCGCAATTACAGCAGCTTATACAGCGCATTAATGACACCATCGGTGAACACATTCTTATTGCAGAGGGCATGCCGGTTACGACCTCGGTGACCATTGGCTACGCGTGGTCACAGCCTGGTGATGCGGTTGAATCGATCCTCGAACGTGCCGATATGAATATGTATAAAAATAAGCGAAAAAATAGGGCGTAAACATGAAGAAAAACCTTTCCCTGCTATTGCTTACGCTGGCGCTGGTTGGATGTCAGTCGAAAGCGCGTTTCAGCGACGCGCAAATCGCAGCGATGAAAAGCGCCGGATTCACGCAAAATATGGAAGGCTGGGGGTTAGGCTTATCCGATAAGATCCTGTTTGGTGTAAATGAATCAGAGCTGACACCCTCCAGTAAGCTCACCATTCAGAGGATGGCGAAAAATCTGGCCTCGACCGGTATTAAACATGTGCGCATTGACGGGCATACCGATAATTACGGTAAACCCGATTATAACCAACAGCTGTCGCTAAAAAGAGCGAACGCGGTCGCGGCTCAGTGGGCGGAAGGCGCGGCGATAGCGCGTGAGAATATTGTGACGCGTGGATTGGGCATGAGTTCACCGGTTGCCAGCAACAACAGCGCGCAGGGGCGTGCGCAGAACCGGCGTGTGGCCATTATCATCACCGCGCCGTAATTTTTCAGTGACCGCATAATTTTGCGGCCCACATTTAACATAGCGGATCGCCTGATTACCCATAGCGGGAAGCATCGCTGAAAAGGGCACGGAACAGGGGATGTGCACGGTGGGATTCCACCGTGCATTTTTCCTGTCAGCGATAAAAGGCTGGTCTGGCTGGCATAGTAACCGGCACGATCCCGCCGGACGTCTGCGCCGAAACGCAGGCATCGGCGGCTACGGCAGCAGCATAGCCATCCCACGCGGAGGGACCGGTCATCTCACCGCTGATAACGTTGTTGATAAAGGCCTGTAACTCCACGTCATAGGCATCAATAAAGCGCTTTTTCCAGTCCGTCAGAATGGTGGTCGAGAGCCTGGCCGCGCTGCGCAGTTGCACCGATACCGGCTCCGGCAGGCGGGCAATGCCGCTTTCACCCACCACTTCACACTGAATGTCGTAACCATATTCACAGTTCACGAAAATTTCGACATCAATGCGCGCACCTTTGACGGTCTCCAGCAGTACGATCTGCGGGTCACGCAGGTGGGACGACGCCTTGCGGGTTTTACGCGGGAAGATCACCTGCACGCTGGCATAGTCATCATTCAGCAGCCAGCGCAGCACATCGAGTTCGTGGATCAGCGTGTCGGTGATCGCCATGTCGGTGGTGTAGCTGTCGCCCACTTCCGGGTTGCGGTGCGCGCAGTGCAGCATTAACGGCTCACCAATCTCGCCGCTGTCGATCACCGCTTTCAGTGCACGATAGCCACTGTCGTATGGACGCATAAAGCCGACCTGCACAAGCTGACGTCCCGCTTTGATCTCCGCCTCCACGATATTCATACAGCCCTGCGCGGTAACGGCCAGCGGCTTCTCGCAGAACACCGCTTTGCCTGCCTCAATACAGGCCAGCACAAAGGCTTCATGCGTCGGACCCCAGGAGGTGACCAGCACCGCGTTAACCTGCGGGTCGTTGATCAGATCAATCGCATTGTCATAAATGCGCGCTTCCGGCGTCAGTTCCTCAACAATCTGCTGACAGTTTTCGCGGTTGATGTCGTTGAGTGCCACCACGCGCGCATTCTGTAACACGGCACTGCAACGGCGGATATGTTCGCGGCCGATTGCGCCGGTACCGATAACACCAAGGTTAATGGTCATAATAATTCCTTACGCTGAGTGGTTTAACAGCTGGATGCTGTTGCGAATTTCGCGGGTGATGTCCGTTTCCTGCCAGCTGTTCATCACGGAGGAGAATGGCTCAAAGGCGTAAAGGCCGGTGTAGCCCATCTTCTCCAGCCGTTCGACCTGCTGTTTGCTGTGCAATCTGTCATCAGCACTGAGCATGATGCGCTCTTCGTCTGTTAACTGACTGACCGGGCGCGGGTCGGTAACGCCGGAGAGGTGTACCAGACCGATTTGCTGAATGTCGATTTCCTGCTCAAAGGTCTGCTCCGCATCCTCAAACAGATGATGATGGAAGGTGTCGATTAGCAAGCGGAACGGCACGCCCGCTTCGCGGATTAGCGTCTGCGCCTGGGTTGCTGAACGCAGTGAGCTTTGTGGAAAGCCGAGAGGCTCAACCAGCCCCTGAATGCCTGCGTCAGCAAATAGCGAGGCCAGCGTTTTCAGCGCCCTGATCGTATCGGCGGCGCTGATGGGCGTACCGTCATTAAGCGGGCAGAGCACCAGCGACGCTGCGCCGACGGCCTGCGCATCGCTTAACAGCTGGCGCGCGCGTTGCAGCACCTCTTCATTCAGCTGGTTAAACGGGTAGAGCGCGTTGATGGTAACAATCCGGATACCTGACTCACGCGCCAGCGCGTTAACCTCATCGCCGCTAAGATCGTCGGTGACGCGTCCGCCGGGCATATCATTGCGCAATTCGACATTGTGAATACCGAGCTGGCTGACCAGTTTAAAAAACTGCGGGATACTCAGGCTGGGCGCTATTTTACGATTGACGCAAAAACGTGCATTGGAAATATTCAGGCTCATAACGGTTTCCTTAAATTATGGGTGCGGTGTTAAGGGCGATCGGGTCGTCATGCCTCGTGACGTTTTTTATTTCATTCACAGCGAGCAGGGTTATTTGTTGCCGTTATAGAGCGCATAGAAATAGTGCTCGACCTGCTCAAGACTTCTTCCCCGGGTTTCGGGAATAAACTTCACGACAAAAACAGAACCGCCGATGCCGATTGCGGCGAATATAAAGAAGGCACCGGCCAGACTAAATGCGGCTAATAACAGCGGGAAGGCCATGGAGATAGCAAAATTCGCGATCCACAGCGAGAAGACCGCGCCGCCCATACAGATGCCGCGCATCCTGGCCGGGAAGATTTCCGACAGCAGCAGCCAGGTGACCGGTGACAGCGCACCCTGCTGGAAGCAGAGAAACAGCAGCATCCCCGCCAGCACCAGATAAGCCCGAACCAGGTTTACTGTGCCGTTGAGATATTCCGGCATCAGCCAGCAGACCAGCCCGATAAAGAACAGGCAGCAGGTGCAACCCATCTGCCCGATTAACACCAGCGGGCGACGGCCCGTTTTGCCGATTAACCAGATGCCAGCCAACGTCATCACCACTGAAATCACCCCGTTGGCGATGGTGGCGAACAGTGCGGCATCGTTGCTCAGCCCGGCAGCGGTGAGCATGGTCGGCGCGTAATACATGATGGTATTGACGCCGGTCAGTTGCTGAATCGCGGCGATGCCGACGCCGAGCAGGAAGATTTTCATCAGCCAGGGCGTCGCGAGATCGCGCAGGCGGCCTTTACCCCGCTGGCGGTTCTCTTCGATGGTTTCTTCAATCTCTTCCAGTTCCCACTCAACATCTTCAGCGGCGCGGGTTTTTTCCAGCACCTCACGCGCAGCCTGGCTGCGGCCTTTCATCACATGCCAGCGCGGGGTTTCAGGCATAAATATCATGCCGATCCAGAGCAGCGCGGCGGGGACTATCGACAGCGCCAGCATCCAGCGCCAGGTATTTTCGCCGCCCCAGATATCGTTAAAGGTGGCGTTTGAGATATATGCCAGCAGCTGACCGCTCACGATCATCAGCTCCTGCAGGGTGACCAGCTGGCCGCGTTTATTGGCGGGGGCGATCTCTGCGATATAAACCGGCACGGTGGCCGCGGCACCGCCCACGGCAAAGCCCAGGAACAGGCGCGAGGCGATCATCCAGGTGACATCCGGCGCAAGGGCAGAGCCGATAGCGCCAAAGGCGAAGATCAGCGCCAGCGCAATGATGATGCGGCGTCTGCCCAGGCTATCTGCCAGATGACCGGCCGCCAGCGCGCCAAAGGCCGCGCCAAACAGCAGGGAGCTGGTGACCAGCCCGGTGGTAAATGGGGTAAGATGCAAATCGCCGCGCATAAACAGTAGCGCGCCCGAGACCACGCCCGTGTCATAACCAAACAGCAATCCACCCAGGGTGGCGACCAGCGCAATAATCTTCACAAAAGGCTCGGTGCGGGTGGCGCTATTTGGACCGGAGGCCGGGTTCGACGAGATATAAAGTTCTTTTTCCATGAAAACTCCTGGTAATAACAACAAAGACAAAACGTCAGAACATGAAGAAGCTATCACCCTACTGATATTTTTATTTCGGGTTAAATTATATTTGAAACTTAGTTTTCATTATGTGAGTTCAAGCCTTCCGCGCTCTTTATTTTGATGGGATTCCATCAAATCGAAAATAAAGCCATTAATTTTAAAGGTGTTATATATGGGAACAGACGATTGCGGATATTTCAGGCAGGGGGAAATGGGCAAGAATGCCGGGCCGTAAAGAACAGATGAACAGGGTCAGGATGAAATATCCTAACCGTATTAATCAGAAATAAGCCGGTTTCAGCGAATGGCGAGGGTGTTCAGTGCCGATAATAGCGCGTCCACTTTTGGCAGAAACTGTTTGCGGCGTGGCCACACCACGCTCAGTGTCAGCCCGTCGGGTTGTAACTGCGGCATAATAGTTTCCAGTTCACCGGCGGCCACGGCGCGCTGAATCAGCCATGAGGGCATCTGCGCCACACCCAGCCCGGCAATGACTGCCTGAAGCTGTGCATCGACGTCGCCCAGCGCCAGCCGGTAGGGCACGTCGCGCCAGTGGGGCTGACCATCTTCGGTGGTAAACAGCCAGGGTTTGGTTGTGCCATCCACGCGCTCATAAAGAATGGCAGGATGGTTCAGCAGCGCTGCTTCATTTTCAGGACGGCCCTCCCGGTCAAGATAGGCGGGAGAAGCACAGAACTGCATCTTCTCGCGACCCATGTTACGCCAGCCCAGTGAAGCAGGCAGGTCGGGTGCACCGCCGATCCGAACTGCCACATCCACGCCTTCCTCAAACAGATCAACAAAGCGATCGGACAAACTCAGGCTAAGTGCCAGCTCCGGATTGTGCTGGCAAAAGGGTATCAGCACTGGCATGACGTTGAGTCGTCCAAAGGTGGTGGGTACCGCCAGACGAAGACGGCCGGAAGGAATGGTGCGCTGGGCGGCCAGCACCGCCTCGGCTTCGGCCAGATCCTCCAGAACCCGCAGACAGGTCTGATAATAGGCGCTGCCCGCGTCGGTCAGATTCAGGCTACGCGTGGTGCGCTCCAGCAGCCGCGAACCTAAGCGCGTCTCCAGGCGGCTGACGCTTTTGCTGACCGCCGAACCGGTCACGTGCAGACGTTCAGCCGCGGCGGTAAAGCTGCCGCACTCCACGCTGGTGACAAAGGGCAGAATATCTTTGAGGCGATGATCATGCATAGATTGATGAACTCAGGTTGAGAATGCTGTGAATAATTGCCAGAGATAAGAACTGAATTCTCTATTAGGCTTAGCATTACGCAAAACGAGGAGAAATCAAATGAAAAAGCACGCTTTGATTGTGGGCATCAGCGGCGTTATTGGTCGCGCACTGGCAGATAAATTACAGCAGGAAGGCTGGCAGGTCAGTGGTCTGTCACGCGGACGTGGTGCGGTACCTGAAGGCGCCACCAGCCTGACAGCCGATCTGACCGATGCAGATGCTGTCCGTGACGCACTAAAAGATGTCAAACCGGACGCGCTGTTTTTCAGCGTCTGGGCGCGTCAGGAAAATGAGAAAGAGAACATCCGCGTTAACGGCGGCATGGTTCGTAACGTGATTGAAGCACTCGGCGACCGTCTCAAAGGTTCGCACGTTGCGCTGGTGACCGGACTGAAACACTACCTGGGTCCGTTTGAAGCGTATGGGAAAGGTGCCGTGCCGGTTACGCCGTTCCGCGAAGAGCAGGGGCGTCAGCCGGTCGATAACTTCTACTATGCGCAGGAAGATGAAGTGTTCGCGGGCGCAGAAAAGTATGACTATCGCTGGAGCGTGCATCGTCCGCATACCATCATCGGCTATGCCGTAGGCAACGCGATGAACATGGGGCAGACGCTGGCGGTTTATGCAACATTGTGTAAAGAGAAGGGCTGGCCGTTAATCTTCCCGGGTTCGCCGGAGCAGTGGAACGGGATAGCAGACATGACTGATGCGGGTCTGCTGGCTGAGCAGCTGCACTGGGCGGCAACGTCACCGAACGCCGCGAATCAGGATTTCAACGCGGTCAATGGCGATGTGTTCCGCTGGAACTGGATGTGGCCAAAACTGGCTGACTATTTCGGCATCGAAGCCGCAGAGTACCCGGCGCAGATGATGCCGCTGGAAGATCGCATGCAGGAAGCTGAGAGCGCATGGCGGGCGATTGCAGAACAGCATCAGCTGCGTGAGGCCGATGTCACTAAGCTGGCTTCATGGTGGCATACTGATGCCGACCTGGGTCGTCCGATGGAAGCCTTTACCGACATGAGTAAGAGCCGCAAAGCGGGCTTTACCGGCTACCGCAGTACGCTGGACGCCTTCACGCAGCTGTTTGATAAGCTAAAAGCGGAAAAAGTGATTCCGGAATAAACCCCGCAGGCACCGCATCAGGTGCCTGTTTCGTTTCTGGCAGATAGCTATACTCTGACACCTAATCAGTGAATGGAGGAGTGGATCCTATGGCGACATGTTTCATTATCGGCGCAGCAGGCAAGGTGGGCCAAAAGCTGACCCGTCAGCTGAGCAGCAAAAGTCACACTGTCACGGCATTGCATCGCAAGCCGGAACAGGCTGAGACCCTGCAGGCCGCTGGCGCTAAGCCTGTCGCAGGCGATATTCAGCAGCTGAGCGTGACGGGGCTGGCAGAACTGATGGCCGGTCACGACGTGGCGGTCTTTACCGCGGGTGCGGGCGGTGCCGGTATCGCGCTGACCAATGCCATCGACGGTGAAGGGCTGAAGCTGGCAGTTGCCGCCGCAGAGCAGGCTGGCGTGTCGCGTTTTATGCTGGTATCCGCTTTTCCGGATGCGGGCCGTGGTAAAACGCCATCTGAGGGATTTGAGAACTACATGCGGGTGAAGCGTCTGGCGGATGCGGAGCTGGTGGCGAGCAAGCTGGAGTGGGTGATCCTGCGGCCTGGCACGCTGACCGATGAAGCAGGTACGGGCCGGGTGCATGCAGACCTTGCTATCCCCTATGGTGAGATCCCGCGCGAAGATGTGGCGGCGACGCTGGTCGGTCTGATTGAGAATCCGGCGATTAAGTATCAGATTATCGAACTCACCAGAGGTGATGAGAAGATCGATGTGGCGTTGCAGCGGTTGCAGCGGGGTTAACAGGGTCCGATAGCGGCGCTCTACTTTACCTGGGAAGGCAGGGCTGGGTTAGTGCTTTGATCGAGGTTGCTCAGGGAACGCGGTCAGATCGGAGAGACGCAAAAGCCGTCATCCATGACACGCTCGTCCCGCACCATCCCTGGTGCGGGACGCTTTCCTCCTCTGACCGTGCTCCCTGCGCGTTGAGTTTTTCTTTGCTGCAAGTCTGATACTGATTCAGGTTCCAGGCATTCTCCCTGCGCAGACTTTATGACAGCCAATAGCCCTAACTTTTTCAACAAAAAAGCCCCGGATCCGGGGCTTTTTTTTATCTGACGCAGGTATTACTTAACGCATTTCGCGCAGTGTGCGCGCTCAATATGTTGGAAGAAGTCATTACCTTTGTCATCGACCAGGATAAAGGCAGGGAAGTTCTCGACCTCGATTTTCCAGATCGCTTCCATTCCCAGCTCAGGATACTCCACGCATTCCAGACTCTTGATGCTCTGCTGTGCCAGCACCGCGGCCGGGCCACCGATGCTGCCCAGATAGAAGCCGCCATGTTTATGACAGGCATCCGTCACCTGCTGGCTGCGGTTGCCTTTCGCCAGCATGATTTTGCTGCCGCCGTGGGCCTGCAGCAGATCAACATAGGAGTCCATGCGGCCTGCGGTGGTCGGGCCGAGTGAACCGGACGCATAACCTTCAGGTGTTTTGGCCGGACCGGCGTAATAAACCGGATGATCTTTAATGTACTGCGGTAATCCTTCGCCGTTATCGATGCGCTCTTTGAGTCTGGCATGAGCAATGTCGCGCGCCACGATAATGGTGCCGGTCAGTGACAGGCGGGTAGAGACCGGATACGCAGAGAGCTGTGCCAGAATCTGCTCCATTGGGCGGTTAAGATCAACCTGTAACACCTCACCTTCGCCCTGCTGACGCAGTGCTTCCGGGATCAGGCGGCCTGGGTTGGCTTCCAGTTTCTCAATCCAGATACCTTCGCGGTTAATCTTCGCTTTGATATTACGGTCAGCCGAGCAGGAGACGCCCATGCCGATCGGGCAGGAGGCACCGTGACGCGGCAGACGCACGACGCGGATGTCGTGCGCGAAATATTTGCCGCCAAACTGCGCGCCAAGGCCGAGCTGCTGCGCCGCTTCCAGCAGTTCCTGCTCAAGCTGAACGTCGCGGAATGCCTGACCGTGCTCGTTGCCTTCGGTCGGCAAGCCGTCGTAATAGTGTGTTGAGGCGAGCTTAACGGTTTTCAGTGTGCTTTCAGCCGAAGTGCCGCCGATAACAAACGCAATATGGTAAGGCGGACAGGCTGCGGTGCCGAGGGTGCGCATCTTATCGACCAGGTAATTTTTCAGCTTGCCGGGGCTTAGCAGTGCTTTGGTTTCCTGATAGAGATAGGTTTTGTTAGCGGAGCCGCCACCTTTGGCGATACAGAGGAATTTATACTCATCGCCATCGACGCTGTAGAGGTCGATCTGCGCCGGCAGGTTAGTGCCGGTGTTTACCTCTTTATACATATCCAGCGCGGCATTCTGTGAATAGCGCAGGTTGTCTTCGATGTAGGTGTTGTAGATACCCTGTGACAGTGCGGCTTCATCACCGCCGCCGGTCCAGACGCGCTGGCCCTTTTTGCCCATGATTATCGCGGTGCCGGTATCCTGACAGGTCGGCAGCACGCCTTTGGCGGCAATTTCAGAGTTTCTTAAAAACTGCAGGGCGACATATTTGTCATTGTCGCTGGCTTCCGGATCTTCAAGGATGGAAGCTACCTGCTGCTGGTGGGCCGGACGCAGCAGGAAAGAGGCGTCGTGGAAAGCCTGCTGACTCATCAGGGTCAGCGCCTCCGGGTCGACTTTAAGGATTTCCTGACCCTCAAACCCGGCGACCGAGACATGCTCGCGGGTCAGCAAATAGTATTCAGTATCTTCGTGGGACAGCGGAAAAGGGTTCTGATAGACAAAAGGTTTGTTCGACATTTTTTCTCACTTAATGACCTGCTGAACCTCCGCGGCCAGGCTGCGGGGCGCAACATCACAGGCGAATTCATTGTTTATTATGTTTCCCCGCGGCGGGTGCGGCGGGGAAGTGAAGGAATGGTATCTTATAACGCGTTGATCTGCATGTTGTATCCGTCAGAACATCCACACCATCCACGGATAAGCAATCACCATCATGGAGACCAGGAAGATGGCACCGAAGATGGTGCCCAGACGCCAGTAATCTTTAGTCGGCAGATAACCACTGCCGTAGTAAATCGGGCTTGGGCCAGTGCCGTAAGGGGTGATGATGCCCATCACACCCAGAGAGGTACACAGCATCAGGCAGAAGACCGGCATATTGATGCCCGGGATTGAAGCTGCAATGGTCAGCATGGCCGGTAACAGAGCGGTGGTATGCGCGGTGGTACTGGCAAACAGGTAATGCAGCAGGAAGAAGGCGATTAAAAGTACTACGGCTGAAATCTGTGGGTCATAACCCTGCAACAGCATGCCGCCTTCTTTCCCCAACCAGGCGATAAAGCCGACACGGGCCAGACCATCAGCCAGCGCCACTAGCGTTGCGAACCAGGCAAAGGTGTTCCAGGCCGGTTTATTGCTGGTAATGTCGTTCCAGTTCAGGACACCGGTCCACAGCATCAGCACCACCACCAGAAGTGCCGCCATTGCAGGCTCAATCCACGAGGTGGCGAAAATCCACATCAGCAAGGCACAGACCACAAACACCAGCAGCAGAATTTCGTTACGGGTCAGGCGGCCCAGTTTCTCCAGCTCAGCGATAGCCCATTTCGGCACTTCATCATTAATTTTAACTTCAGGTGGATAGAGCCAGTAAGCCAGCAGCGGCATAGTCAGAATCAGCAGCACGCCCAGCGGCAGGAAGGCCAGGAACCACATACCCCATGAGATATCGAAACCGATAATGCTTTTCACCAGCGCCAGTGCCAGCAGGTTAGGTGCCAGCGCTGACAGGAACATTGAGCTGGTAATACAGGCTGCGGTGATGGCAACCCACATCAGATACGAACCGATCTTACGGGCGCTCGGGTCGTTTGGTTTAGAGCCGTAAAGCGGAGGCAGGTTAGCGATAATCGGATAGATAGTGCCGCCACTGCGCGCGGTATTTGAGGGAGTAAACGGAGCCAGAAGCAGGTCAGCGAAGGTAATGGCATAACCCAGCGTCAGGCTGCGGCGACCCAGATACTTCACCAGAATCAGGGCCAGACGACGACCAAACTGCGTCTTGTCATATCCGGCGGCGAACATAAAGGCACCGAAGATGAGCCAGACCGTTGAGTTACCGAAACCGCTGACCGCCCACTTGAAGGACTCACTGGCGACTTTGAATTTCGGGTCAGCCAGTTCCGCCGGGCTGAAGAGGACAAACTGGCTGAACAGGGCGATGGCCACGACGCCGGTCAGGCCGATAACGGCACCAGGCAGCGGTTCAAAGATCAATCCAACAATCACGCCGACAAAGATGGCGAAGAAGTGCCAGGCATAGGGTTCAAGACCGGCCGGCGTCGGCACCAGCAACAGCAACACGGCAACGATGACTGGCAGCGCCAGCATGATAGCTTTCTTTTTACCCGCCGCCGCAGGTGCGGCTTTAGGGGGTTCAGTTACAGCTGAGAGTGGTTTCATAGTATTTTATCTGCAAGTTGAGAAGAATGCGATTTGCGCCCCGGACCTTCACTGATGACTTTCTTATTAATTCTTAGTAGCGTGAATAAACCGCGATGCACTGATTTTTTTAATCTGCTGCTGGACTATAGAGCAGCATATTTAAATCCATGTAAATATGATGCGATTTTTGCAAATATAGATTTTGATCCAGATCAAAGAAATTTATCCATTATTCCCCATTTTTAACAATTATTTTTTATTTATATTTCTGGCATCGACCTTCTGACAGATTTGTGAAGCTTATCGACAAATCTCCGGAAGGTCTGAAACGAAGCGTCCATATTAACATCCTGATCATGAAGGGTAAATTATTTATGTAAATGAATGGTTGATTTTTAGTTACCCATGGTTAACAATTAATATAACTTCACTTCCCGAGTTCATCAAATAAAAACCCTGAATTCTTTAAAAGTTAAAAAAGTAAATTTATCGCTTATGAAAGCAAAGAAGAGGGTATATTAGGCGCATGACATCGGACCACTTAATTATGCGATAATTTGCGTCCGCTAAAAAATTTCCAGACTTTTAAATCTTGGAGTTTATCGCAATGAAATCTCTCACCCCCATCCTTAATCCCCTTACCCTGCCTGGCGGCGCTGTGTTGAAAAACCGACTGGTGATGGCCCCCATGACCACCTGTACCGGTTTTTATGACGGAACAGTCACCAGCGAACTGGTCGAGTATTACCGCGTACGAGCAGGCAGCATCGGAACTGTGATCGTCGAGTGCTGCTTCATTGATAACCGCGGCCCGGCGTTCCCGGGTGCCATTGCTATCGACAGCGACAACAAAATCCCCGGTCTTAAACGCATCGCAGACGCGATTAAATCGGAAGGCTCTACGGCCATTCTGCAGATCTATCACGGTGGCCGCATGGTCGAGCCGGAACTGATCGGCGGGAAAACACCGGTTGCGCCGAGCGCCATTGCCGCACCGCGCGAAGGGGCAACTAAACCCCTGGCGCTGAGCGCTGAAGAAGTCGAAACCATGATCACCAAATTTGGTGATGCGGTGAACCGTGCTATCAAAGCAGGTTTTGACGGCGTCGAAATTCATGGTGCTAACACCTATCTGATTCAGCAGTTCTATTCTCCAAATTCTAACCAGCGTGATGACAAGTGGGGCGGCAGCCGCGATAACCGCGCACGCTTCCCGCTGGAAGTGCTGGAAATCACCCACAAGATGGCGGAGCGCTTCGCCCATAACTCGTTCATCATCGGCTATCGCTTCTCGCCGGAAGAGATCGAAGTCCCTGGCATCCGCTTTGATGACACTCTCTATCTGCTGGAAAAACTGGCTGCGCGTGGACTTGACTATGTTCACTTCTCTGTCGGCCAGTTGTTGCGCCCGTCCATTGTTGATACACAGGATCCGACGCCGCTGATCGAGAAATTCGTTGCGATGCGTTCGCCTGTGCTGGCAAAAGTGCCGGTGATTGGTGTGGGCGGCGTGGTGAATAAAGCCGATGCCGAGCTGGCGCTGGAAAAAGGCTACGATCTGGTAGCGATTGGTAAAGCGTGTATCGCCTATCCTGACTGGGCTGACCGCATCATCAATAACGAACATCTCGAACTCTACATCGACAGCAACAAACGCGAAGAGCTTCAGATCCCGGAACCGCTGTGGCGCTTCTCACTGGTTGACGCGATGATCCGCGACATGAGCGAATCGGGCCGTAAATATAAAGCGGGTGTTTACCAGGAGAAAGTGGAAGCCGAAGCGCTGAAGCTGAAAATCAACGTCACACTGGATACCGACCGTATTACCGACATCTCGCTGGTGCCTGACGACACGCTGGATGTGGACTTCACCACCACCTTTGAAAGCCTGCGTAACCGCATTCTGGTGGCTAACAGTCCCCACGTTGATGCGATTACCGGCGCCACCACCCAGAGTGAAGCGCTGAAAAAAGCGGTTTCCCGTGCGCTGACTACCTCCAGCAAAGAGCATGTGATTGAAGAGGGTGGTAACCCTAATGCACCGCAGAACTACGATGTGGTGATTGTGGGCAGCGGCGGTGCCGGTCTGGCGGCCGCGATTCAGGCGCATGATGAAGGCGCACGCGTGGTTATCATCGAGAAGATGCCGACCATCGGCGGCAACACCATCAAAGCGTCTGTGGGCATGAACGCCGCTGAAACCCGTTTCCAGAAACTCAAAGGCATCGACGACAGCAAAGAGCTGTTCTATGAAGAGACGCTGAAGGGCGGTCAGTTCAAAAACAACCCGGTGCTGCTGCGCGAGTTTGTTGACCTGGCACCTGAGGCGATTGAGTGGCTGGCGATTATAGGCATTGAGCTCAACGACATCACCATTACCGGCGGGATGAGCATCGATCGAACTCACCGTCCGGCTGACCGCTCAGCAGTGGGTGGCTTCCTGATCAGCGGCCTGGTAAAAAATATCAACAGCCGCAACATCGAAGTCCTGCTGGAAACCTCGGTTGCTGAGATACTCTATGAGAATGGCGCAGTCGCGGGCGTGAAAGTAGTCGATGAATACAACGACAGCCGTATCCTGAACGCTAAAAGCGTGATTGTGGCAACCGGTGGCTTCAGTGCGAACCGTGAGCTGGTGGTGAAATACCGCCCTGAACTCGATGGCTTTGTCACCACCAACCACAAAGGTGCGACCGGTAGCGGTATTGCGATGCTGGAGAAAATTGGCGCCGGAACTGTGGATATGGGTGAAATCCAGATTCACCCGACGGTTGAACAGACGACGTCGTATCTGGTTTCTGAATCGATTCGTGGCGGCGGCGCTATACTGGTCAGTCAGGCCGGTAATCGTTTCTACAACGAAATGGAAACCCGCGACAAAGTCTCGGCGCAGATTATTGCCCTGCCAGAGAAGAGTGCCTGGATTGTGTTTGACGAACAGGTGCGTATGAGTAACAAAGCGGCTGATGAATATATCGCCAAAGGCTTTGTGGTCAGCGCGCCAACCGTGGCGGAACTGGCGGTGAAACTCAACATGAGTGAGCATCACACGCTGGAAGCGACGCTGGCACGTTACAACAACTTCGTCATCATGCAGAAAGACGAAGACTTTGGTCGCCAGACCGCGCTGCGTCATCCGCTGAGCGAAGCGCCGTTCTACGCAATTCGTGTCGCACCAGGCGTGCACCACACCATGGGCGGCGTCACCATCGACACCACCACCGCGGTGCTGGATAGTCAGAAACAGGTCATTAATGGTGCCTGGGCGTGTGGCGAGGTGGTTGGCGGCATTCATGGCGCGAACCGTATCGGCGGTAACGCCGTTGCAGATATCATCATCTTCGGTATCCTGGCCGGTGGTAACGCTGCCGCCTACGCCCGACGTTAACGGCAGTCTCCGGCATCCGCATCCTGCGGGTGCCGGTTTTTCCCTATAAAGCAGAGTCGCCTATGTTAACTGATGCGCGTGTCTATGCTTACTCGGCTGTATTAATGGGTTCGCCCATCCTGCTCAAACTCTTCGAAGACAGCCAGACGCTGGCCGGACAGGTTTTCCGCCTGATCAGACAACAGGAGAATCTCTTTACGGTAAATCGCCCGGCCTCGGAAGTCATGGCGATTAACAATGCGGCAGGAGAGCATGCGGTGGTCGTCAGTCAGCCCGTGTTTGATTTGATCGCCTGTGCGCATGCGGTGAGCTTGTTGCCTGACAGCCTGTTTAATCTGGCTATCGGTCCGCTGGTGAAGTGCTGGAAGATCGGTTTCCAGGGCCACAGCGTTCCGTCAGAAGCCGATCTTCAGGCGCGCATGACGCTGATCAATCCGCAGGACGTTATCCTTGATGTTGCCACCCGCAGCGTGATGCTGGCACGGCCGGGAATGGAGATTGACCTGGGTGCCATCGCTAAAGGCTATATCGCCGACGTAGTCCAGACCTTTTTGCGTCAGCAGCAGGTCAGTAGTGCGCTGATCAATCTGGGCGGCAACGTTCATACGGTGGGCGTGCCGCCTGAAGAGGCGGGCTGGGCAATCGGTCTGAAAAAGCCGTTTGGTGAGGCCGATGCGCTGATCGGTGTCATCGGTGTGAACAACCGCTCGGTCGTGACGTCCGGTATCTATGAACGCTATTTCGAGCTGGATGCGGTCTGTTATCACCACATCCTGGATCCAAAGACCGGGTATCCGCTGGATAACGAGCTACTGAGCGTGACCGTGATTTCCGATCGCTCGCTGGATGGCGACATCTATACGACGCTGCTGTACGGACTGGGCGTTGAAAAGGGCATTGCCTGTCTGGCCGATAAACCGGGCATCGAAGCTATCTTTGTGACTCGTGACAGGCAGATCATCTGCTCGTCACAACGTCACTTTTCGTTTCAGTTACTCGACACGGACTACAGTCTGGTTCACTGACAGTATTGTTTGAGTAAGGTGTGATACTCCGGTTGCAGGCGATAGCGGTATACCGGACGGCCCGTGACCCCATAATGAATGCTGGTGAACAGAATATTAATCTGCGCCAGCCAGATCAGGTATTTACGGCACGAAACGCGCGAGATATTCACCTCGGTCGCCAGTTCGTCGGTAGAGAACTCGGTGCCGGGATGGGCGTCAATCCACAGGCACAGAGTACGCAGCGTCTGTGGCGTTAATCCTTTCGGCAGGCGTTTCTGTTCGCTGGCACCAGGTGGGTTACCATGCAACAGCTGATCAACGTCCGACTGCTGATAGAACTGATGATTATCCATCAGCGATTTTTTCTGACGCCAGCCGGTCAGCGCTTCTTCAAAGCGGGCAAACTGGAAAGGCTTGATCAGATAATCCACGACGCCATAGTTGAGCGAAGTCTTGATCGTGGCGGCATCGGCCGCTGATGAGATAATAATCACGTCAACCGGGCGTCCGGCGCTGCGCAGCGCCGGCAGCAGGTCAAGACCGTTTTCCTGCTGCATATAGATATCCAGCAGGATCAGATCAACCTGTGGTTCAGCCTCGGCCAGCCGCTCTTTGGCCTGTTGTAAGGTTGAGGCCGTGCCGCAGCAGGTAAAGCCTGGGATCTGCCCGATATAACAGCGATTCAGCTCGGCTACCATAGCGTCATCATCGACAACTAACACATTGATCATTGGGTAATCATTCCTCTCTCCCACGGAAGTTGCACAAAAAATTGGGTGAATACACCGGGTTCCGACTCAACACTGACATTACCGCCCAGGCTTTCGGTTTGCTGCTTAACCAGAAACAGTCCGACACCGCGATCGTCACCTTTTGACGAAACGCCGCGCTCAAAAATGGCGCTGAGCTGAGAGGTGTCGATACCCGGCCCGTCATCGCTCACTTCGCAGACTAACCAGCCATTCTGATAATGCAGCATGAGGTGAATTTCCCCTTCGGTTTCCGGGTCCAGCGCCTCAAGGGCATTTTCAATTAAATTGCCCAGCACGGTAATCAGAACCGCGCTCTGCTCCTCGCTGCCGCAGTCGGGCAGAAAACTCGCCTCATCGATAATCAGCTGATGACCTTCATCGGTTACCCGGTTGATTTTGCTAAGCAGGAATCCGGCAATGATCGGCGATTTGATCTTTTGCAACAGCGAACCGATCTCCTTCTGATAGGCGTTAGCAGTTTTCAGGATGTACTCTTCCATCTGTGCATAATTTTTCATGTGCAGCAGGCCCAGAATCACATGCAGCTTATTCATAAACTCATGGGACCGCTCACGTAATGCATCGACATAGTTTACCATGCCGTCCAGACGCTGCATCAGCTGGCTGATTTCGGTCTTATCCCTGAATGTCGTTACCGCGCCGATAATGCGGTCACGACTGCGCACCGGAACGGTGTTGCTGATCAGGATGCGATTACCCAGCGTCAGCTCCTGATCGTGCCAGGCTTTGCCCGCATGCAGCGCGTCCTGCTGATGGCGATGCATGACGCTCTCCTCAGCAATCAGGTCACCGCTTAGCGGCATTCTGCGGGTGGTCTCATGCAGCAGCTGCTGAGCCGCGTGGTTGATCAGGCTGACGCGTGACTGATCATCGACCGCAATCACCCCTTCTTTAATGGAATTCAGGATCGCCTGGCGCTGTTCAAACAGGCTGGAGATTTCGTGCGGCTCCAGCCCCAGCAATATTTTCTTGAGTCGCCTGACCAGAATCAGAATACCCAGCAGCCCGACCACACCGCCAAACAGGACGGTCCAGACGATATTCCAGCGACTCTTCGCAATCTGGGCCGCCACATCATTCAGCGCAATGCCGATTGCCACCACGCCAATCTGCTGATGCTGTGCGTTATAGACCGGCGTAAACACCCGCAGTGCCTCCACCAGCACGCCATGATTGACCGCCACATTTTCCCGACCGCCGAGCGTGGGATAGATGTCATTGCCGACAAAATGTTTGCCGATCACCGCGGCATTCGGATGTGAAAAGCGAATACCGCGCATATCCGTCACCACCACAAACAGCAGGCCGTTGCGTTTGCGCGCGGCTTCAGCCACGGGCTGAATCTGACTGCTGCCGTCTGGCAACAGTAACCCGCGCTGCACTTCCGGGCTGTCTGCCAGCGTTCGCGCCACCGCCATCGCTTTATCTTTAAGATGCGACTGGGCAAAGTTGTCAATCTGAACGAAATAGAGCAGATGGACAGCGAGCAACACGGTAACGATCACCGCCGTCATCATGAGGGTGGTCAGGGTACTGAGTTTCATGGGTCGTTTCGTCACGGCATGTCGGTTCTGTGGTTGGCTTGTCATCGATGTTCAGCACGGGTGGGGGATCGGCTGGAAACATACGCTAACTCACCGCATCAGTACAGTTTTAGCAGTCTGCGCGCGGGCGACAGAGCAATAACAATATTTGGGTTAGGGGATTGTATAATTCAAAAGACACCCTTAATGTGTGGTTAAAATATGTGAGCAATTCGGTAAGCCTTTTGTAATTAAATTAAGGCTAAATTGCTATTTTTAATTTTATAACTATTTTCACATTAACTCATAAATAACATTATTTTAAACTTTAAGGACTTTTTTTAACCAGTACCGTCTGAGCTGTAGATTAAAATGATGAATTCAAAGAAAGTTATTCCCACCCTTTCCCTCGCGGCCTTGTTAGTTTCTTCAGCCCTCCACGCTGAAACTTCACCAGAGAAAACCGATGTCCTGTTAATTGGCGGCGGCATTATGAGCGCCTCAATGGGCACCATGCTGGAAGAGCTGCAGCCTGGCTGGAAACAGATCATGGTCGAAAAGCTGGATGGCGTGGCGCTGGAATCCTCTAACGGCTGGAATAACGCCGGTACTGGTCACTCTGCTAACATGGAGCTGAACTATACGCCTGAGCGTAAAGATGGCTCGATCGACGTGTCCAAAGCGCTGGAAATCAACGAAGCCTTTATGGTCTCTCGCCAGTTCTGGAGTTCACAGATCAAAGAGGGCGTGATGCACGACCCGCGTTCTTTCATCAACTCAACGCCACACATGAGCTTTGTCTGGGGCGATAATGTCGACTTCCTGACCAAACGCTATGCGGCGCTGCAGAAAACGGCGCTGTTCCAGGGGATGAAGTTCTCAACCGATCACAAACAGATCGCGCAGTGGGCACCACTGGTAATGGAAGGTCGCGATCCCCAGCAGAAAGTGGCCGCTACCTGGACGCCAGTCGGCACCGACGTTAACTATGGTGAAATTACCCGTCAGCTGATCGGCAGCCTGAAAAAGAATGATAACTTCCGTCTGGAAACCTCATCGGAAGTGACCGACTTCAAACGCAACGGCGACAATTCCTGGCACGTCACGATTAAAGATGCCAAAAACGGCAACGAACGTGCGGTTGACGCGAAATATGTCTTCATCGGTGCAGGCGGCGGCGCACTGAAGTTACTGCAGAAGACCGGCATCCCGGAAGCCGATAATTATGCAGGCTTCCCGGTCGGTGGTTCATTCCTGGTCACCGAAAACAGTGCCATCGCCGATCGTCATCTGGCGAAAGTCTACGGTCAGGCTTCAACCGGTGCACCGCCGATGTCCGTTCCGCATCTGGATACCCGTTATCTGGATGGCAAACGCGTCGTGCTGTTTGGACCGTTTGCGACTTTCTCAACCAAGTTCCTGAAAAACGGCTCGCTGTTTGATCTGCTGAGCACCACCACTACTCATAACATCGTGCCAATGACCGATGTGGGTATGGATAACTTCGATCTGGTGAAATACCTGATTGGACAGGTAATGCTGAGTGATGAAGATCGCTTCGAATCGTTGAAAGAGTACTATCCGAACGCGAAGAAAGAGGACTGGAAACTGATTCAGGCCGGTCAGCGTGTGCAGATTATCAAGAAAGATGCTGATAAAGGTGGCGTGCTGAAACTGGGCACAGAAATTGTGACCGATCAGCAGAAAACCGTGGCGGCGCTGCTGGGTGCTTCTCCTGGTGCATCAACCGCAGCGCCGATCTCTCTGAGCGTGATGCAGAAACTGTTCCCGGAAGAGTTTAAGTCACCGGAATGGCAGGCGAAGATCCACAAAATGATCCCAGGCTACGGTCAGAAACTGAATGACAACGTGCCGTTACTGCAGCAGGTCTGGAATGAGACCGCAGCGACCCTGCAGCTGACCACGCCGCCCGTGATCAACATGGAAGGCAAAACCGCAGACGCGCCAGCTGCACAGCCTCAGCAGGCTGCGCCTTCAGCGAAACACGACATGGCGCTGTAAAACAGCAGCCTGACGTAAAAAAAGCCCGCCCAGGTTTACCTGCGCGGGCTTTTTTATTGCTTCGTTTTCAGACTTACTCCGGCGTGTTACCGCGCCAGTTTCCCCACGGATTCTCCGCTGGTGTCTTATCTGCGTTGCTAGCCGCTTCTTCACGCGCTGCCGGTTGCACGTTTAACGAGGCCAGATAAAGCGCTTCGACTTCAGCCCGCGCCCACGGTGTACGGCGTAAAAACTTCAGACTCGATTTAACGCTGGGATCGCTTTTAAAGCAGTTAATGTTGATCCGTTTTGCCAGCTCTGCCCAGCCATACTGCGCGACTAAACTGTTTATCTGCATCTCCAGCGTGATGCCATGCAGAGGATCGTTTGAGGTGTGTGCGTTCATCATCTATCCGCCTGATTCATTCAATGCCGCGTATCCTGACAATCGCAAAGCGGTTGTGCAAGGACTGAAGGTGAAAAAGAGCGTGTGGAGGTGTGCAACCGCAGATTTATGTGCCTGAAGTAACGCGACGGGCAGAAGTTTGCGCAGATGAGCAGCGATTATGCTAATCATAAGCGACTGATGAGGCTTTAAAAGGATCGCCTGCCATGCCTGCTCTTGCTGATAATCTGCTCTCATCCGCCAGCCGAAAGCGTGCTCTGCTTGCCGGTTCGGTCGGTAATTTCATTGAATGGTATGAGTTCGCGGTCTATGGCTTTCTGGCTACCGTGATTGCGCAGAACTTTTTCCGGCTGGAAGGCGAGTCCGCGCTGACCGGGTTGCTGCTGACCTATGCGTCGTTCGCTATCGCCTTTTTCTTCCGTCCACTGGGTGCCATTGTTTTTGGCCGGATGGGCGATCACATCGGGCGAAAACCCACACTGATTTTTGTATTGATAATGATGACGCTGGCGACAGCCGCCATCGGTCTGGTTCCGACCTATGCCCAACTGGGTATTCTGGCGCCGCTGATCGTTACCGGTCTGCGCATTCTGCAGGGCCTGTTTGCCGGAGGCGAGTATGGCGGGGCGGTGTCGCTGATGACCGAATTTGCACCTCGCGGAAAGCGCGGTCTGTATGGCGCGTGGCAATCCTTTACCGTGGCGCTGGGATTACTGGCAGGCGCGGGCACAGTGGCATTGCTCTCAGTGCTGCTGACGCCAGAGCAGATGCTGAGCTGGGGCTGGCGCATCCCGTTCTTTATCGCACTGCCGCTGGGCGTGCTGGCACTCTGGCTGCGGGTGCAGATGGAAGAGACGCCCGCGTTTGTTCAGCAGCAGGCAGAGCCCCATGCAAAAGTAAACGCCAGCCTGGGTGACACGCTGAAAACGATTCTGCTGGGGATCTGCCGGCTGATGGTGTGGTCGGCGGCAGGTTACACCTGGCTGGTGATCATGCCGACTTATCTTCAGGCATCGCTGCACACCGGATTTAACCAGGCACTGCTGATTGCGGTGATATCGAATCTCGGCTTTGCCGCCACCATTATCCCGGCCGGGATGCTGAGCGACAGAATTGGCCGCCGCGCCGTAATGGTCTCCGCGGCGATACTGTTGCTGGTGCTCTCTCTGCCGCTGTTAAACGTTTTGCAGGCAGAGAGTACCGGACTGCTGCCCAAAGCGCTGGTGGTATTTATTGCAGGTGGCGTGGTCGGGTTGCTGGCGGGGCCAGGGCCCGCGATGCTGGCCGAGATGTTTCCGACACGCGTGCGTTACACCGGGTTGGGCCTGGCCTATTCGCTCTCCAACGCGGTCTTTTCCGGCTGCGCCGGATTGATCATTACCAGCCTGATCAAAGAGACCGGTAATCCTGATATTCCCGCCTGGTATGTGATGGCGACGGCGCTGGTCAGTATTGTTGCGTTGATGACGCTGAATAAAAATGATCATCTGCGACTGCTGGATGAGCCGCCGTCGCACTGAGTTCTGGATGGTGAATTGAGCGGTAAAAGATAATCAGGCAGCCTGTTAGCGTTAACGCCCGCGAGGGGCAGGCGTTGGTTATTCAGAACAGATTAGCGATCCTGCGATGACGATAAACTGAAAACCTGATCGCGCGAGCGGACTTTATCCGCATGGTTATCGGCAATGATAATCACAGCCGCCATAATCAGGCCCATAACAATGATGATTAATTTACGCAGCAGCATAAGCCATTACTCCTGTTGAATGAACTAACCCAGGTGAGTAGCCGTTATTGTGGCTTAATCAACGAGTTAATTTGAATATTGGTCTATTATGGCTAAAAGATAAACGTTATTTTTTGATCGTGATGCGGTTTATCCATATCAGATGAAATAAAGAAGCTGTGCGGGTTATGTATTAAACGCGCACTAAACAAAATCATTAAATTTTTCGGTTTTTGTTCCGGACACCTTCGGCGCGTGAGGCCAGCACTGCCTGTATACTCCGAACGTCACCCATGCCACAGGCTGCCTGCACCGGAATCTTCACATTGTCGGCCATCATGGGGAGAATGATAAAAATAACGATAATGCGGCGGGTATAATGCCGCCCTCATCCAATCCGTTAGTGATAATAATACCGGCGCCAGGTTTTTCGACCTGCTGTGAATGAGTAACATAGGGCGTCAGCGCACAACGAATAATTTAAATGCGGTGCTGTCTTAAGACGCTGAGTATTTAGAGATCACGCAGCTTATTAATTACCACCACCTCAACGTTCTTTTCAATAAAAATTTCAGCCGTTGGCCATCAGAAATTCATAACTGGTCCATTGATTAGCGTTGCACCAAAAGGTTGTTGGTCAGCGGCTTCGTTTCTCGAAACTGCTCACATATGCGGTCCACTGCATTGTAGTGTGACTCGACAGGGTATCCTGTCAGGCACTCAGGCCATTACTCTCGCGTACCTCGATTTTTGCACCGAATGGATCAGCCAGTAAAGGATCTGATATGGAGAGGCAGGTAACGGAACGGAGGGCAGGGATAAACAGGTCATCATGATATTGAAAGCAAAGAGAGCAGCAGAAAAAAATAAAAGGCGCCCGAAGGCGCCTCTGTGGTGTGAACTGATGTGATGAATTACACCAGCTGCTGGGCCGTCGTTTCCACCAGCGTCAGCAACACTTTGATATCTTCCAGCGTTACTGTTGGGTTAAGCAGGGTCATCTTCAGACAGGTGACGCCATCGTGCTCGGTCACGCCAACGTTGGCGCGGCCTGACTCCAGCAGGGCATCCCCGATGCGCTGGTTCAGCAGGGCGATATCCACACTGCTGAGATGCGCCAGATGCGCCGGGCGATAGCGGAACAGCACACTGGCAAGCTGTGGTTTCATCACCAGCTCCAGAGCAGGCTGCTCTTCAACGTACTGTGCCACCTGCTGCGCCAGCGTCACACCGTGGTCGATGATTTCGGCATACTGCTTCTGACCCAGCGCTTCCAGACCCATCCACAGTTTCAGTGCATCAAAACGACGGGTGGTCTGCAGCGATTTTGAGACCAGATTCGGCACGCCCTGTGCTTCATCAAACTCCGAGTTCAGGTAGGCTGCCTGATAGCGCATCAGCTCGTAGTGACGTGCTTCTTTCAGCAGAAAGGCCCCACAGCTGATGGTCTGGAAGAACTGCTTGTGGAAGTCCAGCGTAATGGAGTCGACCAGCTCAATGCCATCCAGATAGTTACGATACTTCTCTGAAAGCAGCAGCGCGCCGCCCCAGGCCGCATCGACGTGCACCCAGATGTTCTCTTGCGCCGCCAGCGCCGCGATTTCACGCAGCGGATCGATTGCACCGGCATCGGTAGTCCCCGCCGTGGCAACGATCGCCAGAATGTTTTCGCCGTTAGCTTTGGATGTGGCCAGCTTCTGACGCAGGTCATCCATGTCCATGCGGGCAAAACGATCACATTTCACCTGCGTGACGGACTGATAGCCCAGACCCAGCAGCGCCATGTTTTTCTGTACGGAGAAGTGCGCATTCTCTGAACAGAAGACTTTAATCTTCTTCAGATCGCCGGTTAAACCATCCTGCTGAACAGAATGACCCTGACGCGCAAACCAGGCGTCACGCGCCAGCATCAGACCCATCAGGTTGCTCTGGGTGCCGCCGCTGGTGAAGACGCCCGCGTCGCCAGGCTGATAACCGACCTGGGTGCGCAGCCACTCAATCAGCTTCATCTCAATCAGGGTGGCAGACGGTGCCTGATCCCATGAGTCCATGCTCTGATTGGTGGCATTGATCAGCACTTCCGCCGCCTGGCTGATGACCAGGCTCGGACAGTGCAGGTGCGCCACACACTGCGGGTGATGCACCGACAGGCTGTCTTTGAGGAAGTACTCAATGGCGCGTTCAATCGCGGCCTGGTTACCCAGGCCCTGAGGATTGAAGTCCAGCGTGATGCGCTCGCGCAGCTCTGCGACGGTTTTTCCCTGATACATCTCAGGTTGTTCCAGCCACTTAACGACGGCCGCGCTACTCTGGGCAATCGCCTGCTGGTAGGCCTCGGTACTCTGTGCTGAGGCCGCCAGAATCGGGTTTAACCGGGACATTGCATTCACTCCACTTAAACTGCTTTCACGCCAGCGGACAGCAGGGCGTTTTCAAATTTATCCAGGAACACGTCCAGTTCTGCATCTGTGATCAGCAGGGAAGGCAGCAGACGTAATACGCTGCCGTGACGTCCGCCACGCTCCAGAATCAGGCCGTTCTCAAAACATTTTTTCTGTACCAGCGCAGAAAGCTCACCATCTGCCGGGAAGCTGCCCATGTGGTCAGCAGGCTCATTGGGTTTAACCAGCTCAATACCAATCATCAGACCCAGACCACGCACGTTGCCGATAACCGGATAGCGCTGCTGCAACTCGCCCAGTTTGCCTTTCAGCCATTCGCCCTGTGCCGCGACTTTGTCAGCGATGTTATTGTCTTTCAGCAGCTTCAGCGTGGTCAGGCCGGTAGCCATCGCCAGCTGGTTGCCACGGAAGGTGCCGGTGTGGTGACCCGGAGACCAGGCGTCGAACTCTTTCTTAATACCCAGTACTGCCAGTGGCAGACCGCCGCCGACCGCTTTGGACATCACGATGATGTCTGGCTCAATTCCCGCGTGCTCGAAGGCGAAGAATTTACCGGTACGGGCAATACCCGCCTGGACTTCGTCGATGATCAGCAGAATGCCGTGCTCTTTGGTCACTTTGCGGATGCGCTGCAGCCACTCAGCCGGTGCCGGGTTAACCCCGCCTTCACCCTGAACCGCTTCAAGAATCACCGCCGCAGGTTTGCGAACGCCGCTTTCAACGTCATTGATCAGGTTTTCGAAGTAGTAAGTCAGCGCTTTCACGCCTGCTTCACCGCCAATACCCAGCGGGCAGCGATAAAGGTGCGGATAAGGCATGAACTGCACTTCCGGCATCATGCCGTCTACAGCTTCTTTCGGTGACAGGTTACCGGTGACCGACAGCGCGCCGTGGGTCATACCGTGATACGCACCCGAGAAGCTGATGATACCAGAACGACCGGTGTGTTTTTTCGCCAGTTTCAGCGCCGCTTCAACAGCATCTGCGCCGGACGGGCCGGTAAACTGCAGGCAGTATTCTTTGCCCTGACCCGGCAATACCGAGAGCAGGTACTCAGAGAACTCATCCTTTAACGGCGTAGTTAAATCGAGCGTATGTAACGGCAAGCCGCTGGTAATGACATGTTGAATGCTCTGCAGAACGTCTGGATGGTTATGACCCAACGCCAGCGTTCCGGCACCGGCAAGACAGTCGAGATACTGGTTATTCTCGACATCGGTGATCCAGACACCCTGAGCTTTCGCAATCGCGAACGGCAATTTGCGAGGATAACTTCGAACGTTTGATTCAAATTCAGCCTGACGGGCTAAATAGGTTTCGTTGGTTGCGTTTAAGTTCTGTGCATTCAAACTATCAATACGGACTTTATCCGTCATCATATCTCTCCTACAACCGGGACGGGCGTAGCGTCACAGTTGAATAAATGAATTAAATAGGTGGCTATGTGAAAATCGCGGCCAATATAGGTGTTTTTCAGGTCCGACTCAATGATTAATTTTATCGGGCGATACCGGATTCTTTACTATAGGAATCAATCAGTTGGTGGGTTTGTGACCGCATGCATTATTGCCGCTTCGGTAACGGCTTTCTAATAAATGGCGTAAAAACACCAGCTTACCTGTCTTAACATGCGCTAAGTCAATGATAATAATCTGTGTAAATAGCTGTTTCCGGCTAAAAACGCTATCAAAATGGGGGCTTCTCAGACATAAAAAGCATAAGTCAGTTTAACTGACGAAGCGGCATTAATAGCCGCTGAAAACCGCATAACAATTAAAATAATAAACCTTTCTTTAACATTTAATTAATATTTGGTGGCAGGTAAATCGTAATAACCGTGATTAACGGTATGAAGACAGGACAAATTCAACGAACTGGTTGAGGTCTGCCATGGCTTCGCGAGCTTTGGCCTCTGAAGGATTTATGGTCAGTAAATCCGCATAGCCGTTCAGCATGGCGCTGATTTGTCTGGCGGTGCGGGGTACATCATCACACCGCAGCGTGCCGTCGGCGACGCCGTCACGGATAATCCCTTCCATCAGTGCCTGCCACACTTCTGTCATCTCTTCAGCCAGTGCAGCATAAGCGTCATTGTGCGCAGCCATCTGCCAGAAAGAGGCATAGAGTTGCCAGGTGGCATCCGGTGCACTCGGCAGATGGCTTTCAAACAGGGTTTGCAGCCGCTGACTCGGTGTGAGCACAGCCAGTGTGTCGGCAAAATTTTCAGAATCAACCCGCATGAAGCGTTCCAGCGCCGCCAGGCGAAGTGTCTGCCAGTTGCTGAAGTAGTGGTAAATATGACTGCGTGAAATACCCACCGACTCGGTGAGCTCCCGGGTGGTCACTTTTTCAATCCCTCTCTCAATAAACAACACGATCGCTGCATCCAGGATTCGGGTTCTCAATGCTTCCGCTGACTCTTTCATTATTCTCTCTATCACTGCCACGTTGACTTTGAGCAACTGCTCAAATAGACTGCTTTTCGTACTTGAGCAACCGCTCAAGAGCGACGCTATCAGAAACAGAAACTATGTCTTCCCCAAAAACGATCCTGCCCGTTGCGGCTCCCCGCAGCGCTATTCTGACATTAAAAATGCTTGGCCGCCGCCATAGCCGTAAGCTATTCCTCACGCTGCTGCTGGTGGTGGCGGAAAACGTCATGTATCTGCTTTATCCGCTGCTGGCGGGCTTTGCTATCAACGCCATACTCTCCGGCAGGACCTGGCATGCAGTGCTCTATGCGGCGATGGTCTTTACCATGTGGGCCATCGGCGCAGCGCGGCGCAGTGTCGATACCCGTACTTTTGCCCGCATCTATGCTGAGCTGGCCGTACCGGTAATTGTGGCACAGCGCAGCGAAAAACAGAGTGCGTCGACGATTGCTGCACGGGTGGCGTTGTCTCGCGAATTTGTCGACTTTTTCGAGAAGCATCTGCCGGTGCTGATTACTTCGCTGGCGTCAATGACCGGTGCGGCAGTGATGCTGCTGGCTATCGAGTTCTGGACCGGCGTAGCCTGTCTGGCGATCCTGCTGTTCTTCGCCTGTTTCCTGCCGGGATTTACCCGCAAGAATGATGCGCTGTTTGGCCGTCTTAACAACCGGCTGGAGAAAGAAGTGAGCATTGTCAGCAACGCGAACGCCGCGTCACTGGGCCGCCACTATGGCGTGCTGGCCAGTCTGCGAATCCGTCTCTCGGATCGGGAAGCATGCGGCTATCTGGCCATCGGTAGCGTGGCGGCATTGCTGTTCGCGGTCACCATCGCGTTGATGTCGGGGCGTGGCGGCACCAATGCGGGTCATATCTACTCTGTGATGACCTATATGTGGATGTTTGCCATGAGCCTGGATGATGGCCCTCAGCTGCTGGAGAAATATTCACAGCTCAAAGACATTGGCCGTCGGGTGAATACCGGTACGCACTGATTTTGCCGATCTCTGGCACATAACTGAAGCAACCGCCGGACTTCCCGGCGGCTGTTGAGATAAAGCGCCAAAACCCGGCACCGCAACGACCGCGGGAGCTGGGTTAATCATCCAGTTCAGCCGGTTTAAAGGCTCTGAATGCATTATCGGACGGCATATAGCCCAGCACCTCGCGCGTCTGTGTCAGATCAAAGCGTTTAAAACGATTATCGGAAATGCCGTAGCCAATAAAGAAGGTGATGTTCTCTGCCTCGACAGCGCTAGTCAGTAATCGTACTGCATCATCCGGACTCAGCCATGCACTGTAATCCCGCGCCGTGTGCTGGCTATTATCCAGTTTCGCTTCAAACGCTCCGATTCTCAATGCCACGCAGCTCAGACCGTGCTGGCTGGCATAGAAAGCGCAAAGGGCTTCCCCATAACATTTGGTGACGCCATACAGATTTGCAGGACAGACAGCCATGCCGGGATGTATCTGAACATCTGTCGGATAGCCCTCAATGGTCTGCGCACTGCTGGCAAACACCAGACGACGACAGCGATGCTCTGCAGCTGCCTTCAGTAACCAGGTGGTGGAAAGAATGTTCGCCGGCAGCAGATCGTCGAAACTGGCCTGTGCATCAGGAATTCCGGCGAGATGGATGACGGTATCGACAGATCCTTCTGACAATACGTTCTCTGCCCCATCCGGTTGCGACAACTCCGCTGCGATAAACCGATGCGGGGCAGGGATCGCGTAGTCGGGCTCCCGCACATCCGTCAGGATAAAACGATAACGATCCTGGCTGGCTGCAAAGAAGGTCCGGCCGATGCGTCCGCTGGCACCGGTAAGAAGGATCACTCTGGTCGTCATCTGCTGATTCCTGTTAAGTAACCTGTAAAATAAAAACGCGTTAACCGGTCAGTTAAGCAGACATTCCCGACTTAAGCCTGCGTGACCTCTTCGGAGTGTGAGCGGGCACAGCGTGAATCGTTCCTGACCTGCACAGTGGAAGCGTGCCGCTGGAACAGCTTTAACTGTGCGTCAGATCGCAAAATGGGTTGCTTAGCGCGGCATGACTTTCTATAGTCAGGTCGCTTCATCCGGATGGGAACACGTTCTGCTTTCTCCCGCCGGCTCACGTCAGCTTTTCAGTTCAGGCCATTGGGAATCAATTTTGTTAAGAAAAAATCATAAAACCGACAATGCCGGTTTTGTCCGCTGGGCATTACTCGCTCTGGCACTGGGCGGCTTTGGTATCGGGACTGGTGAGTTCATCATGATGGGCCTGCTGCCCGATGTTTCACGCTCTCTGGCGATCACCGAACCGCAGGCGGGCAACGCCATTGCCAGTTACGCGCTGGGTGTGGTGGTGGGCGCACCGTTTATTGCCGTTCTGGCGGCGCGGATGGCGCGTAAAGCGCTGCTGCTGATCCTGATGGCGCTGTTCAGCGTCGGCAATGTCGCCAGCGCGATGGCCGACAGCTATCACGGCCTGCTGGTGGCGCGCTTTCTGACCGGCCTGCCGCACGGGGCTTACTTTGGCGTGGCATCGCTGGTGGCGGCTTCGCTGGTGCCGCTTGAACGGCGCGGTCGTGCGCTGGCGTCACTGATGCTGGGGCTGACGGTGGCGACCCTGATTGGCGTGCCGCTGGGCTCATGGATTGGGCAGCTATTCAGCTGGCACGTGGTGTTCACCTTTGTGGGCGCGATTGGTCTCCTGACCTGCCTGCTGATTGGTCGCTATGTGCCTTACACGCCAGGCGATGCGGATGCGCATCCGCTGCGCGAACTGGGGGCGCTGAAAAACCCACAGGTGCTGCTGACCCTACTGGTAGGCGCGGTCGGCTTTGGCGGCATGTTCGCGATCTTCAGTTATATCGCGCCAACGCTGATTAATATCGCTGGCATCTCTCCTTCGCTCATCCCATGGGCGATGGTGGCGTTTGGACTGGGAATGATCATCGGTAATCTGGTTGGAGGACGACTGGCTGATGGTTCAGTGCTCAACATTATTGGCTGGACGCTGTTATGGAACGTGCTGGTGATGCTGGCCTTCCCGGTATTGGTTCAGCATGTGGCCACCGGAATGCTGGCGACCTTCCTGATTGGCACCTGCTCGGTGCTGCTGCCGTCGTTACAGATTCGCCTGATGGATGTCGCCAATGATTCGCAAACGCTGGCGGCTGCAATGAACCATTCGGCGCTGAATATCGCCAATGCAATGGGCGCTTATCTTGGTGGCCTGACGGTGTCGCTGGGCTATGGCTGGATCTCCACGGCCTGGGTCGGCGTGGCGCTGGGTGTGGCCGGTCTGATGGTGTTTGTGATGACGGCGCGCCATGCTGCCCGTCAGCAGGTTCAGCCAGCCTGACCGAAATAGTGCAGGGCGCAGCGACAGACATGGCCGCTGCGCCGCATTTGCCCGGACCTGCAGTATTATTTTTCTCCAACACTGATGACTTCGTTTTCATTAATCTGAACGTTCAGAAATCATTATCTATCCGACAGCCCTGAAAATCTAAAAAACCTTAAAGATCAATCAGTTTTCATATGGCGCCCGGATATTGAAATTAAATTAAAACAATGTTTTTTTAAGTCGGCTCAGGCATGGTTCCTGTGTAAGCTCTGTTATCAATAATGCTTACAATCGCGATGACGGCAATAGCCTGAGCAGATAAGCCTGAATTTATAAAAAAAAACCGCCTTGTACGGGTTTTTTGCTTTTATGCCTGGCTGAATATATGCGCAATGCTTTAGCCCGCAACAGAGTTTCGCGTGGGCCATTATCAGACTGAGCCTGTTCATCTTAAGCTTGCGATCAGCCACTGCTGCAATTCTGTCAGCTCCGCCTGCTGTGTCGGGAAATCGGCAATCAGTTGACTCAGCACGTGCTCCAGTGCATCGGGCCGGTAAGTGACGTTCTGCATCCGCTGGGCCAGCGCGTCGAGCGGCGCGGGATTGAGGCTGTCGCTGAAAATCTGACAGCGGCTGATCATGCCGCGTTCGACATCGAAGTGAATCTCCACACCGCCCCAGACAAAACGCTGGTCCAGCAGGTGCGAGAAGTCAGGTGCCTGTCCGAAATTCCACTCCCAGCTACTCTGCTTTGCGAACTGCTCAGTGAATCCAGGCAGGTCTGGCAGGGCATCGGGAGAGATCATCTCCGGCTCACACTGCTCGCCGAAATGTTTAAAAAATGCGTCCGTCACCGCGGAGCAGATCGCCTGATAGCTGATACCCGGCGTTAACTCCGTCAGATTGGCGACCCTGGCGCGCACTGACGTAATCCCTTTGGCCTACAGTTTTTTCACATCAGGATTAAGGTAATCTGCCAGCCGGGAAAGATCGGCATCCATCAAAATAGTGCCGTGATGAAAACCGCGATCGGGTGTTTCACAATACGCTGCCCCGGAGATTTTGCGCAGTCCGTCAGATGTGTTCACCACTAAATCGTTACGGCCGGATGCTACCGCCGGAACGCCCAGCGCGTTCAGCGCGCGCAGGATAATAGCAGTTGAAACGCTTTTGTCGTACTCCGGTTTGCCGGCCATAAAAGTAAAACAACAGTTGCCGAGATCGTGAAAAACCGCGTCACCGCCGCTGCTGCGACGCGCAAGACGGATGCCATCTTCCGCCATGCGACGAGTGTTGCACTCTTTCCACGGATTCTGTGCACGGCCAATGACTACCGTTTCCGCATTCCGCCACAAGAACAGCACCCGCTGGGTGGCGGGCATCTGCCGGAAAATACACTCTTCAACTGCCAGGTTAAACCAGGGGTCACTGGATTCCGACAACAGTAAACGCAGCGTGGACATCATCTACTCCCATTCCTTATGCGAAGCGGCCCATAAAAACAGGGCAGAACGCAGAACTCTACCAGCACAAGCACGGACCCACATGCCTCTTCATGCCGTGATGCGGCGGTAAAAAAAGATTACATGCCGTCTGCGGCGCAATCACGGCAGATTGCTGCACAGCATTGTGCCAGTATGTTGTCTGAGTCTGCTCATTTTATTGCTTATTTTCCCCACTGAGATTAAAAACCCTATGAACGCGTCCGCTGGCATAGCGATGAAGATCACAGCTGCGTTGAGCTCCACGCTGATGCTGGCCTGTGTTAAAGGACTGGATGGGGCCATTCCGGTTGGTGAAGTGATTTTTTTCCGCTCGCTGCTGGCACTGGTCCCGCTGCTCATCTGGCTGCGCGTTCAGGGCAGCGTGCTGGATGGCATACGCACCCGTAATATTCGCGGGCATTTTGTGCGCGGGCTGGCCGGAACTGGCGGCCTCTATTTCAGCTATCTATCGCTGCTCTACATCTCACTGACCGACGCCACCGCGATTAACTATGCCGCGCCGCTGTTTACCGTGCTGCTGGCGGCTCTGCTGCTGCGTGAAAAAGTGCGGCACCATCGCTGGGTGGCGGTCTTCACCGGTTTCAGCGGCATTCTGGTGATGTTCTCCGGGCATCTTTCGCTGACGCAGTCGGCGTCATTTTCGCTCTCCGCGTCGGCGGGCATTCTGCTGGCGCTGATGGCGGCCTTCTGTACCGCCTGCGCGCTGGTCCAGATTCGGTTTCTTAACGGCAAAGAGAAGCCGGGCGCCATCGCCTTCTGGTTCGCCATCACCACAGCGTTAACGTCGCTGATCACGCTGCCGGGGGGCTGGAAAGTGCCGCACGGTAATCAGATAGCGCTACTGATAGGTTGCGGGCTGCTGGGCGGAATCACGCAGATTCTGATGACACTGAGCCTGCGGTACGCCGAAGCCTCCCTGCTGGCGCCGTTCGATTACACCACGCTGATCTGGTCTGTCGCGGTGGGATATCTGTTGCTGGGTAACCTGCCAGCGACCACCACGGTCATCGGTGCGGTTCTGGTGGTGTGCGGCGGCCTCTATTCAGTGCTGTATGAGCGCTACCGTTTTCGTAAAGCGCAGGTAGCGGATATCACGACCTGAGCAGAACAGGCATCACATTACTGAATAACGAAAGGATGATAACGTACTGTTATCAACTTGTGGTCGCGGCGAAAAAATGAACGGTTGTATCGATTACTTAATCGTGAAGTTTTCCTGATGGCAACGGTGCAGGTGAGTGCAGGTCAGCGGGTGCAGCGTAAGCTGCTGGTGCCGCGCCTCTCTCTGATGATGTTATCTGGGGCAGCTGGTCGGTAACGCTGGGGGCTGGTGATGACCCGTCAAAATATCAGATCGCTCTTACGCAGGTAACACGGCCAGATCGGAAAAACGCAAAAGCTGTTATCCATGACTGCTCGGCCCGCGCAATGATGCACCTCATCCCTGAGGTGCGCCCGTTACCGGGTTAATGCTTTGCGTTGTTTGATAACCCTCCCGGCGTTTTTGTCCCTGGACGGCGGAGCGCTTCCCTCTCCTGGCCCTATACCTGCGCGTTTAGCTAATTTGTTGGGGCGAGTTTAAAACTGCATCACTGCGCGTTAAGAAACGCCAGCAGATCCTGATTCAGCTGATCCTGATGCGTTACCGCGAAACCATGCGGCGCATTGTCATAGACTTTGAGTTCAGCACCCTCAATCATCTCCGCTGCCACTTTGCCCGTTGATTCAAACGGCACGATCTGATCGTTGCTGCCATGAATCACCAGCGTCGGCACATTGACTTTCGCTACGTCTGCGCGGAAATCGGTTTCCGCAAACGCGGTAACGCAGTCCACGGTGCTTTTCAGCGAGGCCAGCAGCGCGATGTTCAGCGTCTGCGTCATCACGCCCTCTGAAACGGTCTGTCCGGCGTTGGTGCCATAAAACGGGGTGGCGAACTCTTTGATAAACTGCGCGCGATCCTTGAGCAGACCCTCACGAATTCCCTCGAATACCGACATATCGACACCCTGCGGATAGTCTGTCGTTTTGCCAAAGATAGGCGTAACGGCACCCAGCAGCACCAGCGCCGCGACGCGATCGCTGCCGTAACTGCCGATGTAGCGCGTAACGTCGCCGCCACCCATGGAGAAACCCACCAGCGTCACATTCTGCAGGTCGAGATGGGTGATCAGGTCATTAATATCCGAGGCGAAGGTATCGTAGTCGTTACCGGTCCAGGGCTGATCGGAGCGACCAAAACCACGACGGTCAAACGCAATAACCCGATAGCCGTTATCGGCCAGGAATTTCATCTGGCTGTCCCACATATCGGCATCCAGCGGCCAGCCGTGGCTGAACAACACAGGCTTACCGGTGCCCCAGTCCTTGAAGTAGATTTGTGTGCCGTCGGTCGTTTTAAAGGTGCTCATGGTATTGCCCTCTGTATGACGTGATGGATAAAAAGTTGATAGTGCGCCAGTTACACTGGCGCCACCAGATAGCGAACTTCGGGTGAGCGCTCGCCCTGATGAAAAGCGAAAACCCGCCGCTCTGTTTTTTTATCGTTGATGGTGTCGCGCTCTTTCTGACGCAGATGCTCGACCCAGGAGCCGACCACAAACGTCTCAACGAAAATGCCGGGCTGAATTATAAAGTGACCAGTTCATGGCGCCACCGCGGCGTCTGACCCGTCGTATATCCTGCATGCAGACGGTAAAAGCGTGTGCATCATCAATAGTAATCCGGTATTCGTAATTCGTCCTGACCGGCCCGCGTTCATGACGAATATCCAGCGCAGGTGCGGTAACATACTTTGCATTAACTGAGATGGATAAACACCGGAAAATCAATGTTATAAATTTTGCTCGTTAAATAGTTACAACATTCAATTTGATATAATAGCGATTCGGAGCATTAACTCTCTGCCGCTGCCGTTCAGGACACCATAACATCCGGTTGAATTTTCGCTTACGCAGCAGCAAAACACGACAGAATGACTGCGGTAAGAAGTCATTACATTTAAAAAAGCCTTACCCGTCAGCGATTAACCTCAATAAGCGTAGCGGTATTTATGGCGTGGCCGTCAATCCTCTCTAAGCTTGGAAGGCAACCCTTTTATTTCGGGGATATTTTCCAGCCCAGTGCTATCCGCCATGTCGTCATGAGGCTCATATGAGTGAAAATTACTGCACCATTCTTTTCAATGGTGAACGGTTAGAAGGGTTAACAGATCAACCGCTGATCGATTTTCTGGATGCTCACGGAAAAAAACTACATCATGTCTGTTATCACCCGGCTTTAACGCCGCTACAAAGCTGTGATGTCTGTTGGGTAGATGCGAATGGCGAGCGGGTGCGCGGCTGCACGCTTCGTAGTGAAGAGGGTCTGACGGTCCGGAGTGAAGGCAGGGCGCTGAAAGCCGCGCAGCAGGAGGGCATGGATCGGCTGCTCAATCGTCATGAGCTTTACTGCACCGTATGCGAACACAATACCGGTGACTGTACACTGCATAACACAGTAGCCGATATGCACATCCCGATTCAGTACTATCCTCATCAGCCCAAGCCTTACGCGAAAGATCACTCCAATCCGTTTTACACCTACGACCCTGACCAGTGCATCTTATGCGGTCGCTGTGTCGAGGCGTGCCAGAATGTCGAGGTCAACGAGACGCTTTCCATTGACTACACCCAGGCGCATCCGCGCGTGTTGTGGGATGGCGGAACTAAAATCGCCGGTTCCAGTTGCGTCAGCTGTGGGCACTGCGTTACGGTCTGCCCGTGCAATGCACTGCTGGAAAAAACCATGCAGCCCGATGCGGGTCCGTTTACCGCCATGGATGAAGGGCTGAAACGTCCGCTTATCGATTTTGTGAAAACGCTGGAAAACAGTATCGGCATGGAGCCGATTACCGGCGTGTCAAAAATTGACGTGGCGCTGCGCCAGTCTGAAATCAAACGCACCAAAACGGTCTGCACATACTGTGGTGTGGGCTGTAGCTTTGAAATATGGACCCGCGATCGCCATATCCTGAAAGTACAGCCGGTCGCCGAAGCGCCAGCTAATGGCATCTCCACCTGTGTTAAAGGCAAGTTTGGCTGGGATTTCGTCAACAGCCCGGAACGCCTGACAACGCCGCTGATTCGCGAGAATGGCCGCTTCCGGCCTGCCAGCTGGGATGAGGCATTACAGCGGGTTGCTGATGGATTACGTGGCGTGGCGCACAACTATGGCGGTGACGCGATAGGCTTTATTGGCTCCAGCAAGGCGAGTAATGAAGAAGCCTATCTGACCCAGAAAATCGCCCGCTTAATCTTCGGCACAAACAATGTCGATAACTCTTCCCGCTATTGTCAGAACCCGGCCACAGAAGGGCTGTTCCGCACTGTGGGCTACGGCGGCGATGCCGGAACGATTGAGGATCTGCAGCAGACCGATTTGATTGTGCTGGTCGGCAGCAACCTCTCCGAGAACCATCCGGTTATCGCTTCGCACATCAAACAGAGCCATAAACATCAAGGCCAGAAACTGCTGGTTGTCGATCCGCGTCGTCACGAAATGGCGGAACGGGCTGACTGCTATCTGCGCATCCGGGCAGGCACCGATCTCGTCTGGGCCTCGGCGATGGCGAAATATATGTTTGATCACGGTTATGCCGATGACGCGTTTCTGGCACAGCGGGTTAATCAGGTTGAAGAGTACCGCGCCTCGCTCGATATCTTTACGCTCGACTATGCCAGCGAGATCTGTGGCCTGAGCGAAGCCGAACTCACAATGGCGGCAGAGATGATCGGCCAGGCGGGCAGCGCCTGCATATTGTGGGCGATGGGGATTACCCAGCACAGCCACGGGGCCGACACCAGCACGGCGCTGTCGAACCTGCTGCTGGTCACCGGCAACTATGGCCGGCCTGGCACCGGCGGTTACCCGATGCGCGGACATAATAACGTGCAGGGTGCCAGCGACTTCGGCTGCCTGAGCAACCTCTATCCCGGCTATGAAAAAGTCACTGATGACGCGGTGCGGGAAAAATGGGCGCGTGCATGGGGCGTCTCTCCTGATGCACTCTCTGACAAGCCCGGCGCGGATAACTTCAAAATGGTGCAGGAGGCGGGTGAAGGCAAAATTCGCGCAATGTACATCACCGGCGAAGAGACCGCGTTTGCCGATGCTGATTCAGATAATGTGCATGCCGCCTTCAGCAGGCTCGAGTTTATGGTGGTTCAGGACATCTTCATGTCACGCACGGCTGAATTTGCTGATGTGGTATTGCCCGGTGCGCCCAGCGTGGAGAAAGAGGGCACCTTTGTGAACACCGAGCGGCGCATTCAGCACTTCTCGCCTGCCATGAAACCCCTTGGCGACTGTCGTCCCGACTGGCGGATCTTTACCGATCTCGCCGCACGCCTCGGTCACCCGTGGCATTATCCGAATCCGGGCGCGATCATGGCGGAGGCGGCGGGCATTGCAGATATTTTCGCTGGTGTTAGCTATGAGCAACTGGTCGGCTGGCAGTCGCAGCTCTGGCCTGTCAATGCCGCAGGCGAAAGCACGCCGCGTCTTTACACGGAACGGTTTAATTTCCCGGATGGTAAAGCCCGGCTTCATCCGCTGAGCTGGCAGCCACCTGCTGAGCAGGAGGATGCAGAGTACAATCTGCTACTGAATAACGGCAGGATGCTGGAGCATTTCCAGTCGATGAACCAGACCGGGCAGGGTGGCCGCATGATGTCGCTGTCGCCTGATGCTTTTGTTGAGATCTCACCGGAACTGGCTGCCTCGCGCGCGCTGACCGAAGGAGAATGGGTGCGCATTACCTCAAGGCGCGGCATGATGGATGTCCCGGTTGTTATCACCGATCGTGTAGCGGGTAACGTGCTGTTTATGCCGATTCATCATGGTAAGGATGGCGTCAATGTGCTGACCGGCGAACATCACGATCCCGACGTCAACACACCGGCTTATAAAGAGCTTGCCGTAAACATGAAGCGAATCGAACGGCGGACGCAGCCCAATCCGCTGCCGCTGCACAACTTCCGCTACGGTAATCGTACCCCGCTGGATCATCTGCCGATTGAGCAAAAATGGCAGCAGGCAGGCTACCGTGAACCGCCTGAACACGCAGACAAACCGGAGAAATTTTAATGGCAGAACGGATGAAATATCAGGTCACGCCGACACGCACCGAGCCGACCGCGCGCGAAGCAATGGATGAGCTGATTGAAAATCTCCACCAGCATGGCTTTCTGCGGCTGGCGAACGATCTGGTTAAGTCAAACTGTGAGGTGGGGAAAATTCTGGTCTCAGGTCTTAATCAGCCCGGTACCCAGAACGCGCTTCAGAACCTTTCGCTGCTGATGATGACGCTGGGCAGCGTGCCACCAGAGCGGTTTAATCATCTGCTGCTGGCGGTACGTGATGCCGCGATGGCGGTCAAACCGGCGCGCGATGAGGCGCGTCAGGACAAAGCCTCGCCAGGCATTCGAGGCATTATCCGGTTACTCAATGACGAGGAACTATGGCGCGGGCTGCGGCCGATCTTCGCCGCGCTGAAGGTCTTTTCACAGCAGATTGACCGTGAAGAGCAGAAGCCGATCACCCGCTTCAGTGGCAAGCCCACCCGCGAGTAACTCAGCCTGCATTCATTCAGGATTGTGTGGGGTGTAGATCAGATGACCGGCTACACCGCCCGCGCCGCCATCTTTAGGGTGGTTGATGCCATCGGAAACCGGCACATCAGTGAAGTCAAAAGGTGAAACACCTTCTAAGCAGGCGACGTTAACCCCAAACTGATCGGGCTGCGAGCGGCTCTGGTGAAAGGTATAAATGCCGCAGACGGAGCAGAAGTAGTGGCCCACCTCTTTGCTGTTGAAGCGATACGCGGTGAGCTGTGCTTTACCCTGGGTCAGCTCGACCTTTGTTGCAAATACCACCACCGCGCCGCGCATCCTGCAAAACGAGCAGTTGCAGCGGCGCACGGTGTTAAATCCATCCTTCAGCGTTACCCGGTATGCCACCGCACCACAGTGGCATTGCGCTGTCATTTCAGTTTGCATCGCGATCTCCTGTGTCATTTAACCCGCCAGCTTTCAGCCTACGCCAAAGCCGGAGGTTTGGCAGCATCAGAGCCAGGGTTGTCACCCATTCAGGCAGTTCAAACCGTGCCTGTTTTTAAATCAGACCACAATCCGAAGCTCTCCATCGTCCCTGGCTCACACTGTGATAAGCGTGATCTCTTCAGCCGCAAAGGCATCAAGCAGAGATTTATCAAGTTTCTCTTCCACCACCAGCGTTGAAATGTCACGACATTTCGCCACGCTAAACCGCGCCACAGCGGGGATTTTATCCGCCGTCAGCCCAACGATAACCTGATTGCTCTGCGCCATGGCGACTTTCTTGAATTCACAATCCGCATAGTTAAAACCGGTCAGCCCGGCTTCAGGGCTCATGGCGCAGCCGCCGATAAACGCCTGATCAAAAAGTATCCCCTGAATCTGATTAATCGCGGTTTGCCCGACTACGCCACCGGTGCTCTTTTGTATCTGTCCACCCAACATGATCACCTCTGCGACAGGATGATTGATCAACAGCGCGGCGATATCGGGCGCATTGGTGACAACGGTCAGACTCAGTTCAGGCGGAAGCGCCTTTGCCAGCGCGAGATTGGTGGTGCCGGCATCAATAAAGATGCAGCTACTGGCTTTCACCAGACTGGCACAGCGCTGCGCGATCAGGGCTTTTGCTGCGTGATCGTGCTCTTTTCGGCTGATAAACGTGCCTGCGTCCTGCAACTGCAATACTGCGCCGCCATACACTTTTTTGCATAAGCCTTCTTTACTGATTTCATGCAGATCGCGGCGGATCGTGTGCTCAGACACCGCCATCTGTCGGGCCAGATCACCGCAGACCACACGACCATTCTGCTGCAGGATCTCACGAATCAGGGCTTGTCGCTGCTGCGGGAAAGCTGCATAATCGAGCATTTAAACTCCAGATTGTTCATAAACGAGCTATAGTGAGCATGATCGTTCAGCTACCGGCAGGGTGTCAATAGCGGCTAATCGATACGCTTACTTTGTCTCTCCAGCATTTACTTAAGGATCGTAATGGCTAATAACGTCTCATCCGCTCAGGCAACGCGCATCATCTTTTTTCTGGCCGGATTTATTACTGCAACCTGGGCCGTGATTGTGCCTTTCGCGCGTGCTAATACTGGCGTTAATGAAGCACAGCTGGGCACGTTACTGCTCTGTCTGGGCGTCGGTGCCTTGATTGCAATGCCAGTGACGGGCTGGCTCACCAGCCGCTTTGGCTGCCGCCGGGTTATTCTGGTTGCCATTGCGCTGATCGTTATCAGTACGCCATGGCTGTCGGTGCTCAGCGATCCGCTGTTGCTGGCGCTGGCATTGCTGGTTTTTGGCATCGGCATCGGGGTCACCGACTGCGCCATGAACATTCAGGCTATCCTGGTGGAAAAGCATGCTGCAAAACCGGTGATGTCCGGCTTTCATGGCATGTACAGCGTGGGCGGCATTGCGGGGGCTGGTTTTATGACACTGCTGCTGGCGATGGGGGTCAGCGCGCTGACCGGCTGCCTGCTGGCGGTGGTCGCAGTCATTGTCATGGTGCTGATTAGCGCATCGGGTTTACTGAGCTACGCTAATCCCGCTGAAGGCCCGGTGTTTGCGGTTCCGCGTGGTAGCGTACTGATTATCGGCATCATCTGCTTTGCGGTCTTCCTGACCGAAGGCACCGTGCTGGACTGGAGTGCGGTCTATCTGACCGACGTCCGGGCCATTCCGGTCTCACTGGGCGGGCTGGGTTATACCTGCTTTGCTGTGGCGATGACGGTGGCGCGCCTGACCGGCGATCGCATCATCTCGTCGCTGGGTCGTCTGCCTGTGGTGCTGGGTGGCGCACTGGTTGCCGCAGCGGGCATGGCGATGGTGACCTTTATTGACTCCTGGCCGCTGGCACTATTGGGTTATACCCTGGTCGGTGCCGGCTGCGCCAATATCGTGCCGGTGATGTTTTCTGCAGCCGGACGTCAGACGGTGATGCCGCAGGCGGTCGCCATACCGGCTATTACCACCCTTGGCTATCTGGGGATCCTGAGCGGGCCCGCCGTCATTGGCTACGTGGCGCATTACACCCATCTGGGTTTCTCATTTTCACTAATCATGGCGCTGATGCTGATTGTCGGCGCGGTTTCTCTAACCCTTAACCTGGGCCACAACACGGCGAAGGAAAACAGATGAAAATTGCCCACGTCGCACTCTGGACACATCACCTCGAGGCGCAGCAGCAATTCTGGCGCGAGTGGTTTAACGCGGAGAGCAATACGCGCTATCAAAGTCGAAACCGTCCCGGCTTCGCCTCCTTCTTTATGCAACTGGAGCAGGGCGCAACGCTTGAGTTGATGACCGTGCCCGATTTGGCAGGCGGACAGCCGGGCAGGGAGGTGACAGGCTGGGCGCATATCGCGATTAGTGTCGGTGATGTGCTGCAGGTCGATATGCTGGCCGCCAGGGCGGAAGAGGTGGGCATTCTGGTTGCGGCACCGCGCCATACGGGCGATGGCTATTATGAAGCGATTATTCGCGATCCGGATGGAAATCTGATTGAGCTGGTCGCAGAGTAATAAACAAAGCCATCAGGCTCCCAGCTGGACCCAGCGGCGTCCCGCCAGCACCGTCAGCACCACAATAGTGATGCCTGCCGCCAGATGCATAGAGAAATCGATCATATGCAGATGGGTGTCATGGCACAGCGACAGCAACATCGATGAGGTAAACGCACTGCCACAGCCGCTCAGCGCCAGACTGCGCGCGGGATAGAGTGAACGGGTGCGTTTCAGGGCGATGACGGACATCAGCATCATCGGCACGCTGGCCGACAGCATAAACAGATAGCAGTGTATCCCTTCACCAAAGCGGCTCGCGCCCGCAGGCGGGGCTTCAGGTGACATGTTGATCAGATTCAGCCCCAGCCACATTAACGTCAGCAGTAGCGGCCAGCGCAGCCTGACGGGTTTTCTGCCTGCGATACTCAGCGTAAAGGCTGCCGCCAGCGTGCTGCCCGAGATGATAAGAGAGAGCAGTACGGCGACAAATGCCAGCCATGCGCCAGGCTGACTCCAGTCAGTAAACCTGCTGTGAAACGCCCAGCTGGTGAGTGCGCCACAAGGCAGGGCAAGCGCGATCCAGCCCGCAACGCGCCAGGCGGTGGGCCAGACACGCTGCACCGGCTGGGCAGACTGGCTGAGCTGATCGATTAACTGGTCATGATTTCTCATGATGACCCCGTCCATATTTACGAAGATTGACCATTGCGCGATGCAACAGGGATTTAACGGCAGAGAGAGACTGATGGGTTTCAGCGGCTGCCTGCGCCAGGCTCTGCTCGCGCAGATGCACGGATTCGACGATCTCCCGCTGACGCAGCGGAAGGGTATCCAGATAGCCTGAGAGGATATCGGGATCGGCTGAGGCTTCTGCACTTTCAGCGGGCCGCAGTTGCAGCGCAACATCATCCTGAATCTCCTGACGACGCCCATGCTGGCGCAGCGCATCAATCGTTCGGGCAGAAGCAATAGCGGCCACCCACGGCAGTATCGGGCGCTGCGGATCGTAGGTATGCCGGACCCGATGGATTGCCAGTAGCGTATCCTGAATCACATCTTCAGCCAGCACCTCATCACCGATTTTTCTGCACACCAGTGCCCGGATGGCCGGAACCATCGCTTTAAGTAACTGGTTATAGGCTGCTTTGTCGCCCGCCTGCGCCCGGGCCATTAAGGCTGGCCAGTGCTGTGCGCGTTGATCAGTGTCTGACATCAGTCATCAGCAGATCAGCACACTGTCGCCGTGTACTGATACCGGAGCAGAAAATCGTTTCATCAATCGTTTCAGGTTTTCTTTCCTTTTTCCGTTGCCTGATCCAGTGCTGAAATCACGATGCCCGGCGTCAGCACCTGCGGGAGTACCACCGGTTTGCCGCCATCAGCCGGGTAGACCACGTAGAGAGGTAATCCACCGCGTCCGAAATCACTCAGCGCCTGTTCAACATCGGGATTGTATTTAGTTGAGTCCGCGACCATGTAAATGGTGCTGGTACGTGCCATCGCCGCTTTCACCGCCTGCGTCGACAGCGACGTGCGATCGTTAACCTGGCAGGTAATACACCAGGACGCGGTAAAGTTCACCAGGATAGGCTTACCCTGACCTTTAATTGCATCGACATTCTGGGGCGACCAGGCCACCGCGGCAGCAGCCGGTGAGGCGACTTCCGTCTCAGCCGGTGCCGTGGCAAAACTGTTCAGATTCAGTAACGGCACCACGACCAGCATCAGAAAGAATGCGGTAGCAACATGCAGTACCCCATGACGCTGTCCCATCATACGACGTTTCTGCGCCATGCCATACAGCCAGGCAGCAAAACTAAACAGTAAACAACAGACCAGGATCGCGGACAGCGCCGCCGATCCTGCCTGACGTTCCAGTACCCAGATCAGCCAGCCCACCGCTCCCAGCATCGGAAACGCCAGACCCTGTTTTAAGGTGATCATCCAGGCTCCGGGCTTTGGCAATATTCTCGCCAGAACCGGGAAGAATGATATCAGTGTAAAGGGCGCAGCAAATCCCAGCGCCAGCGATAAAAAGATCACCACACTCACCAGCGGAGGCTGGGTCAGCGCATAGCCTACCGCGCTGGCCATAAACGGTGCGCTGCAGGGAGTGGCAACGATGATGGCCAGTGCGCCGGTCAGGGCTGAACCAACCAGTCCACCGCGATCGCCGCCCACTTCGCCGACCCGCTGGATCGACAGTCCGACTTCAAACAGACCGAGCAGGTTCAGTGCTGAGCCGAGCATCACCAGAATCAGCGCGGCGATAACCAGCGGCGATTGCAGCTGAAATCCCCAGCCCACCGACGCACCGCCCGCCCTGGCCAGCAGCAATACGGCGGTCAGAGCAACCATCGTCACCACGACACCGAGCAAAAAGGCCAGGCCTTCTGCACGGGCGTGTGAGGGCGATTCATGATGGCGGATCAGGCTCAGTGCTTTCAATGAGATCACCGGAAACACGCAGGGCATGAGGTTCAGAATAATGCCGCCCAGGAAGGCGGCTGCAATCGCAGTCAGCATGATGTACCTGCTCAGATGATGAAGTTATGCCGGATTGGCCTGGCGATATTTTTTAACGGCATCCATCGCTTTCTGGATATGCGTATCAGGATTTTTATCGGTGAAGCTCAGCAGGATTTTGCCGTCCGGCGCAATCACATACGAGGTGCGGTCTGAGACTTTCTGCCCCTTCATCTCCATTGTGCTCTTATATTCTTCGGCGACTCTGGCACCCGGATCGGCGGCAACGGTAAATTTGTCACGACACTCCAGCTGCGAGAATTTAGCAATCTGATCGGTATTACCGGCGGTGACACCAATGACGGTCGCACCCTGCTTTTTGAATTCATCGGTCGCTTCAGCAAAGTCATGCGCTTCGAGTGTACAACCCGCACTGAACGCCGCCGGGAAGAAGTAAAGAACAACCGGGCCTTTCTTCAGCGCCTGCTGTAATGAGAAGGTGGTCGATTTACCCGCCAGCGCGGCGTCGAGTTTAAAATCCGGTGCTTTTTCACCGACCTGTAACGCCGCAAAAGCGGATGTTGCCGGAACACTCAGTGCCAGCAGCGTAGCGACGGCCAGGGTTTTCAGGGTGTTTTTCATTGGCGTGACTCTCTCCATTAACGAGCAGACGGGGTTGTCTGACGTCTCTTTTCTAAGGTTCGTTTAAAACGGGAAAAAGTTGCGCGGTTTTGAAATTTTTTTAACGTTTTATTTAAGAAGACGTTGATTCCGGATTTACAATTTTTATTGCATCGTCAGCTGAATCGAGTACAGCTCATGTGTCTTTGACGCGCAAAATGCGTCGTGGTTATTCTTTGTTGAACAGAATTTATGTGATTTAACCCGCAATAATGTTGTTAAAAAGCACCGGTTTTCTGGCAGGTGAGCATCGTCACGTTTCTGGTCAGCTTCAGACAGTAGATTCTATTAATGGAATGAAAAAACGATTCAGCAAAGAGGCGGATGATGAAGATTAAACTGGCGTTAACAGTACTGGCGGTTCTGGTTTCAGGTTCAGCAGCAGCGAAAACCTGGGTGCTGACGAGTGCTGAACAGGGCACGGAGCAGGGAAACTGGCAGATTTCCAGCAGTGAGCTGAAATTCCAGGGGAAGCCGTTCAGCATTGAGCAAAAAGTGCTTCATGGCGGCAAGCAGGAAGGCAGTAAAATCATCACCATCCACAGTCAGGATGGCCTGACCATCACACTCAGCCCGACACGCGGCATGAATTTGCTGCGCGTCGAGGGCTTTGGTTCTCGTATGGGATGGGATTCACCGGTGAAAGAGGTGGTTAATCCCGCTAATATCAATCTGGAAAGCCGCAACGGTCTGGGCTGGCTGGATGGTTTCAATGAAATGATGGTGCGCTGTGGCTATGAGTGGACCGGTCATCCGGTTACCGATCAGGGCCGCATTTACACGCTGCACGGTAAAGCGGGTAACACGCCGGTTTCGCAGCTGGAAGTTGAAGTGGCTGATGCGGCACCGCATGAGATCCGCATTCGTGGCCTGATTAAAGAGAGCACCTTTAAGAAGACAGATTTGCAGACCCTGACCGAGCTACGCTATGTGCCGGGCAGCAACAGTTTCAGCCTGCATGACGTGTTAACCAATCACGCTGACTATCCGCACGATTATCAGATCATCTATCACAGCAACTTCGGCCAGCCAATCCTGGAAGAGGGCGCACGTTTCCTGGCTCCGATGTCCGGCATCAGCCCGTTCAATGACTATGCAAAAGCCGGGTTGAAAGAGTGGCAGACCTACAAAGGTCCGACCAAAGACTTTGATGAGATGGTATTCAACATCAAGCCACTTTCCGACAGCAATCATCAGACTGTCGCTGCAGTGATTAACAAAGCCGGAAACAGCGGCGCATCGATTCAGTTTGATACCCGTCAACTGCCAATGCTGACCTTATGGAAAAATACCGACACCCTGAAACAGGGCTACGTGACCGGCATCGAGCCAGGCACCAGTTATGCCTATCCGGTCACCATTGAACGCGCGCAAAAGCGCGTGAAGCAACTGCAACCGGGCGCCAGCACGGCATTTGATCTGACGTACACCTTGCTGCACAGCAGCGAACAGATTAATGACGTTGAGAAACGCATCAGGACTATTCAGGGTGAAACGAAGATTGATGTGAGCGAGACGCCGATAGCGAAGGAGTGAGTGGCTTAAAACCCCGACAAATGTCGGGGTTTTTGCTATTCAGTTCAGAACGTTATGCACGATAGCCACTACGTTAAGCAGGCAATGCAGTAGCGGACCGTAGAGCCTGAAGTTGATGAAAAAGAGTAACTCTGAAATACTAACAGTTACTAACTGATAGTAACCCGGCGGGAGTAACACCATGCCAACCAGCGTAGCACTAACACCATATTTTGAAGCGTTCATTCGTGAACAGATCGAAAGTGGACGATATAACAACACCAGTGAAGTGATCCGCGCGGGTCTGAGAGCACTGGAAGAACGCGAACAACAGATCAAACTTGATGCTCTGCAAAAAGCAGTCAATGCAGGAATCGACAGCGGCGAAAGCAAAAATGCGGAAGAAGTATTTGGTCGTTTGTCGCAAAAATATCGGCGGCAGGCTGAGGGTGGTAAAGGGTAATGAAACTGGGTATATCGCCTCTGGCAGAACAGGATATCGAGGCCATTGGTGACTATATCGCGCAGGACAACCCGGTGCGTGTAGTTAGCTTCACGGAAGAACTTTATCAGCGGTGCCTGCTTATAGCAGAGTCCCCGATTATCTATAAGGAGAGGCATGAGCTGGGACAAAGCGTCAGAACCTGTGCTTACGGGCGCTATCTTATTGTGTTCAGGGTGCTGGATACAGAAGTACGTATTGAAAGGCTGCTTCATGGTTCGAGGGATATCATCACGCTGTTCTCTGAACATGAAAACCCGAAAAGTCCTCTGTGAGCGGAGTAAAGGTCTTTCCAGTAAGATATGGAATGTCTGAGCGATATAATCATGAAGATTGGTTGCGATACATACTCAGCGTTTAAGCAAAGTGTGAAAGGGGGAGTTTACCAGGCAACTGGACATGAGCTTGATAGCTTATTTAACATAAGATAGATTGTGCGCACCTTAAAAGATAGTCCAGGTTGATAATGTCACTTTTTAGCGATTTCATTTCACCCGGATTACGCTATTCAGAGAGCAAAATGCCCGGCGATGCCGGACATTTTTTTACTGCGCAACCTGCCGCAACGGAGGCAGTTCAAGACTACTGCGAAAATCTGAGCCCTGATAATCCGTATCCAGCAGTTGTCTTCGACGCAGTTCCGGCAACAGGCCGTTTAGTAATAAGTCCTGCTGATCCGGTTGCCCCAGCCCGTGCAACGAAATTACATCCAGCACCCCGGCCTGATAACGTTGTTCAATCGCATCCGCCAGCGCTGACGGCGTCCCGGCCGCAAACCAGTGCCCGGTCTCCTCCGCTTTGATAATCAGCTCGCGTAGCGTCAGTCCTTCAAGCGCATACTGGCGGAAAATAGCGGCGCGCCCCTGACGGCGTTGTACCTGCGTTACATGCGGGATCAGCGCGGCGGGCAACGGTTGATCCAGCGGATGTTCGCGCAAATCCAGCTCGCCGCCCAGCATATCGGCCACGCGCAACCTGCCTTGCTCATAGTCGATGCGTTCATGTTTTTCACGCAGACGACGCGCCACATCCTCCTCGCTCTCACCAATAATCGCATGGAATGAGTTCATGATCAGCGGGAGATTATGCTGCCGCCCAAAGCGCTGCGCCCGCTGGTGTACATCCGCCACAAACGCCTGTGCCGCCACAAAGGTGGGTTGCGACGTGTAGATCACCTCGGCATAACGCGCGCCCAGCGTCACGCCCGCGTCCGATTGCCCGGCCTGGAACTGAACCGGACGACGCTGTGGTGAAGGCGGCACATTCAGCGGGCCCGCCACCTGAAAATAATCGCCCCGGTAGTTGATCGGATGCAATCTGGCGGGATCGATGCGTATCCCGCCGCTGGCCGTGCGCTGTGCCGCTTCGCGTTCATTCGCGTCATAAAGCGCATTCATGACTTCGATGAATTCCGTGGAACGCGCATAGCGCTCCTGTGGCGCGGGTAGCAGGCTTTCACCAAAATTCTCCTCACCGACAGAAGAAGTCACGGCATTCCAGCCGGCTCGCCCGCCACTAAGATGGTCCAGAGTGCCCATCTGGCGCGCCAGATGATACGGGTGCAGCCAGCTGGTGCTGACGGTGGCGATCAAACCAATGTGTGACGTGGCATGACTCAACGCCGCTAGCGCAATGAGCGGATCCTGGCTGCCGGTGGTGCCTGACAGACCGGCAGGATCGGCCTGCAATAAATCTGCGGTAAATAACCCGGTGATTTTCTCGCGCTCCGCAATTTTCGCCAACGCAATGGCGCGTGCGATGCCCAGTCCCGGCTGGCTGTCATTGCCTGCCGAGATGACGCTACTGGCACCCACCAGCGTCTTCAGTTTTCTGCGATAGGGTTGTGACACGGTATTCTCCTTAAAGCCGCGAAAAATCAGCTTTGATTTTTTGTAAGGTGTCCGCATCGGTCAGCAGACGCAGGCCGGTCCGGGCCAGCACCTGCGCACCAGCCAGCAATGCCTGATAACCCCGTTCCGAGTTGGCTGCCTCACGAAATGGCACGGTATGGAAAATGAGATCGTCAGGGCCAATTTTCAGCCAGGGATGTGCGGTCGGCACTGCGTGGCTGATATCCCCCGCATCCGTGGAGACTTTGTTCTTTTGTGGCGACAGATCAACCTGTTCCCCGACCGCCGTCAGTTCTTCCAGCAGCACGGCATCCAGCGCCGGATTCAGGCGAAAATCGCGCGGGCCAACCTGATGATCGATTTCCACGCGGGTGCCGGTTGCCAGCGCAACGCCTTCGGCAATCGCCCGCAGGCGCGGTTCCAGCGATTCCACTTGTTCACGGCTGTCGGCACGGATGTAGTAATGCGCCGAGGCATATTCCGGGATCACATTCGCTGCCTGCCCACCGTTGGTAATAATGCCGTGCACGCGCACGCCATCTGGCAGTTGCTGACGCAGTACGCTGATGCCGTTGTACAGCAGCACCAGTGCATCAAGCGCGTTAATCCCTTCATGTGGCGCGCTGGCCGCGTGCGACGGCTTTCCGTAGAAGTGAAAATAGAGGTGATTATTCGCCAGGGTATGCTCGGTCAGGCGGGTTTTCCCGGCGGGATGCACCATCAGCGCAGCATCAACGCCCTCCAGCAGTCCAGCCTCGACAAACCGTTTTTTCACATTGCCTTTTGGGCCACCGGGTCCAGCCAGACCACCCTCTTCCGCCGGTGTGCCCAGCACCACCACACGCCCGCCCGTTTTCGCCAGCAGCTGTGACAGCGTGATAGCGGCTGCCACACTGGTAGTGCCAATCAGATTGTGGCCACAGGCATGACCGATACCGGATAGCGCATCATACTCCGCTAAAAACGCGACCGTCGGTCCCGGTTTGTCGCCACGCTTCTCGGCATAGAAGGCGGTTTCATGACCGGCAACGTTGCGCGTCACCTGAAATCCCTGCGCCAGCAGCAAACCGGTCAGTTGTTCGCTGGCGAAGTACTCACTGTTGCCGGTTTCCGGGCGCTGAAAGATCGCTTGCGCGGTTGCCACATAGGTTGCGGCGTGGTGTTCAAGGTTGCTTTCCAGTGCCTGATGCCAGGCGGTGATATTTGTCATGTCAGGCCACCTGTTGAGGACGTTGTTGCGCAAATTGATTTTCCGGCGTGGTGAGTCCGAGATTTTCGCGCAACGTCGCACCGGCATATTCGCTGCGATAGATACCGCGCTGTTGCAGCAGCGGGATAACCTGTTCGACGAAATCATCAAAGGCCGTTGGCGTACCCCCGCGCACGATAAATCCATCGGCCGCTCCGGCGAGGAACCACTGCGCTAACCCATCGGCTACCTGCTGTGCGGTGCCGAGGAAGCTGGGGCGCGGCGTGGCTTCTTCCAGGGCTGCCTGACGTAGCGTCAGGCCACGGGCGTGCGCATTGCGTTTAATGGTGTCGGTGGTGCTGCGAAAGCTGTTCTCGCCAAGGTCGCCGATCTCCGGGAACGGTTCATCTAGCGGGTACTGGCTGAAGTCATGATGCTCAAAGTAGCGCCCAAGATATTCCAGCGCTTTTTCGATGGTCACCAGTTCGGCGGTCTGCTGGTAACGACGCTCGGCATCCTCCGCGGTCGCGCCGATGATGACGCTGATCCCCTGGAAGATGCGAATATCATCGGCTTCGCGCCCCTGTGCCACCAGGCGACGGCGCACGTCTTCACGGAAGTCACGGGCCTGCTCCAGCGTCTCCTGGCGTGTGTAGATGGCATCCGCCGCTTCAGCGGCAAAGGCTTTACCGGCTTCAGAGGCTCCGGCCTGGAACACAATCGGCCTGCCCTGCGGTGAACGCCCGACATTGAGCGGTCCCTGGACGGAGAAATAGGTGCCCTGGTGATTAAGGGTATGCAGTTTGTCAGGATCGAAAAACTGACCGCTGGTTTTATCCCTGACAAAGGCATCCTCTTCCCAGGAATCCCACAGGCCTTTGACCACCTGTAAATACTCACTGGCAACACGATAACGTTCGTCATGTTCGGGATGGGTGGCGCGCGAGAAGTTCCTGGCTGAGCCTTCCAGCGGCGAAGTCACCACATTCCAGCCCACACGACCGCCGCTCAGATGGTCAAGGCTGGCAAACTGGCGCGCCACGGTAAACGGTTCGCTGTAGGAGGTGGAGAGCGTCGCTACCAGGCCGATATTCTTCGTCACCAGCGACAGCGCTGACAACAGGGTGATGGGTTCAAATCGATTGAGAAAATGTGGGAGCGACTGGGGCGTGATATATAAACCATCGGCGACAAACAGAAAGTCAATTTTTGCCTGTTCCGCTTTGCGCGCCAGATCCAGCACATACCCGACATTAATACTGGCATCCGCCACCGCATCCGGGTGACGCCACGCCGACATGTTGCCGGATGCGCCCTGAATGATGGCTCCCAGCCGCAGCTGGCGTTGTGTCTGACTCATTCCATGCTCCTCAATAGGCGATTGCGGGCTGCCAGTCCGGCAGGACCGGCAACGCCTTTAACAGTTTTTGCGTCCAGGGATGTTGCGGCGCGGCAAAGACTTCGCCGATCGCGCCACTTTCCACCACCGCCCCCTGCTGCATCACCAGCACGCGGTCAGCGAGGTGCTGGATGACCCCCAGATCATGAGAAATAAACAGCAGCGCGGTGCCGTGTTCGGCCTGCATATCCGCCAGCAAATCCAGTACCTGCGCCTGTACCGACACATCGAGCGCACTGACCGGTTCATCCGCCACCAGTAACGCCGGGTTAGACGCAAACGCGCGGGCAATTGCCACACGCTGCCGCTGACCACCGGATAACTGCTGTGGATAACGTTGCAGGAATCGGTCACCAAGCTGTACTTCGTCCAGTAACTGGCGCACTCGCTGGCGACGGGCATCACCGAAAATACCCACGCTGTCGAGGCTTTCTCCGATGATTCTTTCCACCGTGTAACGCGGGTCGAACGAGCTGAAAGGATCCTGCGCAATCAGTTGCAGACGGGCGCGGCGCGCACGGCGTGCTGATTCGCTGATGCCATGCCAGCGGCTGCCTTCCAGCAGCAGCGTGCCACTGTCTGGCTCGGTCAGCCCCATGACGACTTTCACCAGCGAGGTTTTGCCTGAACCGGACTCGCCGACCACGCCGAGGGTTTCCCCGGCGTGCAGACTAAAGTTGATATCTCTTAAAACCTGACGGTCGCCATAGCTTTTATTCAGGCCGCGGGCCTCGAGCAGAGGCCTGGCGCCCGTCCGGGTGCGCGCGGGTAGCGGTGTCGGCTCGGTAGCGCTGAGTCGTAAGCCACACGTGGCTGGCGTAGGCACAGCGCGCAGCAAGCGCTGAGTCCACGGGTGACGTGGACGATGCAGCAGCGCGGCGCAGGCGCCCTGTTCCACTACTTCACCATCACGCATCACCAGCACTCTGTCCGCCAGCTCGGCAACCACCGCCAGATCGTGACTGATCAGCAGCAGGCCATGTCCTTCACGTTGCCGCTGAGCAAGCAACTGGAGAATCTGACGTTGTACCGTCATATCCAGCGCCGTCGTCGGCTCATCCGCGATTAACAACGCCGGACTGCCGGCTAGCGCAGTGGCGATTAGCGCACGCTGGCGCTGACCACCAGAAAGCTGATGCGGATAGCGCGTGAGACGGCTTTCCGCATCAGCGATCCCTGCCGCACGCAGCAGTTCAATGCTTTTCTCCTGAAGCCTGGCGCTGTCACGATACCCGGCGGCGGTGAGAGCATCGGCTAATTGCTGACCAATACGGCGCAGCGGATCAAGAGAGACCAGCGCATCCTGCAACACATAACCGATACGGCGGCCTCGCAGGGCACGCCAGTCACGGCGGCTGGCGTTACGCATGTCACGTCCGTCGATCACAAAACGATCTGCGCTGAGCTGCGCCTCTTCGGGTAATAATCCGAGCAGACTGCGTGCCGTCAGGGTTTTGCCTGAACCAGACTCCCCCACCAGCGCCACGGACTCGCCCGGCCACACCTGCAAACTCAGGTTTTTCACTACCTGATGATGGCCAAAGCGAATGGTCAGGTTCTGGATATCAATCACCGGCTGGCTCATGAGGCTCTCCTTTCAAAACGCGCCTGCCAGTAGCGCCCCAGCGTATTCACGGCAATCACCGTCAGCGTAATAAATACGCCTGGCCAGACAGCAATCCACCAGGCGTTACGCAGATAGTTGCGCCCCTCCGCCAGCATCAGGCCCCATTCCGCCGTCGGTGGCTGCGGGCCCATGCCAAGGAAGCTGAGACCTGCGGTGCCAATAATCGCGGTGCCCAGCCCCAGTGTCGCCAGCGCAGGCACCTGCGCGATGGCATGCGGCAGGATATGACGAACGGTCAGCGTAAAGCGCGACAGCCCAAAGGTTCGCGCCTGCTCCACATAGCCGGAGGTCATCACGCTGTAAGTCTGCGTGCGTACCACGCGCGCAAAGCGCGGCACCGACGCCACACCGAGCGCAATGATCAGGTTGTTGGTGCCGGGGCCGGTAAACGCAATCAGCATCAGCGCCAGCAGCAGGTCGGGAAAGGCTGAAATAACGTCAACTGCACGACTCAGCAGTTCGTCTAAAACGCCACGTGCCAGTGCGGCAGTCAGGCCCAGCAGCGTACCGAAGATCACCGCCAGCGCCATCGCCGCTAGGCTGATCAGCAACGAATAGCGGCTGCCGTAGATCACACGCGTCAGCAGATCGCGCCCCAGTTGATCGGTGCCGAGCCAGTGCTGCGCCGACGGCGGTAGCTGCGCATTAACCGGATCGGCTAAAATGGGATCGCTGTGCGTCAGCCAGTGCGGTGCCACGACTGCCAGAGCCACCAACAGCAGAAACAGAATGGCGCTCCAGACGGATGCCGGTAGCGCAACAGAAAAACGTTGCAGGATGGCTTGCATTATTTGCTCTCCCCACGTAAACGCGGATCAATCCACAGCGCCAGAATGTCCACCAGCGTACTCATCACCACGTAAATCAGAGCCGAGAGGATGGCAACCGCCAGCACTACCGGTAGATCCTTCGCCAGCACCGCATCAACCGTCAGCTTGCCGAGACCGGGACGGCCAAACACCTGTTCAGTGATCACCGCCCCGCTCAGCAATCCGCCAACCAGCCAGCCGGTTAATGTCACCGCTGGCAGTGCGGCATGGCGCAACGCATGACGCAGGCGAATGGTGGTTTCACCCACCCCCCAGGCGCGTAGCGTCAGGGTAAATGGCGACTCCAGCGCGCGTTCGAGTTCTCGGCGCAGCACCTGCGCGATGACCGCACCCTGGGCGAGGCCGAGAGACAGCGCCGGCAGCACCAGCGAAGAGAGATGACGGTCGCCCGCCACCGGGAACCAGCGCAGCGTAAAGCTGAAGATAAACAGCAGCACGATGCCCATCCAGAACGAGGGGGTGGAGGCCAGCAACAGCTCCAGCCCATTGGCGATCCGGCGGCCCCAGCGACGATGCGCAGTGGCTACAGCGATTGTCACGGCAAACACCGCACTGACCAGCAGTGCGGCGAGGGTGAGTTTCAGGGTCGGCCACAGCTGTGTAGCGAGCAGTTGACTCACTTCGGTGTTAAGGATGTAGGAGCGTCCAAAATCACCGTGCAACGCCCGCCACAGATAGTGCAGATACTGCCACCACAGCGGTTCATTCAGTCCCCATTCAGCGCGGATCGCCGCCTCAATCGCCGGTGTGCGTATCTGCTCGCCAATCAGCAGGCTGACAATGTCACCCGGCGCCAGATGCATCCCAAGAAACGCCAGGGTGACGGCTACCCACAACACCAGCACACCGCCGAGCAGACGCCCGACAATGCGGCGCGCCAGGTCACTGCGCCACAGGGATGGCCGCGGTATTCTGGGGTTACGGGTCATGATGCTTTCCAGACTCATCTGCGCCTCCGCGTATTAATGTTCGCTCAACCAGACGTCATAGACGTTTTCGGGCATCTGTTTAAAACTGCGGAACCCGACACCGTGCACATAACTGGCCGCAGCAATCTGATCTTCCGGCTCATACAACGGCACCGCCAACGCCTGTTGCGGCAGGGCATATTGCTGGAGCTGGCTGTAGAATTTACGGCGCTGATCGATATCAAGCGTGGCGGCAGCCTGGTCGAGCCAGCCATTAATTTCCGGGCTGTTAACGCGGCTGTAGTTAATCGGTCCACCGGCTTTCACCGGGCGGTAGTGGTTTTCGATATCGATGCCGTCGGTTTCCGTATTGGAGTTGGCGATCGAACCGAACTTGCCGGTATTCCGCACCTCAACGTAGGTGCCGGAGTCGACATAACGCAGTTTCAGCTCTACACCAAGCCGTTGACGCGCCTGAGCCTGAATCGCCTGCAACAGTACATCACGCTGGTCACGCACCGTTGCCTGGGCCTGGATTACCTCGATAGTCAGACGCTGACCGTCTTTGGTGCGAAAGCCGTCGGCATCGCGTGTCTTCCAGCCCGCCTCATCGAGCAAGGCATTGGCCGCTGTCGGGTTGTTACCGTATTTACCTTCCAGATCGTTGTTGTAGAGCGGATCGATCGGTGAGGTGATCCCCCAGGCACGGGTCCGCTCGCCGCGATAAACCGATTTAAGGATGGGATCGATATCCAGCCCCTGGAGTAATGCCTGACGCACCTTTACATCCTGCGTCGGGCCATATTCCACGTTGAGGAACAGTGAATAAGGCGTGCCCGTATTCAGGGCATGCTGGTAGGTGAAATCGCGGTTGTCCTTAAACTCCCCGGCATCGTTACCGGATATCCCCTCTATCACATCCACCTGGCCGGACAGTAGTGCGCCGGTGCGTACTGACGATTCCGGCAGGAAACGGTAGGTGACACGGTCCAGCCAGGCCGCTCCCTGATGATGCGCGGTGGCAGGCGCCCAGTTGTAGTCGGGGTTTCTGACGAAGGTAACCTGTTGGCCCTTTTCGTAGCTTTCGAGGATAAATGGCCCGGTTCCCGCAATCTCTTTGCCACCCGCTTTGAGCTGCGACGAGTGCCAACTGGCAGGTGCGAGAATTTGTAATCTGGCCGCAAAGGCGAGGAATGGTGAATACTCCTGCTTCAGGGTGATGGCTACGGTATGGTCGTCCGGCGTGCTGATGGTGTCGATACGTGAGCCGACCGCGCACAGGCTACTACCTGCACAATATGCGGCGTCCTGCAAATGTCGGAAGTTTTCTGCCACCGCATTAGCATCCAATTTTTCGCCGTTGGAGAAGCTCACGTCGCGACGCAGGTTGAAACGGTAGCGCTTACCGTCCTGGCTGGCTTCATAACTTTCTGCCAGCCAGGGTACAAAACTGCCATCATTACGCCGCGCCAGCAGCGATTCCCAGACGTTACGCAGCACTACCTCGGCTTTTGACTGGCCATTGAGCTGGGGGTTAAAGGGTACGGGTTCGGTTTCTACACCGTAAGTCAGGCTTCCGCCGCTTCGTGGCTGCTCAGCAGCAAAAGTATAAGAGGCGCTTCCCAGCAGGCAGGTAAGACTCAGCGCGACAGTCAATGCATTCGCTTTCATAATTTCCCTGGTCGTTGCAGATGTTTAATGTGAGGTGAGTAAACTGGCATTAAATTCCTTTTTCAGAAAAACCAATGCTTCACCTAATGGATTGGTGCGATGATAAAAAGGTTCATAGCCGCGACGCTGATAGAGTTCACTTAGCCAGGGATGTTTAATCGCCGTAGCCAAATAAACGCCAGGGGCTTTTAACGTGTCTTTGAGCAATATTTCTTCTGCCCAGTTAATAATTTCTCGCCCATAGCCCTGGCCTTTAAAATCCGGGTCGACAGCAAACCAGTGAATGAAAGGCAATGATGAGGGTGCATTGTCATCCTGCTGCCACGTAAAGCGTACCGTTAGCGTCGCCACGGCGCGTTTCCACTTGCGCAGCACCAGCACCGTTTCCTGCTCAATGGTGCGGCGCACCTGATCGACATTGCCTCGGGAAATGGTGAAATGCACATCCAGCGCCACCAGCGAAGCATAGGCACGCTGTAATAAAGCAAAAATTTCTTCCGCATCGTCAGGTGTTGCTACCAGAATGGACTGACTCATTATTTCTAATTCCCCCGTCAAATCATTAGGGAATTATCAAAACCTGCCAGTACAAAGTAAAATGAAAATAATGAGAATCGTTTTGTTAAATACAGAAATTATTCATAACGGCGCAGTATAAAAATAAAACATTAGATAATGATAAAAATGACTATCATTTTATCAGGGATTGAAAGGGGTTACTGACCGTAAACGGGGGCAGCAAGCTTCATGCGTGCCCAGGTCAGCCTGCTTCAGAGAAAAGACAATCTGTTCGTCGGTGAATGAAGACTTTTCACCGGCACAATCTCCGTCTGGAGAAATGAATATCATGCCGGAATTCTGTTTCTGAATGGAGCAGGAGTTCGGGCCAGGATTATGATGAAGACTGAACGTTTCGCGTGATTTACTGAAGCATCAATGATGACGTATCCTGGTGCGGCGTTTTTGACCTGAGCCGTTGGTTGACAGGCCCGAATTCAGAAGATAGTTGATAACTTATCCGGTATTGAGCAGATATCAGGAATATTAGAGGGGTAAACTATATCGTCAGTATTTCTCAGTTCATTCAGATGCCACCAGCGATAATTGGCAATGACTGTTTTTTCATTATCAGTCCATCCACTGGTACTGATATCGTCATCACCTGTTTTAATTAAATAAAATTGCTCATGCGCCAGAACGACCTCACCGTTGGGTAGCGTCATTTCAAAAGTTCTCTCTGTTACCGGCTGTCCCACAGCATCAACGTTGATACCTGTTTCTTCCCTGAGTTCTCTGAGGGCTGCCTGCTCAAAATTTTCTCCTGATTCCACGCCTCCACCGGGCGTTGCCCAGTATACTCTGCCTGCCAGCGCATCACTTTCATGCCTGAACATGAATAATAAAACCTGATTAAGAGAGTTCATGATCAGTAGACGTGCAGATTTACGGGTACGCACTGGACAATTCCTTTTTCACATAAGATGTAAGTCAGTGTAACTGATTCAGCGTGTAACAATAAAATAGAATTGAAGTTAAATTAGTGCTGCTTTCAGATTTCGGTTCCGAACCTCTTAAACCTTTCCATCCCTTACCTCGCTTTAGTATTAAGCAAAATTTAACGCCGTATCAATAATTCGCACAGTCCCTTAATAACATAAGATTTTACTCTGGAAGAACGCGGTTTATTCGCTGGCAGGAAAACAGGCCACATGTTATTAAATTTTAAATGTCGTGCTTAATTTTCATCTGTCGGGAAATAAAATATGAAAAAGAGTTTATCGCTTGCGCTACTGTTTTCGCTTATCGCGTTCACCCAGGGTGCCCTGGCCCAGCAGACACTGCGCTTTGGCGTTGATCCGACGTTCCCGCCGTTTGAATCCAAAGCGGCTGATGGGTCGTTACAGGGCTTTGATATTGATATTGGCAACGCCATCTGTGCGCAGGCAAAGGTGAAGTGCCAGTGGGTGCAGATGGGTTTTGACAGCAGCATCCCTGCCCTTCAGGCGAAGAAGTTTGACGCCATCCTGTCGGCAATGTCGATGACCGACAAACGTCGTCAGCAGGTGGCATTCAGCGATATGTTGTACAACACGCCGAGTGCCTTACTGGCGCCAGCGGCCAGCAAGCTGACGACCGACGTTGCTTCATTGCGCGGTAAGACGATTGGTGTAGCTCAGGGCACCATCCAGGAAACTTACGCCAAAACCAAATGGGAGTCGCAGGGCGTCAAAATCGTCTCTTATCCTAATCAGATGGAAGTCTACCCGGATCTGGTCGCCGGACGTCTCGATGGCAGCCTGGCGAATGCGGTCTCTGCTGAACAGGGATTTCTCACCACATCGGAAGGCAAGCCGTACGCCATTAAAGGAACACTGGTGGATAAAGTCATCTTTGGTGACGGTGTCGGTATCGCGTTACGCAAAGGCGATGAGGCAAATCTGAAGATGATCAACGCGGCGCTGGCAGAGATCCACAAAAACGGCACCTATGATCAGCTGACCAAAAAATACTTCAAATTCAACGTTTATCCGTGATGCGTATCGCGCGCCGCATCGCAGGAGGCTGAACATGGCATTACCCGATTACCGCGCTCAGCGCGCACGCTTTCTTGCCGCTGCGCAGAATAAAGGCCTAGAAATCACCTCTTACCCGCACCCACTCTCTGGACCCCAGGGAGAAACGCTTTTTACGGATGTGGCACGCGCAGGATCAGCCAGCGCATCGCGCCTGATGCTGGTTGTCTCAGGCACGCACGGCGTCGAAGGCTATTATGGTTCAGATTGTCAGATCGCCTGGCTTGATGCGCTGGATGAAAAAGCATTACCTGCTGACACCGCGCTGCTGCTGGTTCACCTCCTCAATCCGTGGGGAGCAGCCCATTTACGGCGCGTAAACGAAGACAACATCGACCTCAATCGTAACTTTATCGACTTCAGCCAGCCCATTCCGGCTAACCCGGATTATGCGCAATGGCACGGAATCTATCATGGCGACCGTGTCGGTGCGGATCGGCAGCTGGCTGAGGCGCTGGAGAGTCAGGGCTGGCAGGCAGTTAAACGCGTGGTGGAAGCCGGACAATATACGCTTGCGGATGGGTTCTTCTTCGGCGGACACCAGCCCTGCTGGTCTTACCTTACGATGAAGACGATCATCAATCAGCATCTCTCGGTTGCAAAAACCATCCTCAGCTTTGATCTGCATACTGGCGCTGGCGCGTGGGGGCATCCGATGCTGCTGTCCATTGCAGAGCAGCGTTATGCTGCTCATGAGTGGGGCAAAACTATTTATGGTCAGTGGCTGACCGTATTGTTGACCGGAACCGGACGTGACAGCGTAACCGGTGTGACCGCCACCGCAACGGGATATCTGTCGCAATATCTACTGAGTTCTCTTCCTGACACACTGATATTGCCGTTGGTGGTGGAATGCGGAACCTACGAGGGAGAGGATATGCACAGGCGGGTGCGTGAAGATCACTGGCTTCATCTCTGTGGCGATCCGGCCAGTGCGCATGGCCAGATGCAAAAGCAGCAGCTGGTCGAGGGGTTCTGGCCTGACGATGCGGACTGGCGTGCGTTAGTGACTTTCCGCACACAGCAAATCTTTCAGCGCGGCTGGCGTGCCCTGACAGACACGCCCTGATTTTATAGTCTGCCGTAAAAGGTCAACCGCGCGGTTTCTGACAACGCGATGTCAGGCTGCGTGTTGTAAGCCAGCACAGCCAGCATCCGGGTGACCTCGCCTTCGGTCGGGGTCACGCGATGCAGGGAATTACGACCGCGAAACAGTACCAGATCGCCGGCATCGATCTCCAGCGCGTCAACCGGCTGGCGCGCGTCCAGTACTGCGTCAACACCGTCGAAGTTCATCTCACCGGCATCGGCATCCCGCAAATCCTTCACATATTCAAACACCCCGCCCGCCAGCGGTTTCTGGACCAGTAAGGTGATAGCAAAGGAGGAGTTGTCGAAGTGCCAGCCCAGCTCCTGGCCGTGAGGCGCATAGTGCAGGTTAATCGACGAAAGCGGATCGGCATAAGGATAGAGCGCTTCCTCTCCCAGCACATCGCACAGGAAACGTTTAAACAGGTCATCGTTATAAAGCTGGCGCAGCGGCGAGTCGTCAGCGATAACATCATCTGTAATGCATCCTTTGGTGCTGAGCACATCCCGGTTACGCGGGTGATCCGCGCTGAACGCCTCATCCGGCTTCATCAGATAGACATTGTGTTTGCTGCGGGTGTGATAGGCCAGATGACGCCGGGCATTGCCCTCTTCAATAATCGCCTCCAGAGCATGAGGTTGTAAAAACTGACGCAGTACCAGCGCGCCGGAGTGGTTTAATTGCTCACGACAGCGCTGACGCCAGCCCTGATCGGCCAGCGGATGAAGATCGAGACGAACGAGGGATCCATACATAGCAACATTTCTCATGATGGGCAGGTGTGATATTACTCTACCTGTCGCCTGCCACGCTGCGTAACGATAAAAACTTACTGCCCTGCTAAGGAAGAGTTAATGCCAGCCCTATTGCCAAGGTTGCCCAAAATCAGTGTCATACAGTCCTTTAAAGTGGCCGCCGAACTGGGTAGCCTGGCAAAAGCCGCCGCCCAGCTGGCTTTAACCCCGGCAGCGGTCAGCCAGCAAATTCGCCAGCTGGAGGAGCAACTCGGCAGCACGCTGTTTCTGCGCACGCAGAGCGGCGTGATGCTGACCGAAACCGGCAAAGAGTATCTGCGCTATGTCACCGAAGCTTTTGATATTTTGCATCTCGGCCAGCAAAATATCCGCCATGCGGCCAGCGCCCCAAAACTCACGATTTACGCGCTACCGGCGCTGGCGTCGAAATGGCTGCTGCCCGAACTGACATACTGGCGCGATCGTTGTCCTGATATCGATCTCTCGTTACACGGCACCCATTCACCGGTCGATTTCACGGCGATGGCCGCCGATTTCGTAATCTGCTTTGGTGATGACCGTTACCCGCAGCTGGATAAGATCAGATTGTTTCAGGATAAGGTGTTGCCGGTGGCCAGTCCGTCTCTGCTTCGACATTTCACGCCGGAAACGATCTTAAGTCAGGCGCCGCTGATCCACCTCGACTGGGGTAATGAAGGACGATTCCTGCCGGACTGGCAAAGCTGGTTTCAGGCAAAAGGCATGGATGAACCGCTGCCACAACCCGCATTCAGCTTTAACCTGACCTCACTGGCGATTGATGCGGCCGTTGCGGGTGCCGGACTGCTGCTGGGACAACAACGCCTTATCGCGCCGGAACTGGCGCGTGGCGATCTGGTGGTGGTGGATGATCTTTGCCTGCCGCTGAGCAAACCCTATTTCCTGGCATGGCCGCAACGCACGCTGAGTCAGCCTGGCAGTGAAGCGATGATCGGCTGGCTAAAAGAACTGGGCGCGCGGTGCTGATACCCGGCTGCTGTGATGCATGTTGCCTGCGCCCGCCAGCATGTAGCCGCTGACGGGCGCAGCGGCATTCAGCATGCCCTTATCTGGCTGGCCGGTTGTGATCATCGTTACGCATTATCTTCAACGATTACCGCCACGCGTTGCCCTGAACGCACTGCGCTGCCTGGCTGGACGCTGACCTGCTGAATAATGCCGCTGCACGGAGCCAGAAGTGGGATCTCCATCTTCATCGACTCCAGCACGACAAGAACATCCCCTTCCCGCACCCGGCTGCCCACGGTCGCCTGCACCTGCCAGAGATTGCCGGAGACCGGACTTTCAACCCCCTGCTCGCCCGGCTGAAGCGGTGCGTCGCCGCCTACTTCCGCTACATTTTCCTGACTGTCGAAATGGGTCTGGCCGCTGGCTATCCAGCGGTCACGTTCAGCATTGAACGCGGTTTGCTGATGCTCACGAAATTCGCCGATACCCTTCGCTTCGCGTGCGAGGAAGTCCTGATACTCTGCCAGCTTCAGCGTGCTATGCTCAATGCGCAGCGGATAGCGACCGAGTGGAAAGTCGCGACGAATCTGCAGCAGTTCTTCCGCGGAAACCGGGTAAAAACGGATCTGATCGAAAAAGCGCAGCAGCCAGGGCTTACCACCAAAATCGGCTACTCCGTGATATCGGTTCCACATCTGCAGCGTGCGGCCGACAAACTGATAGCCGCCAGGCCCCTCCATGCCATAAACACACAGATAAGCGCCGCCGATGCCAACTGAGTTTTCCGCCGTCCAGGTGCGGGCTGGGTTATATTTTGTCGTCACCAGCCGATGACGCGGATCCAGCGGCGTGGCAACTGGCGCGCCAAGATAAACATCGCCCAGTCCCATGACCAGATAGCTGGCCTCAAACACGGTGTTCCAGACGGCCTGCTCATCCGGCAGATCGTTTATCCGCCGGATAAACTCAAGGTTGCTCGGGCACCAGGGCGCGTCCGGGCGCACGGTGGTTATATACTTTTCGATCGCCTTCTGACAGGCGGGATCGTCCCAGGAGAGCGGCAGATGGACCACACGCGTCGGCACCTGAAGGTCGTCACTCATGCAGACCCTCTCCCACGCACCACGCACCCACGCCAGCAGCACATCTGGTGTCAGCGTCTCCGGCTGGAAGTGGATTTGCAGCGAGCGGATGCCCGGCGTGATATCAATAATGCCGTTGCGGGATTGCGCTTCCAGCGCCTGCATCAGGGCGTGAATGCGAAAGCGCAGCACCAGATCCAGCTCCGGCTCGCCTGCCTCCAGCAGCAGATGCGTATCGCCAGAAAGCCGCGCCACCAGACGTTTATCCGCTTCGCCGCAGGTCATTATTATCGGCGACATCAGCGGCGCAGGTTCCCAGTGAATCGCCTGTGGCTGTAGCGTGTTCAGCTCTTTGCGACGTCCCTCTGCCAGTCGCCGTGCCGTCGGGATATCCACCGGAATAAACTGCACTTTGTCACCGGCTTTGAGCTGTCCCAGTTGCCAGAGATCCGCTTCGATAACCGTCGCCGGGCAGACGAACCCGCCGAGACTCGGGCCATCCGGTCCCAGGATGACCGGCATATCACCGGTAAAGTCGACCGCGCCAATGGCGTAAGGATTGTCATGAATATTCGAGGGGTGCAGTCCCGCTTCGCCGCCGCTGTCGCGGGTCCAGATCGGCTTTGGACCAATCAGGCGCACGCCTGTGCGGCTGGAGTTAAAGTGCACCTCCCATTCTGTGGCAAAGAATGTCGCCATATAGTCAGGCGCGAAGAACTCCAGCGCACCGTGGGGGCCGTAAATCACGCGCAGCGTGCGAACCGGCGCGAGATCGGTGCGCAGCGCAATGGGCAAATCTTTTCCGGCTGTGTTCGTAGTCCGCGGCGCGAGATGCAGCACATCACCGCTGCGCAGTGCGCGTCCTGCATGTCCACCAAACTGACCGAGGGTAAAGGTGCTTTTGCTGCCTAAATAGTCCGGCACCTGTATCCCGCCGCTCAGGCAGAGATAGCTTCTGACGCCCGCACCACACATCGCGCCCAGCTTCAGCGTTGATCCCGCCGGGAGGGTAAACACAGCGTCCATCGCCTGTTCAACGCCATCCAGCGTGATACTGAGCGGCGCACCGCAGACCACCGCCTGAATCGCCGTGTTAAATTTCAGGGTGGGCCCGTTCAGGGTGATTTCCAGCGCGGCGTCACTCTCATCATTGCCCAGCAGACGGTTACCTGAGCGCAGAGCGCGATCGTCCATCGGCCCCGACGGCGGCACACCGACCGCCCAGTATCCCAGTCGTCCGGGATAGTCCTGCACGCTGGTCTGGGTGCCGGCACTCAGTACCTCAACGGTTGCTGCCTGATAGCTGAGCTGCTCCAGGCAGCGGGTCCAGGGTTCACCCGTCGTAAAGGGCGCAAAGGCTAAAATCTGCTGGAGATAGCGGCGGTTGGTTTCAACGCCATAAAAACGGGTTTTCGCCAGCGCCTGTGCAAGTGCGACGATGGCCTCATCGCGCGTAGCGCTGAAGGCAATCACTTTTGCCAGCATCGGGTCAAAGAATGGCGGGACTTCGCATCCGGCCTCCACCCAGCGGTCGATGCGCAGGTTTTTACCGTCTGCTGCCGGGAAATGGACTTCAGTTAACAGTCCAGGTGAGGGCTGGAACTGTCGTCCCGGATCTTCTGCATAGATGCGCGCCTGCACGGCATGGCCCCGCGGATCCAGCGTGGTGGCTAACGTGCTTAGCGGCGGAAGATCGCCTGCCGCCAGCTCAATCATCCATTTCACCAGATCCACGCCCCAGACCTGCTCGGTTACGCCATGTTCAACCTGCAGGCGGGTATTCACCTCAAGGAAATAGAACTGCTGCGCCGCGCTGTCGTAAACAAACTCAACCGTTCCGGCGCTGCGATAGTTCACCGCTTTGCCCAGTGCGATAGCCGCCGAACAGAGCGCTTCGGCCATGCCAGCCGGCAGATTCGGCGCAGGCGTCTCTTCGATCACTTTCTGATTACGTCGCTGAATCGAGCAGTCGCGGACGCCCAGTGCGATAACGTCGCCCTTCCCGTCACCGAAAATCTGCACCTCAAGATGACGGGCATGTTCGATATATTTTTCGAGAAATACACCGGCGTCACTGAAGTTGTTCTGGCCGAGGCGCTGTACGGTTTCAAACGCGTCTGACAGTTCATTCGCATCACCGCAGACGCGCATGCCAATGCCGCCACCGCCCGCCGTGCTTTTCAGCATAACCGGATAGCCGACACGCTCTGCGGTGCGGCGGGCTTCGCTGACATCTGCCAGCAGTTCACTGCCTTCCAGCAACGGCACGCCTTCGGCCTTCGCCAGCGCACGGGCCGTATGTTTCAGGCCAAAGGTCCGTAACTGCTGCGGCGTGGGACCGACAAAAATCAAGCCGGCGGCCTCGCACGCCTCGGCAAAGGCGGCGTTTTCCGAAAGAAAACCGTAGCCAGGATGGATCGCTTTTGCCCCGCTCTGCTGCGCAGCAGCGATGATTTTTTCCGTCACCAGATAGGTTTGTGCGGCCGGCCCTTCACCCAAACTCAGCGCCACATCCGCTTCCCGGATATGTAAGCTGCTCAGGTCGGCTTCGGAGTAAACGGCGACGCCTTTCACCTGCATGGCACGCAGTGTACGAAGGATGCGGCAGGCGATCGCGCCGCGATTAGCAATCAGTAAGGTATCAAACATAGGCAACTCTCAGGGATGCGGGTCGTCCCGCAACATTCGATATTCCCTGGGGCCGTCCCCGGGGCTGACCGGCACTAGAAAGGTAGCCAGATAAGTTCAAAGGGCTGGCTCAGTTCCACACCAGCATTTCTGCGGGCGTCGGGTTCCAGCCATTACAGGGGTTATTCAGCTGCGGACAGTTGGAGATCAGCACCATTACGTTGCATTCGGCCATCAGGTCGACATATTTGCCGGGCGCAGATAAGCCGTCTTCGAAGGTCAGACCGCCTTCAGGCGTGACCGGAACGTTCATAAAAAAGTTAATGTTGGCGCCGATATCCCGCTTATGAAGACGGCCATCATGCAGGCAGGCGCACAGGAAGTTATCCCGACAGCTGTGCATGTAGCGCTTATCGTAGGCATAGCGCACGGTGTTGCTCTCCTGGGAACAGGCACCGCCCAGAGTATCGTGGCGACCACAGGTATCGGCGACGATCATCAGCAACGGATTGCCGAGGTTCGAATAGAGCACGCTGCCGGTGGTCAGATAGACCTTGCCCTGACGACGCAGCGTGCGCTGAGGATCGTAGCGTTCACGCGGATTATCAGTGTTGTAAAACAGGGTATCTATCGCCTGATTGCCTTCAAGGTCGAGCAGGCGCAGCGTTTGCCCTTTTTTGACTTCGAATAGCCACGGCTCGCCTGCCGGGATCACGTGGCGAGAGACGGCATCTTCAGGACGACGATCAGAGTGGAAAACGGTCATCGAAGCCTCCTTACAGGGCAAAAAGTTGAGTGTTGTGTAATGCACGCTGGTTTTCACCGCGATTAACGATCGCCTCGCTGACGGCCTGCAAATCGTCGGCCTGATACCAGCTCAGCTGGACCGGACGGGGATGATAGTCAGTGGCCGGATCCTGCGGATGTGGCAGCGCGGTCAGCACCATCAGCACATTCATGGGCGCATAAAGCTCAACGTAATCGCCCGCCTGGCTATTGCCTGCGCTGAACCCGAAGCGCCCCTGCTCATCAACCGTTATTTTGCTGAAAAAGTTGACGACCATCAGCAGATCTTCCAGACCCAGATCCCATTTGCCCATCTCAACCAGCAGATTATCCACGCCGTTGCGATAGAAGCCGTTACGCAGCTCCTGATAGCGACCGGCACCGTACTTCTCCTGTGTTTCCGCCGCGTTGAGCACGCCGCCAAATGGATCGTGCCAGCCGCAGCTATCGGCAACAATCGCGGCCATCACGCGGCCCATATCGGAGTAGAAACAGTGGCCGGTGGTCAGGCGAGCAGTATGCTGACCTTTCAGGGTATCCGGCAGATTGAGCCGTTCACTTTTCTCGTGCGGATTGAGCATCATCATGCTGACGTTCGCGCCGCCCCCGATGTCGGTCAGGCGCAGGATCTGCCCTTTACGCAGAATCAGCGAGGTATGCGCGCCACCGGGCAGCAGCTCTTCGCGCAGGCTCGGGGCTGAATGAAAAAGTTCTGTCATTGAGCGGTCTCCTTTAAAGGGTAAATATTGTTTTTGTTGCCGGTCGCCAGCTGAGACAGCCGCGTTTCATTAAGCGGGATGTCGTAGGTGATACGCGCGCCCCACGCATTGGGAGCCTGCGGGTCATTGCGCACCTTGTCGAACACCAGCAGCCGGGTACCCAGGTTGAAGCCTTCGGCAAGGTCGTGCGTGACCATAAAGACCGTCATCCGGGTTTCGCTCCACAGCTGGAGCAGCAGCGCATGCATATCTTTGCGGATGCCGGGGTCCAGCGCGCCAAACGGCTCATCCAGCAGCAGCACGCGTGGCTGCATCACAAACGCCTGCGCAATCGCCAGCCGCTGCTGCATTCCGCCGGAAAGCTGCGCCGGATATTTATTGAGTGAGTGGCTCAGCCCGACCTTTTCCAGCATCTGTTTAGCCTGTTCGCGTGCCTGGCGTTTTCGGGCACCAAATAACCGGCCGATAAAGGGTGATTCCGGAAGTTCGAGGCCAATGGCGACGTTATCCAGCACGTTGAGATGAGGGAAAACCGAATAGCGCTGAAACACCACGCCACGGCTGCGGTCCGGCTCTCCGGGCAGTTGCTCACCGTCCAGCGTGATTGATCCCCGCGTCGGCTTTTCCTGACCGAGCAGCAGGCGTAAAAATGTCGATTTACCGCAGCCGGACGCGCCTACCAGCGAACAGATTTCGCCCTCTTTCACCTGCAGATTGATGCGCTCCAGCACCACGTGGTCGCCATACTCCTGCCAGATATTTTTGATATCGATAAAACTCATTCCCGGCCTCCTTCCGCCCAGGGGAAACAGGCTTTGTGCAACTGGCGCAGCGCGAGATCCATCAGCCACGCCAGCAGCGTGATCCAGATGACATAAGGAATGATCACATCCATCGCCATATAGCGGCGCACCAGGAAAATGCGGTAACCCAGTCCGGCGGTTGCGGAAATGGCTTCGGCGGAGATCAGAAAGAGCCATGCCGATCCCAGCAGCAGACGCAGCGACGTAATCAGCCGCGATAACAGCTGCGGCAGCACGACCCGCAGCACCACCGTCCAGCTGTTCGCCCCCAGGGTTTGCGCTTTGATAAACAGCTCTGCGGGGATCTCCTGCGCCCGATGCTCCAGATCGCGTGCCAGCATTGGTGTGATGCCGATAACGATTAGCATCACTTTTGACAGCTCATCCAACCCGAAGACGATAAACAGCATTGGCAGCAGCGCCAGCGGCGGGATCATCGACACCACGGTCATGAAAGGTGACAGCGCCGCGCGGGTCATCGGAAAGACGCCTGCAGCAATGCCGATGCACAAGCCAATTACCGAAGAGAGCGCCAGGCCAGTCAGCAGACGGGTTAAGCTAATCCACGTATCCGCCCACAGCAGATACTCCCCACTGCGCTTGTCCGGCGTGAATGCCATCCGGTCGATGGCCGCGATCATCTGTGACAGGCCGGGCAGCAGTTTGTCGTGCGGATTAGCCTCCAGACGCACTGCCGAACTGATAAACCACGCGGCGATCAGCAACACAAACGGTAACAGCATCAGCGTCAGGCGCATTCCCTGCCGGGGATAGCGGTTGATGTGGCGCATGGCAAAAACTCCTGAGTCAGGTGATTACAGCTTGCCCGCAGCGGCCAGCTTCAGATAGCTGTCGTCAAAGCGCAGTTTGATGTTTGCGGTGTCGCCGACGGTGACGTTGCCCGGGAAGCGCATGCCGATGAAGTCAGCGCTTTGCGCACCCTCGCCCAGCAATCCTTTATCAAAGGAGAACGCAGCGACGCGCTGCATGGTTTTCGCCAAATCGGGGGAAGAGACAAAGGTCTGGGTTTCGGCAGGGGTCCGGAACAGATGGGTCGTTTTCAGCTGTGCTTTGTAACCGGCGAGGTCCGTACCGGAATCGGCCGCCATGGCACTCAGTGCCAGGGTGTCTCCGGCCTGCATCTTCGCCATCATCTCAAACCAGGCACCGGTCAGCGCCTTGCCAAGTGCGGGGTTATCTTTCAGGGTGTCGGTATTGACCACCATCATGTCAATCAACTCACCCGGCACGGCCGATGAGCTGAACACTTCTGACGTATGCGGCGTTTTTTTGATGACCGAAAGCTGCGGATTCCAGGCCACAGCCGCTTTTACGTTGCTGGTGCCGAACGCTGAGACGATATCGGCATCGGAGGTGTTCACGACTTTAACGTCTTTTTCCTGCAGTCCGGCCTTTTCCAGCCCGCGTACCAGCAGATAATGTGATACCGACAGCGCAGGCAGATAGACCGACATCCCTTTTAGATCGCTGAGCTTTTTATTTTCGCCTTTCAGCACCACGCCGTCGTTGCCATCGGAATAACTGCCGGTGATCAACGCCGTGCTATCAATGCCGCCGGCTGCAGGAATGGTCAGGGCATCCATGTTGGTCATGGTGCAGCCGTCAAACTGGCCGGCGGTGTACTGGTTGATCGATTCGATGTAGTCATTGAGCTGAGTGATATGAATTTTGATGCCATATTTGCTGGCCCATTTATCAATAATCTTCTCATTGCTGATGGTGCCCCAGGGCATCCAGCCCGCGTAAATGGTCCAGCAGATGTTGAACTCTTTTTTGACGGCGGCGATAGACGGCGCGCTGACCAGCAGCGTCAGCGAGAGAATCAGCGTCAGGAGGGGGGATTTCTTCATGGTTGACCTCTGGTTGGCACAAAAAAACGGGAGCAGCGCAGGACACCAGATGGTGCCGCTGTCTCCCGGGCTTTTGTCCCGCCGTGTAACCTCGCAGAGGTCGCCAGCTCTCGGACCAGACATTCACCTGCGTGAACCGGAACCCTAGCCAGCTATTTGCTATCAATGTGTCATACGCTGCTTACCGCTAAGACTTCAGCAAATGGCGTGCCAGGAATTAAAGCTTGAAATATCAGCAAAGTAGACGAGTTCCGGCACAGAAGGCACCGGGATGGTGAACCAGTGACGGGCATTGCACATAATCAGTGCTGTGTGAGGGATAAGGGCGATATGCGAAGTCAGTTTCTTTTTCTGCCTGCTGCTTTCCCAAAATAATGCCCCAGCCGTGACGCGCATCAGTCATCGCTATATAATACAATGCATAACGATTTTCGAGGAAAGTTAATGAAGCGCTTCTGGCAGATATGCACATTCGGTTTACTGATACTCCTTCCGCTCTCTTCCCAGGCATCGCGCCAGATCACCGACCAGATTGGCCGTCAGGTTACGATTCCTGACCACGTTGAACGCGTTGTTGTGCTCCAGCACCAGACGCTGAACCTGCTGGTGCAGATGAACGCCACCGATAAAATCGTCGGGGTGATGGCGAACTGGAAGCAGCAATTGGGCGACGGCTATGCCCGACTGGCACCTGAGCTGAACCATATGGCTATGCTTGGGGATCTGACGCATGTTGATCCGGAGAAACTGGTGGCGCTGCATCCGCAGGTGGTGTTTGTCACCAACTATGCGCCGCACGAGATGATCGACAGCATTACCGCGCTGGGAATCCCTGTCGTGGCTATCTCGCTGCGTCATGACCTGCCGGGTGAACAGGACAAAATGAACCCGACTCTCAGTGATGAGGAAATGGCCTATGACACAGGTCTGCGAGAAGGCATTACGCTGATTGGCGAGATCGTCAATAAACCCGCCGAAGCGAAAGCGCTGATTGACGCCACCGATCAGGGTCGCAAAATCGTCAGCGACCGCCTGAAAGATATACCGGCGGAGAAACGTATTCGCGCCTATATGGCAAATCCGCAACTGGCTACTTATGGTTCCGGGAAATATACCGGTCTGATGATGCAGCATGCGGGTGCGGTTAACGTCGCCGCGGCGACCGTGAAAGGATTTAAAACCGTGTCGATGGAGCAGGTGATCGCCTGGGATCCGCAGGTGATTTTTGTTCAGGACCGTTACCCCTCAGTCGTGAATGAAATCAACAGCTCTCCGCAATGGCAGGCGATTGATGCGGTCAAAAACCATCGCGTTTATCTGATGCCGGATTACGCCAAAGCCTGGGGCTATCCGATGCCGGAAGCGATGGGGATTGGCGAGCTGTGGATGGCAAAAAAACTCTATCCGCAGACGTTTCAGGATGTCGACATGAACAAACTGGCTAACCGCTGGTATCAACGTTTTTATCGCACTACTTATCAGGGGCCAGAGTGATGCAGGTACTGGCGGCGGGCAGCCTGAAAGGCGTCTGGCCGACACTCATGGCGTTCTTTCCGGAGCCGGTTGAAACCCGTTTTGGTCCGGCCGGCCTGCTCCGCGAACGCATTGAGGCCGGTGAGCGGTGCGACCTTTTTGCTTCAGCAAGTGATGATCATCCGCGCGCACTTCTGGCTGCCGGACGCGCGCTGGCCGTCATGCCGTTTGCCACCAATCGGCTCTGCATTACGGTGCGCAGCGATTGTCTTCAGACGGGAGATGACTGGTATACGTTGCTCACCCGTGACTCGCTGCGAGTCGCCACATCCACATCGGGTGCCGACCCGTCGGGTGACTATGCGCAGATTCTTTTCTCCCGGATGGGTAATGCCGGTGAAACGGTGCGTCAGCGCGCCCTCCCGCTGGTTGGCGGACGTGACTCAGCAGCGATTCCCACAGGCAGGCTGGCAGCGGAGTGGATTATTCAGGCGGATATGGCAGATCTGTTTATCGGCTATGCCAGCTATCGGACAGCCCTGTGCCGGATTGCCGGGCTGACGGTTGTGGATATTCCGGCGGCTGTTAATCCTGTTGCGCGCTATGCCTGTGCGGTCATCATGCCAGAGGCGCAAAGGCTGGCGATGTTCTTAGGTTCAGAGCAGGCAAAAGCGATATTGCGCGATGCGGGATTTGGCGGTGAATAAAAAGCGCTTTTTCTGTTACTCAGCGCCCCGTCAGCCTGCCGCTTAGCAGATTGCCATCTTTCACAACCGATGCATTTACGTAAACGCCATCGGTCACCCCCTCTGAAGAGGTGCCGGAACTGACACAACGCCGTCCCTTTAAAAGTGAGTGAGGTTCCAGTGCTCTGGCTGCTGCGGAACAGATTGAGCAGACAAGACAACCCGCATCATTATGTCGGCGAATAAAATCAATCACCGCAGCATTCGCTGACAGATTTTTACTGCCTTCCGGGCCGCCTGGCACAATCACCGCATCAAACAGCGGCTCGCGATTCTCCTCCAGCAGCTCATCAGCCATGACCTTGACCTGATGGTAGCGGGTCACTTCCCTGTAGAGCTGACAGGCCACAGTGGTCACGCGAACGCCCAGACGTTAAAGAATATCGAGCGTGATAATGGCTTCAGCTTCTTCAAAACCGGACGCGAGCAGCAGGGCAACATTCTTATCCATAAAAAATTCTTTTACATTGTGGGTGTGTATGGAGCAAAGAACGTTAATCCTGGTCTGTGCAGGCATACCGTTTACTGATCCGACTCAAATCCGGATAAGGTTTAATTCTGAGGTTAGCAGCGGCAGCGAAAACACTGCCGTCATGAGTCATGACAAAAGCAGCCACTTAAAACTCTTCGGGTTCTCCCGGCAGCGGCTCGGTTAATTCCTGCCCTTTTACACCGGCATACGTGATCACCAGTTCAGCGGCTTCATCCAGAGTGTAACCACGATGCGCGCTGTTAACCGTTTCATTCAGAGCTTCACCTGCTGTGAACGTACGCTGTTCGCCACTCTCTTTATCCTCAACAATCAGGGTGCCGGAAAGAATAAACGCCGCATTCGGCATTGGGTGGGTGTGCCAGGGCAATGCCGTATGGGCAGGCAGTGACAGTCGCATCACTGTCAGTTCGGGTTCGCCAGTGGGATAAGCATGAATCACCTCACCGTTCCAGGCCTGGCTGCTGCGCATTACTTCGACCGCGTTAATCTCTTTATCCTGCTTTGACATGGTTAATTCCTGTTGTTACTCAATAGAATGCCAGTAGTGACGGAGCAGTAAGCGTAGAAGAAAATGGCGCTGAGGGTTTCCTGCGTGATGAATCCATAAATGATCTCTCAGCCAGTGCAGAAAAAATAGCGGGAATGATCGGGCCAGCAGAGTGGATGGCTAATTAATGTTCGAAATGTGCTTTGCGGTTATAAGATATATTCCACCGTCAGTACGCAACCTGTGCATTCTGTATTATCTTTGAAGCCATCTACTATCTGAGGGATTTCTGATAATGAAAGGTTTGTTTACAGCATTACTCGCCAGTTCTGTTTTATTATTATCCGCCTGTTCTAAAGACGACGATAATAAAGTTAAAGTCGCGATTAATACCGGGCCGGATGAAGCAATCTGGCAGGTGGTACAGCAGGTTGCCAAAGATAAATACAAGCTCGATGTTGAAGTTCTTAACTTCAATGATTATGTGCTGCCAAACGAAGCACTGAATAACAAAGAGGTTGATGCCAACGCCTTCCAGAGCCTGCCTTATCTTGAAGATCAGTCGAAAGAGCGCGGCTATAAATTTGCAGTGGTGGGCAAAACTTTCGTGTTCCCGATTGCAGCCTATTCGCACAAAATCAAAAACATCAGTGAACTGCAGAATGGTGCCACTGTTACTCTCTCTAATGAGGCGACCACGCTGGGACGCAGCCTGCTGTTACTTCAGGCACAGGGTCTGATTAAACTGAAAGACGGTGTGGGTTATTTACCGACCTCGCTTGATATCATCGAAAATCCAAAAAATCTGAAGCTGGTTGAAGTGGATACGCCACAGCTGACCCGCACCCTGGACGATCCGAACGTTGCTTTATCCATCATCAATACTAACTTCTCGGCTCAGGCTGGATTATCAGCACATCGCGATGGTTTATTTATGGAAAGTGCCTCGTCGCCTTACGTCAATGCACTGGTATCACGTGAAGATAATAAAGACAGCGACAAAATTCAGAAGCTGAAGTCTGCGCTGCAGTCACCGGAAGTTGCGGCCAAAGCCGAAGAAGTCTACAAAGGTGATGCCATTAAAGGCTGGTAAACCGCCCAGTAATCGATCCTGAACGTTCAAAATAGGCCGCACTCTGATGCGGCCTTTTTTATATCCGTATTTTTCATTTGCATGTCCGTCGGCACGGGTTGCGTGCAGGCGACCGTCAGGAAAGCCAGAGGCGAAGTTACGCGGCTGCACCTTTAGGCTGAGCAGAGAGATGCCCCGCCCACAGACTCGCTACCCATTTCACCCCTTTCGAGGTGAAGCGCGCCTGAGAAAAAGCGTGCTGGTTTTCACCGGTGCCGGTATGCAGCGTAAAGTAGCCCGCCTGCAGATGATAGTGTTGCGGCGTCAGCGTTCCTTTGGCGCGATACATGATGTTGCGATCCAGCAGGAACTGGCGGAACTCCGGCTCTTTCACTTTCAGCATCTTGCAGAGCTGACGAAAACCCAGCGAGTCTTCAACTTCTGTGAAGCTATCAAAGAACGCCGCCTTTGGAGCCGAGAGGGCCAGCTGCTGCTCTGCCGCCTGACGCTGTTCAAACTGCTCAGCCCATGCGCGAGCCGCTTCAGCCGGGTTGGTGAAGTCAGGCAGATGCGTGGTCTTTTCACGATCCTGCCAGCGGTCCAGCACTTCAGCCGTGAAGCCCGGAGAAAGACGCGCCACAGCCAGCAGAGAGTCACGCTTGCTGAGACGATACTCCTGTCGCACTTCTCCATCCCGCTCATAGTCATTTACTTTGAGTGGCTGAGAAAGACGCTGAGCCGTTTCCAGACTTTTGATTAACCGCTTCACTTCTCCGTGTGTAATGCCGGTCATCTGAGCCAATTCACGGCTGCTCATTGTGACCGATTGTTCCAGAGATTTGAGGCTTTCAGTCGAAATCATCATGGGTTCACCCCTCGCTAACGCTACCAATACCCGGCGGGCAGTCCATTTATTATACAAATAACTGTTCATATATCCAGTATTTTATTTAAGCAATAACGTAAATGGAACCGGTTACGCAAACAAGGGAGCAGAAGGCATTTTCCGGTCTGGAAGGTGTGTTCAGGGCGAGTTAATCAATGTTAGTAGCACATTTCCTGCAGCCAGTAAGGCTAATGACGCTATCTGTTATTTACATATAATCACAATGATGGACAAAGATTCTTTACATTGCAGTATAGTGATGGCTCTCAGCAGGTTACTGACCTGCGATGCTCACTATTTTGATTCGGTGTGCTGAGGCTCGATCTGGCCCGTTACCACTGAATGTTATCTATTACTGGAGTAAGTCATGCAGCCGTTGAAAGTCGCCTTTATCAAAGCTAACTGGCACAGCGAAATCGTTTCTCAGGTTCTGACCGGGTTTGAACAGGAACTGGAAAGTCGCGGTGCCTTATACGAGATCAAAACATGGGATGTTCCTGGCGCTTTTGAAATGCCGCTGCTGGCGCAACGTCTGGCACAGACCGGCAATTACGATGCGATTGTCTGTGCAGCACTGGTGGTGGATGGCGGCATCTATCGCCATGATTTCGTCGCTCAGGCGGTCGTGAGTGGTCTGATGCAGGCGCAGCTGACGACTAACGTGCCCGTCTTCTCCGTGTCACTGACGCCACACAATTTCCAGCCATCGGCAGAGTTCATCGACTTCTATACTCAGCACTTTATTAAAAAGGGTCAGGAAGCGGCACGCGCTGTCTGTCAGATCCACGCGCTCGACCTCTGATTAACCTGTCATAGATGCGGATAACGCATCTGCCCCCGCTGTTGAGGAGAGAAAGTTGGAAAATTTACGCCCGCCCTTACCGCCATTTACACGGCCTGAACAGGCAGTAGAAAAAGTACGGCTCGCTGAAGATGGCTGGAACAGTCGGGATGCTGAACGTGTGGCGCTGGCCTATTCGGCAGATAGCCGGTGGCGTAATCGCGATACCTTTCTGACCGGCCGGGCGGATATTGTCGCGTTCCTGCAGCAAAAATGGCAGCGGGAGCAGCAGTATCGGCTGATTAAAGAGCTATGGAGTTTTGACCAGAACCGGATTGCGGTGCGGTTTGCCTATGAATGGCACGACGAGCAGCTACAGTGGTATCGCTCTTATGGTAACGAGAACTGGGCGTTTGATGAGCAGGGTTTGATGACGCAGCGTTTTGCCAGCATCAACGACCTGAAAATCGGCGAAGAACAGCGGCTGTTTCACTGGCCACAGGGGCGTCGCCCGGATGACCATCCTTCCCTGAGCGAGCTCGGTTTATAACAGGTGTTTCCAGCGGAGAGCGCTGCTCTCCGCCGTTATCAACTCAGCCCTGCTCGCCCTTGTTCTCGACAAAGGTCGCTTTGTTGCGGGTGATCGTATAGGCCACTTTTTTGACATCTTCAGGTGACGTGGTCACTTCAACTGGCGCAATGGTGACACGGCCCATGCCAAACAGCGTCGGCACATATCCCCCCACCTGATGCTTACCCGCCGGCACATGCAGCAGTTTGCTTTCACCATTCGGCAATCTGCCAGCGTCTTTACCATCAACTGTCAGGAATACACTGGAGCCATCATCCGCGCGGGTCTTGATATGTGAGACATCGATCTGTGTCGGACCAGCAGCAAAATCATCTGGTGCATCGTTGGCGGCATGTTTCGCACAGCCAGTCAGTACAGTAGCAACCGTCATAACGGCGAGAGTAAAACGATAACGCATTGGACACTCTTTCTCCTGATCATCAGAACCGACTATTTTAGCGGTTTGCAGGCCGGATGTAAGGGGGTGGGAAGTCAGCATGCTCTTAAAATGGACAAAACAGCGCTGCTTTTACGGACGCATTGCGTAAAGAATCTTTACTGAATAAATACACAGTCTTTTTATGATGAGTAATAGCGCATTTAACCTGCTGATCGCGCTGAATATAACCTGTTCAGCAAACCGAATAAGCGCAGCCTGACGCGTGCTTTTCTACGCTCTTAACGGGCGTTAACACTGTTAATTAACGATTATAAGGTTCATAGTGGTTGTTCATCCTCGGTTAATTCCGGCGGCCTTTTCCTCAGCAGAGGGCACGATATGCAATTTCATACTACCGATACTGTTTGTGCGATAACCGGCACGCATCCCGCGAATCTGAAGCGCTGGATGAAGCAGGGATTACTGACATCACAGCAGAATGCAGACGAGTGGAGCAATACTCATCTTAGCGAAATCCATACTCTGGTTGGTTTAACGTCAACCGGCGCAACACTTAATGAGATCAGGCAGGGCCAGCAGGACGCATCGGCAGTCAAGACCTACGGCTGGGCGGCGCGTAAGGGCGACATGCTCTGGCAGCTTGAATTTGGCACACCGCTGTCGCTTTCACGTCAGATGCACAACATGTCCAGTAATTACAGCGGTGAGGATTTCATCATTAATTTGCTGCGGCCGCTGAGCGTCTGGCTCTATGCCGACCACCGTCAGGGCGCGTCACGACGTCTCGACCGTTTTGAGCAAGCCGTTAAGCAGCAGGCGGACAAAGTGATGCGCGTCTCATCGCGTAATAAATCGTCCGTTTCTCTGTTTCTGGAAGCGGTGAGCGTACTCGATAAAACGGAAATCTGGCTTGAGGCGATTCGTCTGACGGCTATGGGCTTTAATGTCGCGGTTGACTCACGTGCCACCGGACAGCCTGCTATTAAAACTGCCATCCATCAACATCATGTGATGTGGTGTGGCGCGGGGATCAGTCAGGTGATGCAGGACTATTTTGAGCAGCAGAGTGAAGATGGTTTTCCGGTTATGCTCAGTGGACCTGATCGTAATCTGCATTTTTCACAAACTTCCTCTTCCAGCGCTGCCTGACAGCAGGCAGCTTTTCCATTCCCCGCTTTACCGCGCCAGTAAATAATTTTTTTCGTTAAGAATATCTTAAGGTGGCTACGTATACTTGTCCTTCGACCTGACTCATTGACGAGACAACGATGAAAAAGACTTTACTGACCCTTTGCCTGTTGCCACTGACTTTCACCGCTGCGCATGCGGCATCCAATCTGACCGGTTGTGCCGCCAAAAAGCATCAGATTGAGACCCAGATTTCCTTCGCCCGCCAGCACAATAATACCCATCAGGTTGCCGGCCTTGAAAAAGCGCTGCGCGAAGTGGATCAGAACTGCACTGAAGGAAGCCTGTTAAAACAGCGCCAGGAAAAAGTGGCAGAGAAAAAGCTTAAGGTGCGGGAGCGTGAACAGGAGCTGGCAAAAGCGAAAGCGGAAAGACGCAGTGCCAGCAAGATTCAGAAGCGCGAAGATAAGCTGGAAGAAGCGCATGAAGAGCTGAATGAAGCCGAACAGGCTATGCGGCAGTAAATCGTCCGGGCCAGCCTTTCAGCGCAGGCCCGTTATCTCTCTTTCCCACCCTTAGCAATCTTATTTATCCTAACCAGATGATTAGACTGCTTATTCCCTGCTCAATCCATTACTTCAGGTAATCCTTTGATTACTTATTCTCATGCACTTAATTGGTGCACCAAAGTCAATGAAGCTAAGATCAATTATTTAACTTTTTGAACACCTTCAAAGAATTGAAAGATAGCGAGAACACCCTTCATATGCAGTCCGTACGCACCTGAATCGCATTATTATTCGTCTTTAATGGGCATCTCTCAAAATCTATTCACTGAAAACGCCCCGAAATGGGGCGCGGCCGCACTTTTACAGCGTAGCCCTCCCATCTTATTTGTTTCAGAAGTGTTAGATTATGTCCGCGCCATACAATGCGCTCACCATCCACGGCTCCACACAATAAATAACTTAATTAAGAAAGGTTTTTTATGGATAAGTTATCTTATGCGTCTGAAAGCAGCACATCTGCCTGGTCCACCTACTTACAGCAAATCGACCGGGTTTCGCCCTATCTGGGCGACCTTTCACGTTGGATAGATACTTTGCGGCATCCAAAACGTGCGCTGATTGTCGACATTCCTCTCCAGATGGATGATGGCTCGATTCGCCATTTCGAGGGCTATCGCGTTCAGCACAACCTTTCACGCGGCCCGGGTAAAGGTGGCATTCGCTATCATCCGGATGTCGATCTTAATGAAGTCATGGCGCTCTCTGCGTGGATGACCATTAAATGTGCTGCAGTTAACCTGCCTTACGGTGGGGCTAAGGGCGGCATCCGGGTCGATCCCTTCAAACTTTCCGATGGTGAACTTGAGAGGCTAACCCGTCGTTATACCAGCGAGATCGGCATCATCATTGGACCGCAAAAAGATATTCCGGCACCGGACGTGGGCACTAACAGCAAAGTGATGGCGTGGATGATGGATACCTACTCCATGAACCACGGCACCACGATTACCGGCGTGGTGACCGGCAAACCGATTCATCTGGGCGGTTCACTGGGCCGCGAAAAAGCGACCGGCCGTGGGGTGTTTATCACTGGCCGTGAAGTGGCCCGTCGTTCAGGTATTGAAATTGAAGGCGCCCGTGTGGCGGTTCAGGGCTTCGGTAACGTCGGCAGCGAAGCGGCACGTCTGTTTGATGAGGCGGGCGGGCGCGTGGTGGTGATTCAGGATCATACTGCAACGATTTATAATTCCAATGGCATTGATATGGCCGCGCTGAGCGAATGGCAGACCGCCCATAAGCAGATTGCTGGTTTCCCTGGTGCGCAGAGCATTGATAAAGAGGCGTTCTGGACCACTGAGATGGATATCCTGATCCCGGCCGCGCTGGAAGGCCAGATTACCCGCGAGCGCGCAGAGATGCTGAGCTGCAAAATCGTTCTGGAAGGCGCAAACGGTCCGACTTATCCGGATGCCGATGATATGCTGGCAACACGCGGCATTATCGTTGTGCCGGATGTGGTCTGTAATGCCGGCGGTGTGACCGTCAGCTACTTCGAATGGGTTCAGGACATGGCCAGCTTCTTCTGGAGTGAAGATGAGATCAATCGTCGTTCCGATAAGATTATGACCGAAGCGATGGTTCATATCTGGGAAAAGTCGAAGGAGAAGGATTGCTCGCTGCGCACTGCGGCGTATATCGTGGCGTGTGAACGGATCCTGATGGCGCGTAAAGATCGCGGTATCTACCCGGGTTAATGCTTATGGCGCTGTTGTCTGCAACAGCGCCATTTTTCTACTTCATCAGCACCTGAAACTGCGGATTAAATTCATCAAAGATCGGTAACGCAGCGGCCCCCAGCGCAGCGGTATCGCTGCCGGTCATGCCCGTTTTCAGTCGCATGTTTAACAGGTAACGTCCACGCACCGACTGATAAAGCGGCGGCAGGCGCGCGACCATCTGCTCCAGCAACGGCGCAGGCATCATCCCGCCAATAATTACCGCCTCTGCATCAAATACAGACTCCAGAATATTGATTGCCTGGCGCAACGGCGTTGTCACGCTCTCAATCCAGGCGGTGAAACGCGCAGGTTCAATCTGCAGCAGATCTTCAGGCAGCGCCCGCATCGGATCAAGCCCGCAGAATTCATAGGCGGCCTGTAATGAGACATAACGTTCCAGACAGCCCTGATTACCGCAATAGCAGTCACGTCCGCCCGGCTCCACTACAATGTGGCCAATCTCTCCGGCATTATGAGCATGACCGGTATAGATGTGGCCATCGGTGAAAATGCCGGCACCCAGACCGGTGCCGATGTAGAGATAGATGAAGGAGTTGAGATGGCGCGCCGTACCGTGAAAGCGTTCGCCGATGGCGGCGACCGTGGCGTCATTTTCCAGCGTTACCGGCAGCCCGCTGATAGCGGCGAGCTCAGCTTCAATATCCACCTGCTCCCAGCCGTTCAGCGTGGTCGGCCCGACGGATGAAATGCCTTCCACGCCAAAAGGTCCCGGCATCACCACGCCGATCCCCAGTACCTTCTTCCACTGCGTGCCCAGAAAAGCGCGCATCTCCTCCAGTATTCCAGCAATGCACGCCAGGGTAGCAGCAGGCTGAGGCTTTTGCACCAGCACGAGGCGGCGGAAATGCACTTCACCGCTTAGATCGACCAGCACCAGCAAGAGCGTCTGGTGATCAAGATGAATGCCAATCGACCAGGCGCTGGTGGGATTAAGCGTGACCGGAATCGAAGGCTGACCGCGCCCGCTGCGGCGCGGCTGACGGCTGGTCAGCAATCCGGCCAGCTCCAGTTCAGCCACGATATTGGACACGGTCTGCGGCGTCAGTGCCGTCATACGCGCCAGTTCGGCACGGGTCAGCTCACCGTGCAGGCGGATGGCTTCAATTACAACACGCCGGTTATGCGCCCGCGCATGTTCAAGGTTTGTACCCGAGGTTTTCATGTTGTTTTCCATTACAGCGGGACCCGACAGTATTGGTCTCTGAAAGCATTCGGGCAAACAATATCTTTGATCCTGCACGCAAATTCCGCGTATCAGATTAGGCAATTTTGCCATAAAAGCGCAGTCTGAGTTTCAGCGTTGTTACGGCACTGTTGCGTAGTTTTTAATCTTGTGGCACGCCGTTTGCTTGATACTGCCAGGTCAGTTCTCCCACTGACCAGAATTATGCCCCCGATTAAATCAATCAAATTGATTTAATTAACCGACAGCCTGTTGCTACCCTGTTTCTACCTGGTGGAGAAGACCATGTCACAGCGTTATACCTCTAAACTGAAAGCCGGTTTTGCCGCCTTATTGATGCTAAGCGCAGGCAGCGCGGCGGCCAGCCAGATCAATGCTCTGTTTATGACCCAGGCGGCCTATAGCGAGAATGACATTCGCGCGATGACGCAGAATTTTCAGAAGCAGCATCCGGATGTCACCGTCAATCTGGAGTTTGTTCCCTATGAAGCGCTGCACGACAAAATCGTGGCGGCGCGTGGCGCAGGCGGCAATGGCTATGATGTGGTGCTGTTCGACGCCATCTGGCCAGCGGAGTTTATCCGCTTTGATCTGCTGCAGGATGTCAGCGCGCGTATCACGCCAGATGAGAAAGAGAAGGTATTCCCGGGCGCGATGAACACGGTAATTTATAAGGGTAAAACGCTGGGGATGCCGTGGATCCTCGATACCAAATACCTTTACTACAACAAAGCGATGCTGGCAAAAGCGGGCATCACCACCCCGCCGCAGACCTGGCAGCAGGTGCTGGATGACGCGAAAATCATCAAAGAGAAAAAGATTGTGACTTACCCGCTTGTCTGGAGCTGGTCCCAGGCGGAAGCGCTGGTGTGTGACTACACCACGCTGGTCTCAGGCTTGGGTGGACAGTTCTATCAGAATGGCAAGCTCGACTTCTCCAGCCCGGCTTCACTTAAAGCGCTGAACCTGATGAAAAGCTCGCTCGACGAAGGCCTGAGTAACCCGGCTTCCCGTGAATATCTGGAAGAGGATGTACGCAAATCGTTTTCGAATGGCGATGCGGCATTCGCGCTGAACTGGACCTACATGTACAACATGGCAAACGATCCCAAGCAGAGCAAAGTATCAGGCGATGTTGGCATCATGCCTGCGCCAGGCGATGCGCCAGGAAAAGTGGGTGCAGTGAATGGCTCAATGGGTCTGGGGATCACCAAAAGCAGCACCCATGCTAACGAGGCGTGGCAATACATTCAGTACATGACTTCACAGCCGGTGCAAAACCAGTATGTAAAGCTCAGCCTGCCGATCTGGAAATCCTCTTATCAGGACGAAGCGGTGAAAAAGGATCAGGAGAGCCTGATTACCGCAGCGGATAAATCGCTGAACGTGATGCTGTCACGTCCTGAAACCGCCGACTATTCACGCCTGTCGAACCAGCTGCAGCAGCAGTTACAGCAGGTGTTGCTGGGTAAAATCCCGGCGCAGGATGCGATGGCGACGGTGGATAAAAGCGCCGCCCGGCTGCGTTAAGGAGTCATGATGTTGAGTCTGCGTCAACGTGAACAGCGTCAGGCATGGGTGCTTCTGGCACCCATGCTGCTGGTGATGCTGCTGTTAACCGCCTGGCCCCTCCTGCGCACCATCTGGCTCAGTTTTACCGATGCTGCGCTGATTGGCAGCAGTGAAACGCCTGCCTGGATTGGGCTGGAAAACTACCTCTATGCGCTGAGCGATCCCGATTTTCGGGCTTCTGTCTGGCGCACACTCTACTTCACGCTGGTGTCTGTCACTTTCGAAGGCATCATTGGCGTGCTGGTGGCGCTGCTGCTGAATCAGAAATTCGTCGGACGCAACGTGCTGCGGGTGCTGGTGATTCTGCCGTGGGCGCTGCCGACCATCGTCAACGCCATGATGTGGCGGCTTAACTTTAATCCCGATTACGGCAGCATCAACGCCCTGCTCAGCCAGCTCGGCATTATTGATGGCTATCGCAGCTGGCTGGGTTCGCCGGACGCGGCGCTCAATGCGGTGATGTTTGCAGATATCTGGAAAAACTATCCGCTGGTCACGCTGTTGGTGCTGGCAGCGCTGCAGTCGATCCCTGAAGATCTGTTTGAAGCGGCACGGCTGGATGGTGCGTCTGCCTGGCGGCGTTTCCGTGCGATTACCTTTCCGGCGATTGTCGCGCCGCTGGGCGTCGCGCTGGTGTTACGTACCATCGATGCCTTTAAGATCTTTGACATTATCTACGTGATGACGCGCGGCGGACCGGTGGACAGTACCAAAACCCTGAGCTTTTTTGTCTATCAGGAGTCGTTCAGCTACCTGCGTGCCGGCAGCGGTGCCGCTTACGCGATCCTGATGACCCTGATGTGCGCTCTGCTAATCACACTTTACCTGCTGATGTTATGGCACCAGCGCCGCCGGAGTTCCGCTTATGAAAACTAAACTGCGCCGGGTGCTGCGTTACGGCGCGGCGCTGCTGGTCGCCATCAGCATTCTGGCCCCGATGGGCTGGCTTTTTCTGATGAGCGTCAGCTCCGCCAGCGATCTATCCCGCGTGCCACTGGAATGGTTGCCACGTCAGTGGGATTTCAGTCGCTATCAGGGGCTGGTTTCGCTGGCACCGAACCAGCCGGGCAACATTTTCCTGCATGCGCTAGGCAACAGTCTGCTGGTGGCCACGGTGGCGACGGCAATCTCGCTGCTGCTGGCAATACCTGCCGCCTTCAGCTTCTCGCGCTACAGCGGACGCGATACCTGGCTTTCTGGCGCACTGGCTATCTATATGGTGCCGCCAGTGGCGTTTGTGCTGCCGCTCTACTTTCTGCTGCAACAGCTGGGGCTGCTCAACACCCGTCCCGGTCTGGTGATGGTCTATTGCTCGCTGATCCTGCCGTTCCTGACCTGGATGCTGAAGAATCAGTTTGACTCGCTGCCGCGCGATATCGAACAGGCGGCACGACTGGATGGCCTGCGCTTCTGGCAGGTCATGCTGCGCATCACGCTGCCGCTGGCGAAGCCGGTACTGGGGGCAGCTGCCCTGTTTGGCTGGCTGCTCGCCTGGGATGAGTTTTTCTATGCGTTGCTGTTCACCAGCAATATCTCGGCACAGACCCTGCCGGTCGCGATTGCCGGCTTCACCGCCGGACGCGCCACCGATGACGGGCTGATCGCAGCGATTGGCATTCTGGCGTCAGTGCCGCCTCTGTTAATTGCCATCTGGTTGCAGAAGACGCTGGTCAGCGGTCTTACCAGCGGAGGGAGTAAGGGATGATAACGATAGATAACAGCACTGCGTCCACGCTGTATGTGGTGGGCAATATCAATGTCGATTTAATCATGAGTACGCTTAGCGAGTGGCCGAAACGCGGTACGGAAGTGATGCTGCAGCACAGCGAGTTACGTCCCGGCGGGTCTGCGGGTAACTGCGCGCTGGCGCTGGAGGCGATGCAGGTGCCGCATCGCGCCATCGCTAATCAGGGCGATGATGGCTTCAGCCACTGGCTCGCCAGTCATTTTCCCCACAGCGCCGCACACTGGCCGCGCTACGCCTGTGAGACCTCGCTGACGGTGGGCGTAACCCATCCCGATAATGAACGATCGTTTCTGAGCAATCATGGCCATATTACCGTGCTGACCGCGGATGACGTGCTGGATCAGCTGCCGCTGGAGGCGACGCCAGGCGACATCGTGCTGCTGTGCGGCACCTTTCTCTGTCTTGAACTCTATGAACACTATCCGGCGCTACTGGCCAAGCTACAAAAGCGTGGCTTCAGTGTGGCCGTGGACACTGGCTGGCCGCCTGCGGGCTGGAGCGATGAGCTTCGCCGTGAGATGGGCAGCTGGCTGGCGGACTGCGACTGGCTGCTGCTGAATGAGGCAGAAGCGTTGGGTCTGGCGGGCGCGGATCTGCTGGAACAGAGTGGTAAACGGCTGGCCGCCCGTCTCAGTGGTCGCGGCGGCTGCGTGTTTAAGTGTGGCGCAGAGGGCGCACGTCTCTGGTCCGCCGCCTCGGTACAGTTTGCTGCCGCCCAGCCAGTAACAGTAGTGGATACCATTGGTGCCGGAGACAGTTTTAATGCCGGTTTTCTCACTGCACTTCTCTATGGACAGTCATCACATACCGCACTGCGCTGGGGCATTGAAGTGGCCTCACAGGCGATAAGCAGTTCTCCGCGTCGCTATCCCAGCTGGCAACAACTCCAATTAACCAATGAGGTGCGCTGACCATGGCCCGTGTTGAACTTATACAGGTGGCGAAGCGCTACGGAAAACACAGCGTGCTGCATCCGCTCGATTTAACCATTCCCGATGGCAGTTTTACCGTGCTGGTCGGTCCCTCCGGCTGCGGCAAGTCTACCCTGCTGCGGCTGCTCGCCGGTCTGGATAGCGTCTCTGACGGGGCGATTAAGCTGGATAATAAACAGATCAACGACCTCGATCCCGCCGACCGGGATATTGCTATGGTTTTTCAGAGCTATGCGCTTTATCCGCATCTGACCGTCGCCGAAAATCTGGCATTTCACATGCAGGTGAAAAAGGTGAAGCGCGAGGAGCAGAAAAGCAAAATTGCCCGTATCGCAGCTATTCTGGGTATCGATCAGCTATTACAGCGTTATCCACGCGCATTGTCTGGCGGACAGCGGCAGCGTGTGGCGATGGGCCGGGCAATGGTGCGCAATCCGCAGGTATTTCTGTTCGATGAGCCGCTCTCTAACCTGGATGCGCAGTTACGCATGGAGCTGCGTGCCGAGATTAAGTCCCTTCATCAGCGTTTCAAAACCACGATGGTTTATGTGACGCACGATCAGGTCGAGGCAATGACGCTGGCGGATCAGATCGTCGTGATGAAAGATGGGGTGATTGTGCAACAGGGTGCGCCGCTGGCGATTTACGACCGCCCGGTTAACACCTTTGTGGCGCGGTTTATCGGTTCACCGCCGATGAATCTGCTGGATGCGCGTTTCCAGACTCGCGATGGTCTGCCCGGCGTCTGCTGTGGCGAGCAGTGGCTGCCGTTGCCCGGTCGCTGGCACCACGCCGCGCTGCAGCAGGCCGATCAGCCGGTGACGCTGGGTGTACGACCCCACGATCTGCTTTTTGATGCCAGCGGGCAACCGGCGACGGTGAATATTGTGGAGATTACCGGCGAGTCGACACTATTACATCTGAACTGGCAGGCTTTCCCGCTGCATATGCAACTGACTGGTCGGAGCGATGCCGTGCCGGGCGGTACGCTGCCGGTGACCGTGAATCCGGATAAGATGCACCTGTTCGATGCCAGCAGCGGTGTGCGGCTGACGGAACAATGATAAAAAAACCCGCCGCTGGCGGGTTTTTTAGTCTGTGAATCAGATAGTGGACCAGGGAACATACGCCGCTTTATGCCAGATGAAACTGCTCTACCGTCTGTGATAGCTGCTGGGCCTGGTCTTCAAGCGAACTGGCGGCCGCCGACATCTGCTGCACCAGCGCGGCGTTCTGCTGGGTGACGCCATCCATTTCATTGACCGCTATCGTTACCTGGCTGATGCCACGCGCCTGTTCGCTTGACGCTGTAACGATCTCACCGATAATCCCCTGCACCGAATTCACCGCCTGCATCATCTCCTGCATGGTTTTACCGGCATCGTTTACCAGCCGGACGCCGCTCTCCACCCGTACGCTCGACTCTTCAATCAGTGCGCCAATCTCTTTGACCGCATTAGCACTGCGCTGGGCCAGATTTCGCACTTCTGAGGCGACCACTGCAAAACCGCGCCCCTGCTCACCGGCACGAGCTGCTTCTACTGCCGCGTTGAGCGCCAGAATATTAGTCTGGAAGGCAATGCTATTGATCATCGTGGTAATGTCGCCAATCTTTTTCGAGCTATCATCGATCTGCGCCATGGTCTGCACTACCTCGCCCACCAGCGAGGCACCGCGACTGGCAATATGCGTCGCGTTTTCAGTCAGGCTGGTCGCCTGCTGCGCATTGTCGGCATTCAGGCGGATTGTGGCGCTGATCTGCTCCATGCTGGCTGCGGTCTGCTCCAGCGCGGCGGCCTGTTCTTCAGTGCGTGACGCCAGATTGAGGTTGCCACTGGCAATTTCGCCCGCGCCCTGTCGTACTGATTCACTGGAATCTTTAATCTGCCCGACAATCTGCCGGAGCTGGCTTTGCATAGTATGAAGCGCAAAGAAGAGACTGCTGCGATCGCCGTTTTTCACAGCAATCGCGTTATCCAGCTTGCCATCCGCGACGGCAAGCGCAATATTTGCCGCTTCAATCGGCTCGCCGCCAATCGGACGCAGCACCTTGCGGCTGAATAGCATGCCGAGTACAGTGCCGACCAGCAGAATACTGACTACCATCAGCAATAGCGCCCACATCAGTTGCCGGTTAGCAGCAGCCATCACCTGACTGACCGGTGCGACGACGCCGAGATACCAGGGTTTATCGCTGTTACCAATTAACACCGGCTGCCAGGTGACTAAGGCATTTTCACCAAGCACGGCATCAAAATGCTGTACGACTTTCGTCGTAAAGCCATCTTTTTCGCCTTTCCAGGGTTTACCGGCTTCCTCTTTCACGGGCGAGGAAACCACGTTTCCGCCATTCGAGAGCAACAGCGCATAGCCGCTTCCCTGCCAGGGTTTGATCTGGTTCACCTTCTGTTGCAGTGACGCCAGTGAAATGTCAGAGGTGACAATTGCTTTCAATGTTCCCTGATCGATAATCGCGGCAGCCACAGAGGTGAGCAATGTCGGCACCCCGTTATAGGCATAGCTATAGGGTTCGATAAGGGTATCTTTTTTTGATTTTTGCGGGATCAGATAATAATCGCCCTGACCTGGCGTCAGATAGGAGAGCAGCGGATGCATCGCGTATTTACCTGACACGTCCCGATCCACAAAAAACGCATAGCGGCCCTGCGGTGCCTGACCCGGCTGTGTAGCGAACTCTGCATCGCGACCATCAAACGCATTCTGTTCAAATGTCACCGACATCGACAGATAATCAGGGTTAGCGCGCAGCGCATACTCCATGACTTTATCGGCGACGTTGCGATCGGTGATACCCGCCTGCGGCAGCGCAATGAGACTTTGGCCAAGATGACTGGCCACATCACGGGCGTGCCCCAGCTCCTGTTGCACCTGAAGCGCATGGCTCTGTGCTATCTGCTGCAGATAGTTTTCTGCGAGTACCTTCTGTTCTTTACCCGATTGCCAGCTGAGGACGCCGATAGTCACGGTAAATCCCAGCATTATTGTTAAGCCCCCCATGATCAGCATCTGCGCACGGGTACTCATTCTTTTCTTATGTGTTAACTGACTGGCCATAGCGATTCCCCTGGAATTTACCTGTTTCTTTCCCTCCTTGTGATTACGTTGCTCCTGAAATCGTCTATCGGCGGCGTTTTTTTGAACTTTAGTCACTGTAATTCTGGCGGGCTGCCTGTCTGGCTGTAAGTCATTCAGGGAAATTGATCGCAAAGAGGATATGGCGCTGCGTATGAACGGGCTTTTTTTGATCTGCAACAATACTGCTGCCCGCCTTTACTGTCAGTTTATGTCAACAGTTGCTGTCGCCCCTTATCACTGTGGAGAGAGATCAATGATCGGTAAATCAGGATTAGCCATTGGGATGGTTGTCTGGCTGGCGTATGTTGCCTGGATCGTTCACTACTATTCAGACACCTTTATGCAGTTTTCCCGTTAAGCAAACAGGACCTTCGGGTCCTTTTTTGTCCTTGATTCCTTTCGGTTGGCCTGTGAGCCGGATATCCGCTATTATCGACTCATTCTGTGAGCCGAATAGCAAGTCCTGTTCGGCTCATCCCTTCTTATTGTGAGCCAACTATGAGCGTTAACTGGATCTGGCAGCAGCCGGACTGGCCCGATTTTCAATGGCAGGATGCCGTACTGCTACCACGCCTGCGCCATTTGCAGCAGCAGCGCGGTTTGCTGCTGGGACGCGCCAGTCTGCAGTCAGACAGTGATTCGCAGACGCTGGATACCCTGCTGAGTAATATCCTTTCTTCATCCGCGATTGAAGAGGAGCGGGTAAACGTGCAGTCAGTACGCTCATCGCTGGCGCGCCGGTTAGGCGTCACAGAAGAACAGCCTTATCCGGTCTCCGATCGCTCAGAAGGGCTGGCCGCCATGATGCTGGATGCCATCAACAATCGCAGTCAGCCACTGACGCCTGACCGATTATTTCAGTGGCATCACTGGCTCTTTCCGGCAGATGAATGGACGGTGCAGCGTCTGAGCGTCGGCACGCTGCGTGGCAGTGAGCCCATGCAGGTGATCTCGGGTCGTATCGATCGCCCCACAGTGCATTTTGAAGCGCCACCGCGACAGGGGCTGGAGCCGCAGCTGGCACAGTTTATTGAGTGGTTTAACCACAGTCAGCAGGATGTCATGCTGGACCCGCTGCTGCGCGCTGCCATCTGTCATCTCTGGTTTGTTACGCTGCATCCGTTTGATGACGGTAATGGGCGTATTACCCGTGCCCTGACCGATCTGGCACTGGCGCAGGCTGACAGCCAGAGCATCCGTCTTTATGCCATGTCACCCGCTATCCTCGCGCAGCGTGCCGGTTATTACCGCATCCTTGAGCAGACGCAGAAAGGCGACCTTGATATTACAGACTGGCTGGTGTGGTTTCTTGATATCCTGGATGAGAGCCTGAAGCAGGCGATGGACGTCATCGATCGCACCCAGATGAAAGCGCGTTTCTGGCTGAGTCATCAAGGGATGGGATTAAGCGCGGAACAGGTAAAAGTGCTGAACCGGCTGCTTGACGGCGGTGAGCAGGGTTTTGAACGGGGGATCAGCGCCAGCCAGTATCAGAAGGTGGCAAAAGTGAGTAAAGCAACCGCGACCCGTCATCTGGCGGATCTGGTAGATAAAGGCTGTCTCTACCGGCTAGAGGGTGGCGGACGAAGCACGCGCTATCAGGTTGATACCCGCGAGAATCATTAAGTCCAGACAGGATGTGAGCGCAGATACGCCGCCGCTAAAAACAGCAACGCCGGAAGGTGCGCTTCCGGCGTTATGGCAATCAGGCAGCTTTAACGGCGCGAACTTTCTTCACCGCTGGCTCTTCCGCCTTATCATCCGCACCCTCTTCTGCCACGGCTTCAGGCTTCGTCGCGCCTGCGGCCATGTCCGGCAGTTTGCTGGTGCGCAGAATATGCTGCACCGCATCTTTCTGCTCGGCAATCAGCAGGCCCAGCGTTTCTGCCTGAGATTCGTCCAGTGCAGGTTGATGCTGTAACAGCCAGTCAGTGAAGGCTTCGGCCATATCGAGCATTTTGTCGTAGGCATCGGCCTCTTTCTTATTGGCAAACGTCATCTTCTCTTCACCCTTTCTGACTACAACAAATTTTGTTTCAACAGCCATCTTTTCGTCCTCGGGTACTGTGTATATATACAGTGTATCATGCCGGTTATGCTTTGCCAGCAGAGAATAGAGTTTATCGGTTATGCACGCGCTAACCTTAAACGGACGCAGGTTTTTTTCTTTTTCCTCTGCTTCTGTGCCGGAAGCCAGGCTGACTACACCAGCAGCTCTTCAAGGAACATCGCCAGCGCTTTACGCGGATCATCCTCTTCGGAAACGATCACCTCGATCCCCCACTGCCCCAGCACCTCTTTAGCTACCGGATTATTACGGTTAGTGAACAGATACGATTTTGGCCGGGCCGTCGCCAGCCCGGTGCGGCCCCACATCTTGGTCAGACGGTAAAACAGCAGGCGTATGTTGAAATCACTGATGCTGTAGCCGACAAACAGCACAGAGTTGCCCATAACGTCATGGGTCAGTTTGATGTCGAGCGGTGAGTCAAAATAGAGACGTTCAAAATAGCTGCTCTCATCAAGCACGATAGAGGTGTCGTCATCGAAGTCACCGTGCAGCTTGATGATATGACGTTTATCTTCGGTCAGCGAGACCAGGTCAGCGGCATTCGCCACTTTGTAATAGGGAACGCCGTGCGCCTCGTGCGCCGCTTCCAGCCAGCGATCGTAATTGGTGGTGTAGATGCGCGAGAAGTTACCCTGGGTAATCATGGTATGAATTTCAGAAGACCGGACATCGATATCCGGCCGGTGCCACTCGCGATCCATCCAGCTGCGCAGCGGGCCTAGCGAGCCTTTCTTTTGCTTGTAATACTCCGCCAGCGACAGGTGCGTACCGTAGGTATTGAAGATTTTGGGATCGTAACCCAGCTCGTTAGCAAGGTGAGCAATCAGTTCATGCCACTCGGGGAGGCCAAAATTACGCGAAATACCGGCACCGGCAAACAGAATCAGTTTGCCGGAATCATAGGCGCGTTTGAGTTCAGGTTTCATGCCACTCCCCGCGAGGTTTTTAAAAAGGTGGCAAAGCGATCCAGCGCGATGCGCCGCATCGAGATCTCATTCTTGAGTTCGCCCATTTCTGCAAAGGTCTGCTCATACCCTTCGGGGATAAACACGCAATCCCACTGGAAGCCGCGCGTCCCGCCGGGTTTCGCGGCGATGGTACCGCGCAGTTCGCCCGAGAACTGATACATTTTGCGGCCGTCACAGTAGCCGAGTACTGTTTTAGCCGTCACGGCCTGGCTGTCCAGTCCCTGAACCAGCGCGGTAAAGCGATCAGCGTCCAGGCGGTTCCAGAAGATGCGGGTCAGACCGGCGGGCAGACCATTGAGGCCATCCAGATAAAGGCCGGTATGCTCAACAAACAACGGCCGCCCAATCAGCGAAAAGGCTTTGGTGAGTTTATCGCGCACCAGGTCCAGCTCGTTTTCAGTCTGAATTTCTTCAATGCGACGGGCGATGGGCAATACTTCGACCCCGACAGGCTCAAGTATCTTACGCACCTCCGCCAGCTTTTGCTCATTGGCAGAAAGGAATCTGATTTTCATGGGGCTTCCAGGTCAATTACTCCGCCACGCAGTGAGGATTTTTTACGAAAACAGGCGGGCAGGATAAATCACTCACGCTGGAGAGTGTAGTTCAATTCTGTGGTCATCAGATTGCAGAACCAGCTTCAGCAGGAGAGCCGGTTCTGCAGCCTCAGTAAACAATGCCTGGCGGATTCACTGTGGAGTGCGTCACAGCTTCATCCTGTTCACCCCAGCGGGCCAGCACCTGCTGATACTGCCCACCCGTGATGGTGCCATCCAGCGCAGCCTGCAGTGCGGGTGCCAGACCATTCCCCTTTTTAGTGGTCACGGCAACCCAGGCGCGAAACGGTCCGCTGCCAACCAGCTTTGTCTGGCCGCGTGACGCCACTTTCCAGGCGGCCATCGAGTGCGGGCCAAAGATCGCATCGGCCCGCCCCGACAGTAGTGTCAGCGTCGCTGAGGCATCATCGGTAAGATAGACTGGCGTGACCGCAGGCAGACCTTTGGCCCGGTTCTGCCGATCCCAGCTCAGTAATATGCGCTCCTGATTCGTGCCCGATGAGACGATAATCCGTTTACCGGCAATATCAGGCGGACTGCTGATCTGGCTGATTTTACTGTCGCTCTTTACCGCAAAGGCGTGGTTATCAGCGCGATAGGTCGCAAAATCGAACTTCTTCTTGCGCTCTTCAGTAACGGCAATGTTAAACATGGCGACATCATAGCGTCCGGCGCTGATGCCCAGCGGCCAGTCCTCCCACGAGGCCGGAACCAGCTTCAGCTTTAACCCCAGACTGTCAGCCAGCAGTCTGGCGATGTCCGGATCGCTGCCGATCCGCGTGACGTTGTCAGACGCCAGCAGCGACAGCGGCGGTGAGTTAGTCGTGGCGGTCGCAACCGTCAGCGTGGCGGGCTCGATAAAGTGAAAGTCAGCCGGAATTTTCGCGATAGCCTGCGGATTCGCCGGGGCATGGATTGGCGTCTCATTTTTCAGCACATCAAGCTTCTCCGCCGCCGGACAGCTCAGCACCGGGAGCAGCGTCAGCGCTGTTAACGTCAGCGCCCTCATAACACGCGCGCCAGGAAACGGCGGGTGCGTTCATGGCGCGGATTGTTCAGGACCTGCGTGGTGCTGCCCTGCTCAACAATCCGGCCATCTACCATAAAGACCACGTTGTCAGCCACTTCACGGGCAAAGCCGATCTCATGGGTCACAATCACCAGCGTGGTGCCGGAGCACGCCAGCTTTTTGATGACGTCGAGCACTTCACCGACCAGCTCCGGGTCCAGCGCCGAGGTCGGTTCATCGAACAGCATCACGCGGGGATTGAGCATCAGGGCGCGCGCAATAGCGATGCGCTGCTGCTGCCCGCCCGACAGATGACGCGGCCAGGCATCGGCTTTATGGCGCAGGCCGACGATATCCAGCAGTTCGCCCGCCCGTGTTATCGCTTCAGATTTCGTGAGCTGACGATGGGCAACCGGCGCTTCAATCAGGTTATCCAGCACGCTGAGGTGCGGAAATAGATTGAAGTTCTGGAACACGTAGCCGACGTTGATACGCTGCAGCAGAATGGCCTTCTCTTTAAGTTCATATAACTTGTCGCCGCGCTGCTGATAGCCGATGAAGTCGCCATCAATCTGAATGAATCCCTCATCGACCCGCTCCAGATGATTGATGGTGCGCAGCAGCGTGGATTTACCGGAGCCGGATGGCCCCAGAATCACCGTGACCGATCCAGGCTCCAGCGACAGCGAAACATCATCCAGCGCTATGTGTTTACCAAAACGCTTGGTCACGCCGGTAATACTGATGGCACCTGTTGTGTGTGATGTGCGGTAATCAATGGCTTCGGACATGGCTGATCTCCTCGGTCGAATGAAGTGGCGTGACGCGGTTGCGCCATCGTTGCCAGCGCGAAGGCTGCGGCTCACGGTTCACGCTGCGGGCCAGCCAGCGCTCAACGTAATACTGAATCACGGACAGGACGGTAGTGATAATCAGATACCAGGCGGCACCGACCATCAGCAGCGGGATCACTTCCTGGTTACGGTTGTAAATCATCTGGATGGTGTAAAACAGCTCCGGCATCGCCAGCACGTAAACCATTGAGGTGCCTTTCGCCAGGCTGATGATCTCGTTGAATGCAGTCGGAATAATGGCGCGCAGCGCCTGCGGCAGAATGATGCGGAAGGTCCGGCGTGAGGCGGAAAGCCCCAGTGCAGAGGCCGCTTCCACCTGACCGTGATCGACACCGAGGATCCCGCCACGGATAATCTCCGCACTGTAAGCGGCCTGTACCAGCGTCAGACCAATGACCGCCGCAGGAAACTGGCCCAGCACGTTAATCGTCTGAAACGCGCCCCACGACAGGCCGGTAAACGGAATGCCAATCGACAGCGTGTCGTAAAGGTAGGAGAAGTTATAGAGAATGATCAGCACCACGATCAGCGGCAGCGAACGGAACAGCCAGATGTATCCCCACGCCAGGGTGCTCAACAGCCACGACGAGGAGAGACGTGCCAGCGCCAGCAGACCACCAAAGAAGAGGCTGAAGAGAGTGCCCAGCAGGGTCAGGAGCAGCGTCTGACCCAGGCCGTGCAGGATCACCGGATCAAAAAACCAGCGGGCAAACACGCCCCACTCCCAGCGCGGGTTAAAGGCCACTGACTGCACCACGCCCGCCAGTATAAACAGCGCCAGGATAGCGCCTGCGGTGCGCGCCGGATAACGTGCCGGGACCACCTGCAGATGTTGATGTTTACTCATCATTACTCCTTAACTCGCCTCAGCGACGTTATACACGCCGATCACTTTAATAAAGCGCAGTCGCCCGTCATGTGGCGGCTGGCCGTAACGCTCCAGATCGCCGCTCAGATCGAACTGTGGCTGATAGCCGTGACCGGTATATAGCCGCACCGCTTCCGGCTGGCGAAAGCCGGTAGTAAGAAACAGCCGCTGATAGCCCGCCTGCAGGGCGCGCCGTTCCAGCTCCTGCAACACCACCAGCGCCAGCCCCTGACGGCGCAGATCGCTGCGGGTCCAGATGCGTTTCAGCTCAGCGGTCTGCGGGTCATAAGGTTTATAAGCGCCCATCGCGATGATTTCGCCGTCGCGCTCCAGCACAATAAACAGTCCCTGCGGCGGCAGATACCATTCGGTCAGCTCCTGTTCCTGCTCGTTACGGCGGGAGAAAAAGTCGCCATAACGTGCTGAATATTCACCAAACAGACCACCCAGAATCGGTTGCAGCTCAGGGGCCTCCGGCGAAACTTCGCGAAAAGTCGATTCACTCATGGTCAGCTCCTTAGTCGCCCAGCCCGGCAGGGTTGATTTCAGAACGATCGATATGCTCTACGCCTTCACCCCAGCGGTTCAGCACCTTCTGATAATCGCCATTGGTGATGACGCCATTCAGCGCAGTGCTGATCGGTTCCGCGAGGCCGCTGCCTTTCTTCACCGTAACGGCAATGTGCGCCGCTTTTGGCCAGCCGCCGTCCACGCTGCCGACCAGCCGCGTTTTACCGGTCAGCGCCGCTTTCCAGGCACCAATCACGTTCGGACCGAAGTAGGCATCGGCTCGCCCCGCCTGCAGTGCCAGTGTCTGGGCGGCGTCATCTTTGGCGTAGACCGGCGTAAAGGCTTTCAGGCCCTTAGCCTGATTCTCTTTATCCCACGCCAGCAGAATCGCCTCCTGATTGGTGCCGGATCCCACGATGATCCGCAGTCCGGCAATGTCTTCCGCTTTGGTCAGTGACTTAATCGGGCTGCTGGTCTTGACATAAAAGCCGAGTGAGTCTTTGCGATAGGTGGCGAAGTCGAACTTCTCTTTGCGCTCTTTAGTGACGGTAATGTTGGAGATCGCCGCATCATACTTGCCTGAGGCCACACCCAGCGGCCAGCCTTCCCATGACGTGGGAACGACATTGAGTTTTAATCCCAGGCTATCAGCAACCAGTCGGGCAATATCCACCTCACTGCCGAGCAGGGTTTTGTTGTCATCCGAAAACACCGTCAGCGGTGGAGAGTTCAGCGCCGCCACGGCCACGGTAAAGGAGCCCGGCACCACAAAGTGATGCCCCGCGGGCAGTTGCGCGATGGCGGCAGGATTTTTCACCGTATTAATCGGCGCTTTATTGGCTTGCAGGCTGACGCGCTGTCCGTTATAGGAAACGCTGGTGCCTTCAGCCAGCGCATGGCTGCCGGCTGTAAGAATAAGCAGGGCAAGAAGACGCGATGTTTTTTTCATGACGTAGGCTCTTATTGTGAGGTGAACTGATTAACGGGTTGTTTCAGGGCGAAGCTGTCACGCAGGGTGCTGCCAGGGTAGTCGCGGCGCGTCAGGCCGCGAGCCTGCAGAATCGGCACCACGCGGTCGACAAAACGCTCAAAGGTATCGGGTGTGCCGCCGTTAATGATGAATCCGTCTGTGGCGTGGGTCTCAAACCAGAGCTGCAGGCCATCCGCGACCTCTTCCGGCGTGCCGTGAAACAGTGGACGCGGCGTTGCGGCTTCCAGTGCCGCCTGGCGCAGCGTATGGCCATGCTGCTGTGCTTTGCGTTTGATCTCGTCGGTGGTGCTGCGGAAGCTGTTCTGCCCGATGTCGCCAATGTCCGGGAACGGCTCATCCAGCGGATATTGTGAAAAGTCATGGTGGTCGAAGAAACGACCGAGGTAGTTAAGTGCATCGGTAATCGACACGAGCGCCGCCGTGGTCTGATACTGGCGCTCTACGTCTTCCTCATCATCACCCACGATCACACTGACACCCTGAAAGATGTGCAGATCCTCTGGCTGTCGACCGTTCGCTACCAGCTGCTGTTTCACATCCTGATAAAATGCCTGGGCTTCTTCACGGGTTGGCTGATGGGTAAAAATGGCGTCTGCATGGCGCGCCGCCAGCTTTTTACCGTCATCGGACGCACCCGCCTGGAAGATAATCGGCCGGCCCTGCGGCGTGCGGGCGATGTTGAGCGGTCCCTGCACCTGGAAGAAATCGCCATGATGATCGAGCGTGTGCAGCTTCGCCGGGTCGAAGAACTGGCCGCTCTCCTTGTCCCGTACAAAGGCATCCTGCTCCCACGAATCCCATAAGCCTTTCACTACCTGCAGATACTCGTCGGCAATGCGATAACGTAACGCGTGTTCCGGGTGTTTCTCGCGGGAGAAGTTTCTGGCGGAACCCTCCAGCGGCGAGGTAACAACGTTCCAGCCCGCACGCCCGCCGCTGAGGTGATCGAGGCTGGCAAACTGACGTGCCACGGTGAACGGCTCGCTGTAAGAAGTGGAAACTGTGCCGACCAGCCCCAGATGTTCCGTGACGCCCGCCAGTGCTGAGAGCAGCGTCAGCGGTTCAAAACGATTCAGAAAGTGCGGAATCGATTTCTCATTAATAAACAACCCGTCGGCGACAAACAGAAAATCGAGCTTGCCCTGCTCCGCCTTGCGGGCGATTTTTTTGGCGTACTCCAGATTAATACTGGCATCGGCCTGCGCCGCCGGATGGCGCCAGGCAGACATGTTTCCCGATGCGCCATGCAGAATAGTGCCAAGCCGAAGTTGTCTTGTGGTCATGATGCTCTCTCTTTTTTAGTCGTAGCGATGCCCAACGAGGGTGGTCAGCACCCCCGTGTTTTAACGGGCTGCAGATGAATTCAGTTCAGAATGGCTTCCCGACATCGCGCATTGAGATGTTGCAGCGCCTGGCTGGCCAGTCGGGCGAAGTAGTCAGCGGCGGGGGCAATCAGCGCCTCATCCGGGGTAAAGCTGGCATGGTGCAGACCGAAATCACTGGCGCTGCCGATGCTGACAAACGCACCCGGCACCTGTTGCAGATAGAACGCAAAATCCTCACCCAGCAGATGCAGTTCGGCGGACTGCACCCGATAACCTGCCTGCTGCGCGACGTCACTGCTGAAGGCTGCCCAGTGCGCGTCGTTGATTAGCACCGGCGGGCCGGGATGCCAGCTCAGGGTCGCCTGCGCGCCATTGGCTTCAGCAAAGTGCTCAACCAGTGTGCGCACCCGCTGTTCCAGTTCGGCACGCAGCTGTAAATCGTGAGTTCTCGCCGTGCCGCCAAACTCAACGCCGCCCGGCAATACGTTCCAGCTTTTGCCGCCGTCAATGCGGGTAATGCTCAGCACCAGACTGTCCAGCGCACTGAAGCTGCGGCTGGTGAGTCCCTGTAAGGCCTGGATAATCTGACTGGCGGTAACAATACTGTCGACACCCTGCTCCGGATACGCGGCATGTGCGCCTTTGCCGGTGACGCGAATAATAAATTTGTCCGTATTGGCATAGAACGCCCCACTGCGGGTGGCGAAGGTGCCGACAGGCAATGAAGGCTCGTTGTGCATGCCGAAAATAGCCTGCACCTCATCCAGTACGCCCGCGTCAATAAACTGGCGTGCTCCGCGAGCAATCTCTTCAGCGGGCTGAAACAGGATGCGCACCCGACCAGGCAACTGGTCGGCCTGAGCGTTAAGCTGTAACGCTGCGCCCAGCATCACCGCGCTATGGAGGTCGTGACCGCAGGCGTGCATCACACCGGGATGACGGGAGTGAAAACGCACGCCGCTTGCTTCATGGATCGGCAATGCATCAATGTCGGCGCGCAGCGCGATGACGGTCTCCCCGCTGCCAATTTCCGCCACAAGACCCGTCTCAAGGGGATAGTCGAGCAGCCGGATGCCCGCCGCCTGCAACCAGCCCCGTAGCCGGGCAGTGGTGGCGAACTCCTGACCCGACAGCTCCGGCCAGGTATGCAGTTCACGCCGCCATTCAATCAGTTGTGATGCATTGCTCATGATGACTCTCCACTCAGACTCAGGCTGCAATCAGATGATGCGTAGCCAGCAACTCCAGTGACTGAAGGCGGGCAACCGGCTCGGTAATCGGCGTGTCGATAACGAACTCATCAATGTCGAAATTATGGTGTAGCGCATCCAGCTGGGCATGAACCTGTGCTGCGGTGCCTTTCAGCAGTGACGGTGTGCGTGGCTCAATCTGATAATCGCGATATCCACCCTGACGCACATAGCGCTCAGCCTGTTCCAGACTGCCGACGTTGACGCCTGGGCCGTCTTTCACCGACACATGATAATGACGCAGCGTGGAAACCAGCAGGTCAGCCTGGGCGGGCGAGTCAGCCACCACTACCTGAACAGCCACCAGTGCGCGCTGGCCGTTACTGAGTCGGGAAAAGGTACTCAGTGCATGTTCCAGCAACTGGCGGTCGCCATTAAGATGAGCTGCAAAGACAAACTGCCAGCCCAGACTTGCCGCCAGCCGGGCGCTCTCTTCGCTGGCACCCAGCAGAAAACGGTTAGCAGGACGTGATGGCAGCGGCGTCGCGGCTAAACTTTCGTCATCAGGTTGCGACTGTGTGGGTTTAAGCCAGCTATCCAGCAGCTGAAGCTGTTCGGCAAAGCTGCCTTTTTTACCCGCATCGACACCCTGTTGCAGTGCATGGGTGGAAAGTGGCAGTCCGCCCGGCGCTTTGCCCACGCCGAGATCGATGCGGCCCGGTGCCAGTGAGGCGAGCAGGTTAAAGTTTTCAGCCACTTTATACGGGCTGTAATGCTGCAACATCACCCCACCCGAGCCGACACGAATATGGCGGGTCTGCGCAATGATCCAGGCAATCAATACTTCCGGTGAAGGGCTGGCGAGCTGCGCAGTATTGTGATGTTCCGCCAGCCAGAAGCGATGATACCCCCACTCCTCAGCTAATTGCGCCAGCTGCAGCGTGCGCTGCAGTGCTGCTGCAGGCGACTCGCCCTGCAGCACGGGCGCTTTGTCTAACAGACTTAATCGATATACCATTCACCTGGTCCTTGTTCATTCCGGTTGCGGACCAGTGTGCTGCGCAGTCGATTATTGGTAAAACATCATATTGTTTTATGCTTTATTGAATTCGTGATAATGAGGAGAAGTGAGCAGTGGCAGAGAAATAAATGACGCTGGTACAGGATGTCAGCCCGCCAGGCAACGTTAAACGCTGTTCGCCGCCTGATTTTAATATGATTCAAACCGACTAAATGGCAAAGGTTTGCAGAAAATCGTCTTATGTATGGAGCGGTGAAAAGTGTCTTTGTTAGTGTTAGCGGAACATCCGGCTGCAAAGAGTCTGTACTCAAATTTTTCAGCACAAGGTAGAAGATTATAAACGGCATAAAGATCAGGGAGTGTAAATAGATTGAGATAGCCCAGGGATTAGTCAAAAGAAGCTTCTGTATATAGTCTTCCTCTCCGGGAAGATTAACCATAAATAATAGTTACTACGGCCGCTGTGAATTTTGTTTCAATGGGAAATATCGGGTGTTAATAATCGCCATATTCACTTCACAGGGAACACCATCATCAAGGAAAACAGTCTCATTGAGCTGAATGACCGCATCCCCTGCCGCCAAGTTAAGCAGAGTCAGAGTTTGTGAATCCGTGACATTCACGGCCGTCAGATGCTGATCCCTGAGCTGCACTTTCTTACCGGTAACCTCTTCAATATAGGCATATTTTGAGACTTCCAGCTTGCTGAATTCCAGGCTATTAAATATATTCACCGGCAGATGAATATGTTCGAGAGCCACAGGAATATCATCGAAACACATCAGGCGTAAAATTTTATAAATCTGATCGCTATTTTTAATTCGGAGCGCCTGCGCAATATCGGCTGACGGGACCTTAATTATGCTAACCGAAATAATTTTCCTGACGCCTTTATGACCTTTTCGTTGCGCCTGAAAATCAAACGGTGAAAGCACATGGTATCGGTGCGCCTGACTGCTTATTTCCGTGGAACCCACAAAGATACCTGAACCCTTAACGCGGTAAATTCTCTGCTGCTCAACCAGAATACGAGTCGCTTCACGAACCGTCGCACGGGTAATACCGATATTTTTTGCGATGGATATTTCGGTATCCAGCTTTTCTCCGGGGCGAAGGCCATCATCCTTAATTTTATTGAGGATGTAATCAACAACCTCTTTTTGCTTTTCTGTGATGCCATCAACCATCGAATGTCTTCCTGTATGCGTGAAGGTGAAACGCCATCAATCCGTGTCAGTACAGTTCTGCCTGACATTGCCGGATAAGTACTACTGCGGCTACCTGAATATGTGACCAACTTATCAAATTGGCACGGATGTTAAGGCTGTTAAGCGATATTTTAACTTTACAGGTTGTGTCCGTACACGTCGAAGGACATCATCAGGATGACTAGACATCTTCAACATGTACAGATGTGATGACGAAGATGAAATATAACCTTATGCCCGCAGTCAGCAACAAAGTATTTCGTAACGCTATGAATAGTGGCTATTTTAATAATCTTATGGCCTTCATTATCCTGAGCTTCTGTGGCCTGCAGGCTCAGGTAAGAAGTGGTTAAAAGAGCGTTTTAATAAAACTGACTATACATACTCACGCATTTTGAGGGAATTAAAGCGATGTCACACCTGGCGAAGTGGTTAAACAACGAGAAAGTCCAGTACGTTGAACGCGTTGCGGACTGGCAGGAAGCGATAGCGATAGCCGGGCGTCCTATGCTCACTGAGGGCGCAATATCGCAGGATTATATTGATGCCATTATTCGACAGAAAGAGGAGATCGGTCCCTTCTTTGTTATCGCGCCGCAGATTGCCATGCCTCACGCGCGCCCTGAGGAAGGCGCACACAAACTGGGCTTGTCGATTGTGCTGCTGGGCACACCTGTGAATTTTGACTCTGAAGAGAACGATCCGGTAAAGGCGATTTTTATGTTTGCGGCACCGGACAGTAACAGCCATATCGAAATGATTTCCCAGCTGGCGGAAGTTCTGTCCGATGAAAACATCATGGCACGGCTCTTTAATGCGAGTAGCCAGGATGCGCTCATGACGATTTTATCAGGCGTCTGATACGCCGGTTAAAACGCAATTTTTAATCAACAGTTAAAGAGGTTTGATATGAAGATTATGGCAGTGTGTGGTTCAGGTCTGGGCAGCAGCTTTATGATGGAAATGAACATCAAAAAAGTGCTTAAAACAATCGGCGTTGAAGCGGAAGTTGAACATTCGGATCTTGGTTCTGTTACTCCTGACGTGGCGGATGTGTTTGTGATGGCAAAAGATATTGCCTACAGCGCAAACCTGCCGGAAAACAAAGTCATCATTATCAACAATATTATCGACCTGAAAGAAGTGGAGCAAAAAATACGCGAGTATTTTGAGAAAAACTGACGCTGATAATCAGATAAACGCCTTACCCTCGAGGTTAATATGTTTACTCAAAATCTTTTGCAGTTCGTCGTCGATGTACTGAAAGTGCCCTCAATCCTGGTCGGGCTGGTGGCATTTTTCGGACTGATAGCGCAGAAGAAGCCGTTTCCTGATGTGATTAAGGGCACGGTAAAAACCATTCTGGGCTTTCTGGTGCTGGCAGGTGGCGCGACCGTTCTGGTCGGTTCCCTGACGCCACTGGGCGACATTTTCAAGCATGCGTTTGATGTTCAGGGCATCATTCCAAATAACGAAGCGATGGTTTCTATCGCGCTGGCCAAATATGGTGCACCGACTACCATGATCATGGCCTTCGGCATGGTTGCTAACATCGTGGTCGCCCGATTCACCCGACTCAAATATATCTACCTTTCAGGACATGTGACGTTTTATATGGCCTGTATGATCGCGATTATTTTATCTGTCGCCGGTTTTGAAGGTCTTCAGCTTATTTATACCGGGTCACTGCTGTTGGGTATTCTGATGGCTACCTTCCCGGCTATCGCGCAGCCCTATATGCGTAAGATCATCGGGGGCGACCATGTCGCACTGGCGCATACCGGGACCATTGGTTATGTCTTATCAGGCTGGATCGGTTCTGTGGTTGGTAAGGGATCGAAATCCACCGAAGAGATGAACATGCCAAAAAACCTGAGTTTTTTGCGCGACAGTACAATCTCTATCTCGCTGACGATGATGATTATTTATTTAATCCTGTCGGTCTCCGCCGGTAAAGCGTATGTAGAGGCTAATTTCAGCAATGGTCAGAACTACCTGGTGTACTCCTTTATTCAGGCCATTACCTTTGCCGCTGGCGTCTTTATCATTCTGCAGGGCGTGCGTTTAATTCTGGCTGAAATTGTCCCGGCCTTTACCGGCTTTTCAGAAAAACTGGTGCCGGAAGCCAGACCCGCGCTCGATTGCCCGATTGTCTTCCCCTATGCGCCGAATGCGGTGCTGGTTGGCTTTATCTCCAGCTTTGTCGGTGGCCTGGTCGGACTGTTTATTCTGGGTCAGCTGCATTGGGTATTGATTCTGCCCGGTGTGGTTCCTCACTTCTTCTGCGGTGCGACAGCCGGCGTGTTTGGTAATGCGACTGGCGGCAAACGCGGAGCAATCGGTGGTGCCTTTGCGCATGGCCTGTTAATTACCTTCCTCCCTGTCGCCCTGTTGCCAGTACTCGGACAGATTGGACTGACCAATACCACTTTCTCGGATACAGACTTTGGCGTAACAGGCATCCTGCTCGGTAATATGGCGCACTTTATGGATAAGGGAACCATCACCCTGATTATCACCGGCATTTTTGGCCTGCTTGTGATTTATAACTTTATGGCCAAAAAGAAAGTCCCTGCTGAAACAAATGAAATGTAATCAGACGCTGTAATGCTAACCGGAAAAGGCCCTCCGCCTTTTCCGCTTTTTCATACCTGACCGGTTTGCCCGAATCACCGGTATTCCCACAGTGAATTACCGCAGCGCGCCCATCCTGATATCGGTTAATGTCAGTTCTCGCCCTTTGTTTTGCCAGTACGCTAGCGCACAACTCTACTGCCTCCCTCATTTCTGATTCGACCCGGTCGTAGTTTTCCTTAAAAAAAAGGACTATTCCGAACACAAAAAGTGATCTAAATCACACTTTCATCATTAGATATGCTAATAAATAAAATTTAACAATAAAACATTTGAATGATAATGATTAACATTTACACTCTCATCCGCATATAAAAAGCGTTAAACGCTGTCAAATCCACAAATAGTATGCGGTATTTTCAATTTTTAAGGTGAAAACACTAACCCACGTAATGGTGAGGGTTTTTATCTGGTTAGTTAGTTTTATGTTTACTGGAGTTGTTGGGCGGATTTCTAACGCTGCTGACGTTGTGTCGGCAGGGTCACTGGTATTCACGCACAGGAACTAAAAATGCTTTTACGCTCATCCACTCAGACGGCACTGGACCTCGCGCCAGCTTCCAATGCCAGCGGAGCCGAAACGGCTATTTTTAACGATCAGCAACTGACGGCCTGGTCGCAGCAGACTCAGGCGGTGCTGGCGCTGATGACGCGCACCGTTACTGACGTAGAAAAGCCTTTCAGCGGGATTCTGCCCCACGAACTGGCGGCGGAGTTCAGCGATGTCGATCTCGATCGTCCGCTGGGCAATAACGATGAAGCGCTGGCAGAGCTGAGTCAGCTCTATCTGCGTGACGCTGTCTGGTTCCACCATCCTAAATACCTTGCGCACCTGAACTGCCCGGTCGTACTGCCCTCTCTGATGGCCGAGCAGATTATGGCGGCGGTGAACAGCTCGGTTGATACCTGGGATCAGAGTGCCGGCGGCACGTTGATTGAACAGAAGGTGATCGACTGGACGCTGGGCCGTATTGGCCTGCCTGCCGGATCGGATGGGATCTTTACCAGCGGCGGCACCCAGTCCAACCTGATGGCGATGCTGCTGGCGCGTGACAGCTGGTGCGCGGAACATCATCCGGGGCATCTGATTAAGCACCGCGGCCTGCCGGAGACGGCATCTAAGTGGCGGGTCTTTACCTCGAAACTCAGCCACTTTAGTATTCAGAAATCGATGGCGATTCTGGGTCTGGGTTATGACGCGGTTATCGCCGTTGATCACGATGACCACTACCGTATGGATGCAAAATGCCTGGAAGAGGAGATCGTACGCTGCCGCAGTGAAGGACTGATCCCGATTGCCGTGGTCGCCACCAGCGGCACCACCGACTTTGGCAGCATCGATCCGCTGCCCGACATCGCCCGTCTCTGTAACGATTACGGTCTCTGGATGCACGTTGACGCCGCTTACGGCTGCGGCCTGCTGGTTTCTGAGAATCATCGCGCACGGCTGAACGGCATTGAGCGTGCTGACTCCGTCACTGTTGATTATCACAAATCGTTCTTCCAGACCGTCAGCTGCGGTGCCTTCTTTGTGCGCGACAGCCAAAACCTGAAGCATGTCACGCACCATGCAGATTACCTGAATCCACTCAGCGCTCAGCAGGAAGGCACGCCGAATCTTGTTAATAAAAGTATTCAGACCACACGCCGTTTTGACGCCCTGAAGATGTGGCTGACACTGCGCATAACGGGCCCCGCGGCGCTGGGTGACGCCTTCGATACGCTGATAGATCTGACCCAGGCCGCGCACCAGCTGCTAACTGCACACCCTGCCATTGAAGTGCTGCATGCGCCTGAGCTGACGACCCAGATTTTCCGCTACGTTCCTGGCAAACATGCCAGCGACGCGCAGATCGACGAGATCAACGCTGCCATCCGTAAAGCGCTGTTCCGTTCCGGTAATGCGGTGATTGCTGGCACCAAAGTCAACGGGCGTCAGTATCTGAAATTTACCCTGTTAAATCCCACCACGACCACGGCCGACATTGAAGATGTACTGAGCCTGATTGCGCACTATGGCCGCGAACAGGTTCGTGCTTCTGCACTGAGTGCGGCGAATCATGGAGAGATCTGAAATGAATAATCCCATTTATGACTTTATTGGCATCGGCATCGGCCCGTTCAACCTCAGCCTGGCCTGTCTGAGCGAGCCGGTTGAGGGACTGAATGGTCTGTTCCTGGATGAGAATCCGGGCTTTGACTGGCACACCGGCATGATGCTTGAAAATGCGCACCTGCAGACGCCGTTTATGGCCGACCTGGTGACGCTTGCCGATCCCACCAGCCCGTACAGTCTGCTCAACTATATGAAGGAAAAAGGAAAGTTATATTCTTTTTATATCCGTGAAGACTTCTTCCTGATGCGCAAAGAGTATAACCAGTACTGCCAGTGGGCCAGCTCAACACTCTCTAATTTGCGCTGGAACAGCCATGTCGAGTATGTCAGCTATGATGAGGCCGCCGGGATCTATCACCTTCAGGTGACCGACACCCGAAGTGGTGAAAAACAGCGCTATCAGGCGCGTCATCTGGTCCTCGGCACCGGGCCTAAAGCCTGGATGCCAGCGTGCAGCCAGCCGCATCGTCAACGCCTGACGCACTCCAGCCACTATCTGGCTAACAAAGCAGAACTGCAGCAGAAGCGGTCAATTACCGTACTGGGCAGCGGCCAGAGCGCCGCGGAAATTTACTACGACCTGCTGACTGATATTGACCGCTTTGGTTATCAGCTCAACTGGATCACCCGCGCGCCGCGTTTCTATCCGCTGGAATACACCAAGCTCACGCTGGAGATGACCTCACCAGAATGGGTCGACTATTTCCACGCCCTGCCCGCCACCACCCGTGACGAGCTGAATGCGCGCCATAAAAATCTCTATAAAGGCATCAACAGCAGCTTAATCAATGACATTTATGACCTGATGTATGTGAAACAGCTCGATGGCGATCTCAACGTCAACCTCTTCACCCACTCGGCGCTGACCGCGATGCGCTGGCTGCCTCAGGGCGAATTTGAGCTGACGCTGCATCAGGAGGAGCAGGATTGCACCTTCACCCGTCGTACTGAAGGACTGGTGATGGCGACCGGCTATCATTATCAGCCGCCGATGTTTTTAGAGGGCATTACCGCACGCCTGCGCTGGGACGACAAAGGCCGCTACGATGTGCAGCGCAACTACAGCATCGACCATCACAATCAGATCTTCGTGCAGAACGCCGAGCTGCATACCCATGGCTTTGTCACGCCGGATCTGGGTATGGCCTGCTACCGCAACTCTGTGCTGCTGCGTGAACTGACCGGACGCGAGGTCTACCCTATTGAGCGCCAGATCGCCTTCCAGACTTTCCCGGCTAAATCGGAGCACTGAGATGAAATCACAACCGCTGTTCAGTGCCGATCGCCCCGCAGGCACGTTCACCCTGAGACCCATGCTGGAGAACGATGCCCCCCTAATCTACAGCTGGGTCACCCGCGATTACGCCCGCTTCTGGGGCATGCAGCAGCAGAGCCTGGAGCAGGTCGCGGCGTTCTACCAGACGCTGACGGCAACGGATCCCCATGCAGCGCTGATTGGCTGCTGCAACGACCAGCCCGTCTGCCTGATTGAGTGCTATCGCGCAAGCGACGATGAGGTTGGCAAATGTTATCCGGCTGCGCCTGATGATTACGGGATGCACATTCTGATTGCCCCGGCCAGCAAGCCGATTAAAGCCTTCAGCTGGCAGGTCTTCACGCTGGTGATGGACTACATGTTCAGCCGACCCGAGGTGCGTCGCGTAGTGGTCGAGCCAGACGTACGCAATGAAAAAATTCACGTGCTGAATAAACGCGCCGGGTTCCGCTATCAGCACACCATCGACATGGGTCATAAAACCGCCTGGCTGGCCTTCTGCCAGCGGGAAGATTATCAACACGCGTTACAGCAGGAGTCGCAGACCATGAATACCCTCTCATCACTCACAGACGGCACGCATCTGACGGGCGACCACTGGGCGCAGGCAAATCGCATGCTGATCCGCAAAGCAATTGCTGAGTTCGCGCATGAAAAAATCATTGCGCCGCAGGAAACGGGCGGTGAAAGTTATCAGCTGGCGGTGCCGGGCGGTGAAGCAACTTACCATTTCCGGGCATCGCGGCTGGCACTGGATCACTGGGAGATCGACGCAAATTCCCTGCGCAAGCAGGAGAACGGTCACGAGCTGCCGCTGGACGCGCTGAAATTTATCGTGGAGTTCAACAGCGAAATCGGGATTTCGCAGGCGCTGCTGGCGACTTACATGGAAGAGATCAGCAGCACGCTTTGCAGCAGCGTTTATAAGCTGCAGAAGAACAATCCTGACAGCCAGGCGCTGGTCTCCGCCGATTTTCAGACGGTAGAGGCGGCGATGACCGAAGGCCATCCCTGCTTTGTTGCCAACAACGGACGTATTGGCTTCGATGCACAGGACTATCTGGCCTATGCGCCGGAAGCAGCCGCACCCGTACATCTTATCTGGGTCGCGGTCCACCGCCGCAACGCCCATTTCTCCAGCCTCAGCGAGCTGAGCTATGAGCAGCTGATGCGTGATGAGCTGGGCGACACGACCGTGGAACAGTTCAATGCGCAGCTGATAAAGAAAGGGCTGGCGGTAGAGGACTATATCCTGATGCCGGTGCATCCGTGGCAATGGCAGAACAAACTGCTGACCGTGTTTGCCGCAGACATCGCTAATCACGACATTGTCTGGCTCGGCACCGGCGACGACGCATATCAGGCGCAGCAGTCTATTCGTACGTTCTTTAACCGCAGCCAGCCCGCGAAGCGCTATGTAAAAACCGCCCTGTCGGTGCTGAATATGGGCTTTATGCGCGGGCTGTCGCCCTACTATATGGCAACGACACCTGCCATCAATGGCTGGCTGGAACAGCTGGTCGCGGGCGATGCCTGGCTTAAACGCTGTGATTTCCGTATCCTGCGTGAAGTTGCAGCGGTCGGCTATCATAACCGCTACTACGAGCAGGCGATCAAAGGCGACTCAGCCTATAAAAAGATGTTCGCGGCGCTGTGGCGCGATAATCCAGCCGCCAGCCTGCAACCGGGCCAGCGTCTGATGACCATGGCCTCTTTCCTGCACGTGGATCACCACCAGCAGCCACTGCTGCCCACGCTGATCGCAGACTCCGGCTTACCCGCAAAGCAGTGGATTGAACGCTATCTGACCTGCTATCTCAGCCCGCTGCTGCACTGCTTCTATCAGCATGATCTGGTGTTTATGCCGCACGGTGAAAACCTGATCATGCTGCTGGAGAACAATGTTCCGGTCAGCGCCTACATGAAGGATATCGGCGAAGAGATTGCCGTGATGAACCCTGACGCGGTGCTGCCGGAAGGTGTGCAGCGTCTGGCCGTCGAGGTGCCGGAAGAACTTAAGTTGCTCTCGATCTTCACCGATGTGTTTGACTGCATCTTCCGCTTTATCAGCGCGATTCTGGATCAGTCAAAGACACTGCCGGAAGACGATTTCTGGCAGGCAGTGGCTCAATGCGTCAAGGATTACCAGCAGGCGCATCCGGAGCATGCGACTAAGTTCGCGCGCTATGACATGTTCGCGCCCGAGTTTACCCGCTCCTGCCTGAACCGCCTGCAACTGGCGAATAACCAGCAGATGATCAACCTCTCCGATCCCGCCGAAAACCTTAAGTTTGCCGGTACACTGGTCAACCCGATTGCCCGCTGGCGCTAAGCGTTACACTGTCACTCAATAATTTTGCGGTCACCCTGGTGGCCGCTTTTTTTAATGGTTTTATTGCAGGAATCTTTAATGGCTTCTTTTCAACCGCTGGCAAAGCTGACCCGGCGACATCTGATCTTTCCGCTTTCTCTGGTGATGTTTGAGTTCGCCACCTATATCGCTCATGACATGATCCAGCCCGGCATGCTGCTGGTGACACAGGAATTTAAAGTCGGGCCAGAGTGGGTCTCCACCTCGCTCACTGCCTATCTGGCCGGTGGAATACTGCTACAGTGGCTGCTGGGTCCACTCTCGGATCGCATCGGGCGGCGTCCGGTGCTGCTCAGCGGCGTGGCCTTTTTTATGCTCTCCTGCATCGCGACTCACTGGGTACAGAGCATTGAGCAGTTTGTCCTGCTGCGGTTTCTGCAGGGGATCAGCCTCTGCTTTATCGGTGCGGTGGGTTACGCAGCGGTGCAGGAGGCGTTCACGGAGTCGCTCAGCATTAAAATCATGGCACTGATGGCCAACGTCGCCTTGCTGGCCCCGCTGGCCGGGCCGCTGGCGGGCGCGGCTTTTCTGACCGTGGGAGAATGGCGCACCCTGTTCTGGCTGATTGGTGCGGTAGCGGCGCTGGCGCTGGCGGGGCTATGGTATGCCATGCCTGAAACGGCGGCCGTTCGTCAGAAACCGCTGTCGATGCGGTCGATTATCAGCGGTTACGCAACGTTGCTGAAGGATCGTCAGGTAATGCGTGGTTCACTGGCTATCGGACTGGTCACCGTACCCTGCATCGCCTGGGTGGCGCTATCACCTGTGATTTTGATCCACGGTGCGCAACTCAGCCGCATCGACTATGCCCTGCTTCAGCTGCCGGTCTTTGCCGCGATGATTGCAGGCAACCTGACGCAGGGCCGCTTATCCAGCCGTCTGCCGATTGAACAGCCGGTAAGGCTTGGAGCCTGGCCAGTGGTCTGCGGACTGGCTATTGCGTCGGTCGCTACCCTGCTGGATCCGCAAAGCTATCTGTGGCTCACCGCTGGAATGAGTCTTTACGGCTTCGGCACCGGGCTGATTAATGCCGGACTGTATCGCATGACGCTGTTTTCCAGCAATGCCGGAAAAGGCAGCGTGGCGGCAATGCTGGGTATGGTAAGCATCCTGATTATTGCGCTGGGCATTGAAGCCGCCAAAACCGCGTATTTCAGCTTCGGCACCGGGGGCTTCAGCATGGTGAATCTGATCTGCGGTCTGCTGTGGCTGGGTCTGGTGAGTGCATTCCTGCGTGCCGGCCAGCGTAAATTATGTGCCGAATTGTAATGACACCCCTGCAGGTCGTTAAAAAAATATAAACCCGCGGAATGGCAGATGTTTATTTGCCATTCCGTACATTCAAAACATTGATACATTCCCACCCACTCCCGCATTTATTATTTTCAGATAAGCTTTGACCAAATCGTTACTTTATCTGTGTGTTACGTCATTCGATGATGATTCCGCCTGCTGAGGCAATTGATAACAAAGGAATTCACCATGACGACGTTAGTTTCCCTTAAACCGCGCGCTCAAAAGCTGGTTTTTACATTACTTGCCGGGACGCTCACTTTTAATACAATGGCCGCGCCGGTCAAAGGCGGCACGCTAATTTATCTGGAGCAGCAGGCACATACCAATCTCTATCCGCCAGCCGGAGGCTTTTACCCTAATGGCGGCATTCTCAATCAGATCACCGATAAATTAACCTGGCAGAATCCTGAAACATTACAGGTTGAACCCTGGATTGCGGAAAGCTGGACCACTAATGCCGATAAAACCGAATACACGTTTAAGTTACGTCCTGGCGTGACTTTTTCCGACGGCACGCCATTAGATGCCAACGCGGTGGCGAAAAACTTTGATACCTACGGGTTAGGAAATAAAGCGCTGCGCCTGCCGGTATCCGAAGTGATTAATAACTACGATCACAGCGACGTGATCGACCCGCTGACGGTGAAGTTTTATTTCAAAAAACCTTCTCCCGGATTTTTGCAGGGCACCGCTACCATTGGCTCCGGCCTGGTGTCGCTGAGTACCCTGGCGCGCAGTTTTGATCAGCTGGGCGATGCCCGGCATATCATTGGTTCCGGGCCATTTGTGGTCAGTGATGAGAAGCTCGGTCGTGAAGTGGATCTGGTGGCACGCAAAGATTACCAGTGGGGCCCGAAAAACATAAAGCAGCAGGGTCCGGCTAACCTCGATGGGATTAAAGTGATTGTCACGCCGGAAGACAGCGTGCGTATCGGTGCGTTGCTGGCGGGACAGGCGGGCCTGATCCGTCAGGTTCAGGCATACGATGAGAAACAGGCTAAGGATCAGAACTTCCCGGTTTATGCCGCGCCGACCCGGGGCGTCAACGACAGCCTGAGCTTCCGTCCCGACAATCCGCTGGTGAGTGATATCCGGGTACGTCAGGCGCTGCTGCACGCCACGAATGCGAAGCAGGTGGTTGAAACGCTCTTCTCTCCCAACTATCCGCAGGCAACCTCGGTCGTAGCGACCACCGCTGCGGGCTACGTCAATCTGGCGGACAAACTGACATTTGATCTGGTGAAAGCAAAGACATTGCTCGACCAGGCAGGCTGGAAACCCGGCGCAGATGGTATCCGTGAAAAAGCGGGCCAGCGACTGACTCTGACCGTTTATGAATCCCTGCCGCAGCCGCAGAACAAAGAGGTGCTGCAACTGGTCGCGCAGCAGTGGCGACAGGCGGGGGTTGCCCTCACCGTCAAAGCCGGTGATGCAGGCAGCAAAACGCTGGATAACCTGGATCCTCTGAAAACGCCGCTTAACGTCACGGAAGTTGGCCGCGCCGATCCCGACGTGATCAAAAGTAGTTTCTACCCGGCTAACCGCGACAATCTGCTGCAGAAAAGCGGCTCCAGCGACAAAGTAAAAAACTTCCGTGATGACAAACTCAATCAGCTGCTGGTGGACGTCTCCTCCGAAGTTGATCCGGCAAAACGCCTGCAGCTGACCGGTGATGTTCAGCGCTATCTGCTGGACCAGGCCTATGTGATTCCGATTTTTGAAGAGCCGCAGGTTTATGCGGGCGCGCCCTGGCTGAAAGGGGTCAGTTTTGAAGCGGTAGGCCGTCCGGCGCTGTATGGTGCCTGGCTGGAAAAACAGTAACCGGAGGTGAGGATGCGCCACTATCTGCTGCAACGCGCCGGTCTGGGACTGCTGGTATTGTGGGCTGCGTTTACCCTGTCATTTGTGCTGTTGCAGGTTCTGCCGGGTGATGCGGTGCTGATTAAGTTTCAGAATCCGGATCTCGGCCTGAGTCCCCAGCAGATTGCTGAGATGCGCCAGGCCTATGGTGCAGACAGCCCGCTGTGGCAACAGTATCTGCATACGCTGGCGGCGATGCTGCAGGGCGACTTCGGCTATTCGGTGCAGGCTGGCGTGCCGGTCAGTGAACTGCTGACCAGCAACCTGCCCGGCACGCTGCGACTGGCGCTGTGCGGATTCCTGCTGGCAACATTGCTGGCTTTCGTTTTGGCGACGCTCTCAAGGCTGCCCGCCCTGCGCTTCCTGCGTAATCTGCTGCAGTCCCTGCCCGCGCTGTTTATCTCCGTGCCGACCTTCTGGCTCGGCATCGCCCTGATTCAGCTCTTCTCATTCCAGCTGCGCTGGATCCCGGTCATCAATCCCTCGCCCTGGCAGGGACTGATTCTGCCCATTATCACCGTCGCGGTTCCGATCTCAGCGCCGCTGGCACAGATTCTGCTGCGCAGTATTGATGAGGTTTCCACACGGCCTTTCGTGGCGGTGGTGCGGGCCAAAGGTGCCAGCGAGCACTATGCCCTGTGGCGGCACATCCTGCGTAACGCCATGCTGCCGGTGCTTACCGTGGCGGGTTTGCTGCTCGGCGAACTGATTGCCGGCGCGCTGATTACCGAAACGGTGTTTGGTCTGGGGGGGCTGGGTCAGCTGACGCAGCTGGCGGTGAACAATCAGGATGTCGCAGTATTGCAGGCGGTGGTCATGATCTCCGCGTTGGGTTTTGTGGTGATCAACCTGCTTGTCGATCTGCTGATGCCGCTGTTTGATCCGCGCTTACAGCTCTTAAGAGGTGCAACATGAGTCTGGTTGATTACGCGGCCGCCCGGCAATCCGTCCCGTCCAGGCGTTACCGCTTCGCGCCGGGCCTGTGGCTGGCCACATTCGTGATGCTGCTGGCAGTGCTGGCGGCCCTCTTCCCGGCCATCTTTACCCAGTCCAACCCGCTTGAAGGGATCGCGGGCGCTCAGCGACTGGCGCCTCAGACCGGGCACTGGCTTGGCACCGACCAGCTTGGCCGCGATCTCTTTGCCCGCATTGTTTATGGCGCGTCCCAATCGCTTTCCGCTGCGGTCATGGCGGTAGCGATCGGATTGCTGGCCGGCACCGCACTGGGCGTGCTGGCGGGGGCCTCGGGCGGCAAAACTGAATCGACAGTGATGCGCGCCGTGGATGTATTACTGGCGATCCCCTCGCTGCTGCTTTCCCTGAGCGTGCTGATACTACTCGGCTTCGGCACCCTGAACGCCGCTCTGGCGGTGGGCATCGCCTCCATCGCCAGTTTTGCAAGACTGGCGCGCGCCGAAGTGGTGCGCATCCGTCACAGTGAATATATCGAGGCGGCATATGGCAGCGGCGGCCGCTTTTTCAGCGTGCTGTTACGCCACATTCTGCCCAATGCGCTGACGCCGGTGATCGCCTTTGCCGCCCTGCAGTTTGGTCAGGCGATTCTGGCGCTGTCGACCCTGAGCTTTCTCGGCTACGGCACGCCGCCGCCTGTCCCGGAATGGGGTCTGCTAATCGCTGAAGGGCGTAATTATCTGGCTACCGCCTGGTGGCTGACCACGTTTCCTGGTGTGGTGGTCGTGGCTGTCGTGCTCGCCGCAAACCGCATCAGTCAGCAACTTTCAGGAGGACGCCGATGAGCGCTCAGCCGTTACTCGCAGTCAACAACCTGACACTAAGTTATCGCCGCGGCAACCAATGGCTGCCGGTGGTGCATAACGTAAGCTTTAAACTGCACGCTGGTGAGATGGTGGCACTGGTCGGGGAATCCGGTTCCGGTAAAACCACCACGGCACAGGCCATTATGGGCCTGATGGCGGAAAACGGCCGCCGCGAAGCGGGTGAAATCCGGCTCAACGGCGTCGATATCAGCCAGTGGTCACAGAAGCGTTTCGACTCGCTGCGCGGTGCGCGCATCAGCCTGGTGCCGCAGGATCCTGGCAACTCACTGAATCCGGTTAAAACCATCGGCGAACAGGTGGAGGAGATCCTGCGCCTGCATCTGCGATTATCGGCAGCACAGCGCAAGCAGCGGGTCATTGATCTGCTGACCCGTGTCGGTCTCAGCCATCCGGAACAGCGGATTACGCAGTTTCCGCATCAGCTGTCAGGCGGCATGAAGCAGCGTGTTTTGATCGCTATCGCCCTCGCCCTGCAGCCGGAGATCATTATTGCGGATGAGCCGACCAGCGCGCTGGATGTCACGGTGCAGAAGCGTATTCTCGATCTGCTGGATGACCTGCGGCAGGAATCCAGTACCGCCGTGCTGTTTGTCACTCACGACCTCGCGCTGGCGGCGCAGCGTGCAGACCGCATCATTGTTTTTCGCCACGGTGAGATTCAGGAATCGGGTCGCACCGCCCAGGTCATCAGCGCGCCATCACATCCCTACACCCGCCAGTTACTGAACGATGCTGCGCCGGAGCGACCGGCCCGCGTTAAACCTGCGGCCGCCCGATTTTCTGCCCCGGCAATCCGGGCAACCGGCGTGATGAAGAGCTTTTCGCTCGGTAAACAGCAGCGATTACAGGCGCTGAACAACGTCAGTTTTCAGGTGGCACGCGGCACCACGCATGCGCTGGTCGGCGAATCCGGCAGCGGCAAAACGACGCTGGCACGTATCGTTCTGGGATTTGAAACCGTCGATAGTGGCGCAGTGACGCTGGACGGCATTATGGTGAATGGATTGCGCGGCGAAGCATTACGACAGCTGCGCCGTAAGATCCAGTTTGTCTATCAGAACCCGTTCTCCTCGCTCGATCCCCGCCAGACGCTCTATTCGATTATCGAAGAACCCCTGCGTAACTTTGACAAGCTGAACCGCAGCCAGCGCCGCGAACGCGTGGAAGCGATCACCTCGCGGGTGGCACTGCCACTTTCCCTGTTATCACGTCAGCCGCATGAACTTTCGGGCGGTCAGCGGCAGCGTGTAGCACTGGCGCGGGCGCTAATCTGCGAGCCTGAAATCCTGGTGCTGGACGAGGCGACATCGGCGCTGGATGTCACGGTGCAGGCACAAATTCTCGATCTGTTGCAGCAGCTTCAGGCCGAACTGGGGCTGACCTATCTGTTTATCACGCATGATCTGGCGACGGTGCGACAGATTGCCGACAGTGTCTCTGTATTAAAAGCAGGCGAAGCGGTGGAACAAGGTGACGTTGTCACGATATTCAGTACACCTCAGCATCCCTACACGCGCGAACTGATTGGTGCGATCCCTCCGCTCGTTCCGATAACGCACAAGGAGTCTGCATGAGCCGACGTCTCGGATTTTTTACCCGACTGCTGGATAACGTCCCGGCTAAACAGCGCTATCAGCTGGCCACTGAACAGATTCAGCATGCCGAGCGCTGTGGCTTTGATACGGCATGGATTGCTCAGCATCACTTTCATGAGGATGAGGGCGGACTGCCTTCGCCGCTGGTTTTTCTGGCGCACGCCGCCGCCCATACCCGCACCATACGGCTCGGCACTGCCATCATCACGCTGCCGATGGAAAATGCGCTACGGGTCGCAGAAGATGCCGCAGTACTGGATTTGCTGTCGGACGGACGGCTGGAAATCGGGCTGGGTTCGGGCGGCACACCGGACTCGTTTTTACCCTTTGGCCTGACGTTTGCCGAACGCGGCGCAGCATTTGCAGACAATCTGCATACGCTGCTCAGTGCCTGGCGCGGTGATTCGCTGGGTCATCCGGACAATCATCTCTGGCCCGCCGCGCCGCAGCTCGCCGGACGGGTGTGGATCGCCACCTTTTCGGTTGAGGGCGCAATCCGTGCCGGCCAGGGCGGACACGGTCTGATGCTATCACGGACCCAGCCACGGCCAGAAGGCCGGGCAGAACTTCCGCTCGATACGCTGCAGAATCCGCTGATTGATGCCTATCTCGCGGCACTTCCGGCGGGAATTGAGCCGCGTATTCTTGCCTCCCGCACTGCATTTGTCGCGGATTCAGACCACTTCGCACGTCAGATCGCTGAACCGGGCATTCGCAAGCAGGCTGCTCAGTACCGTGGCGAAATACGCGGGGAAAGCTTTGATGACCTGCTGGCACAGTTTGATGCCCATGTTGGCGGCATCGATCAGGTCGCGCGCTCGCTGGCGCAGGACAGCGTGCTGCCTCGCGTTACCGACATCTCATTCCAGGTGCATTCAGCAGAGCCTTCGCATGCCGATACGCTGCGCTCGATTGAGCTGATTGCCGGACATATTGCGCCCGCACTTAGTGTTGCTGGCGAACCAGACAGGAGAATTTCATGAGTCAACCTGACGATTTGATTGCCGCACTGGCGGATATCGATCCCGCTTCTGCACTGGCCCACGCGTGCCAGACACGTCACGCCGCGACGCTCCATGCCCAGGGCAGCTATAACGTGTTATTTGACCAGGGCGATGACGATTTTCCGTTAGCTGAGCGACGCCTTCTGGCCGCAAAGGTCGCAGGCTGGCATGCCCGGTCGGAGTTGCAGACGCACTATCAGCCGCAGCAGCCTGTGCCCGATAGTGATCGGATTAGCACCGCGCTGGATTTCGCGCATTGCCTCACCTTCGAGCCGGTTGCCGCTACACCTGCCCATCTGGAGACGCTGAAGCAGGCGGGCTGGAGTCCGCGTGGCATTGTTACCCTGGCGCAGCTGGTGGCGTTCGTCAGTTTTCAGAGCCGGTTAATCACAGGTCTGCGCAGCCTGCAGGGCCATGAAGCAGCGGTTGACGCTGCACCGGTCGTCGCCGGTCACTGGCATGCGGCACTGAAGACCGCCAGCGGCAAAACGGCGCTGACCGCGTTTACGCAGCAGGAACTCGGCTGGGAGCCGTGGCTGCCCGCCAGACCGCTGGCTGAATTCAGTGAGGAGGAGCAGGCGACACTGGCAAAATTTGGTCACACCGATTCCGACTATTTCCGTCTGCTGGGGCGTAACCTGCCGCTGCTGGAGCAGCGTACCCTGACCGACAAAGGCATTTTCTACACCGCTGGCGGGCTGCCGCGCGCCGAGCGTGAGCTGGCCGCCACGGTGGTCAGTAAGGTCAACGTCTGTATTTATTGCGCCTCGGTTCATGCGCGTAAAGCCAGCCAGCTTTCAAAGCAGGATGACGCAGTACAGAAGCTGCTGAATGTCGCGCCCGGCGCAGTATTATCCCACGGACACACTGTCCGCTGGCAGGCGATCATCGCCTTTTCGGCGGCGCTGTCGCTGACCCCTGCGCAACCTGCGCAGTCGCAGATCGCTGCACTGCGCGAGCAGGGGCTGGATACGCTTGACCTGCTCGACCTGATTCAGTCCACCGCCTTCTTTGCCTGGGCCAATCGCCTGATGCTGACGCTGGGCGAGCCTTTTCTGCCGGAATAACAGGGATAAACATGACATTGCCTTTAACTGAACAACTGGTGCAGTGGCGTCGCGAACTGCATCAGCATCCGGAACTTTCAAACCATGAGTTTGCCACAACTGGGCGTATTACCGGCTGGCTTGAACAGGCGGGTATCCGGCTGTTGCCGCTGGGACTGAAAACCGGCGTGGTGGCAGAAATCGGTCACGGCGAATCGCTGATTGCCCTGCGTGCGGATATTGATGCGTTGCCAATTGATGAAATCACCGATCGCCCGTGGCGATCGCAGGCGCCGGGCGTAATGCACGCCTGCGGTCACGACGTTCACAGCGCGGTTATGCTGGGCGTCGCTCTGCAGCTTAAACAGCAGGAAGCCACGCTGCCAGGCCGGGTGCGGATTCTGTTTCAGCCCGCCGAGGAGACGTTTAATGGCGCACGTCAGCTGATTGATGCCGGTGCGCTGGAAGGCGTACAGGTAATATTCGGCCTGCACAATGCGCCCGACCTGCCGCTCGGTACACTGCGTAGTCGGGCGGGCGCGTTTTATGCCAATGTCGATCGTTTTGTGATCCGTGTTGAAGGTAAAGGCGCGCATGCAGCACGACCGCAGGAGGGCATCGATTCGATCGTGATTGCCAGCCATATTGTGACCGCTTTACAGACGCTGCCGAGCCGGGTGTTCAGTTCGCTGGAGACGGTGGTGCTGAGCGTGACGCGCTTTACCGCCGGGAATACCTGGAACGTGTTACCGCAAAGCGTTGAGTTGGAAGGCACGGTGCGCACCCACAATGGTGAAATTCGGACGCAGATCCCACACCGTATCCGCTCGCTGATTCAGGGCATCGCCGCCGGATTTGGCGCGACCGCGGAGCTGGAATGGACCGAGGGGCCGCCTGCCCTGATTAACACACCAGGCTGGGTGGATGTGGCACTGGAAGTCGCACAACAGAGCGGCTATCTCGCGGAGCATGCTGAGTCACCGCAAATGGGCGGAGAAGATTTTGCCTTCTATCTGCAACAGGTGCCGGGCGCATTTGTCAGCATTGGCAGCGCCAGCGAATTTGGCCTGCATCACGCCGCGTTCGATCCGGATGAAGCACTGATCGGCCCGGCAGTAGAATACTTCACGCAGCTGGTACCGCGCGCGTTACAGATTGTGGCGGCGCAATGACCAGAAAAAGGAGTGCAGCGATGTCTGTTCCGGTTCCGCAACCGATTCTGGATCACGCGGTGATTAACGTGGCCGACCAGCTCGACAGCGCCAGCGCGCGTTTCCGGCGGCTTGGCTTTCAGCTCACAGAACGCGGTCATCATTCGCTGGGTTCAAGTAATCATCTGGCCATCTTCGGCGAAAATTATCTTGAGCTGCTCGGCTATGAACCCGGCAAAGGCAGCCAGCGCGCCGATCTCTGGCAATCGCCGCTGGGGTTGAGTGGCCTGGTGTGGAAAAGCAGTGACGCCGACAGTGCGTTTCAGCATCTGGAATGTCAGGATCTGGATGGCGATCCACCCGCCTCTTTTCATCGTCCTGTCGATCTGCCCGACGGTACGGTAAATGAAGCGCGCTTTCGAACTGTGCGGCTGCGTCCTTCGCTGATACCCAATGGACGCAGCTTTTTTTGCCAGCACCTGACACCTGAAGCGGTATGGCAGCCTGCTTGGCAACGCCATCCCAATGGCGTGCGGAACATCAGTGAATTTGTCATTGTGGCGCAGGACCCGGCGCACTCGGCTCAGGTTTATAGTCGTCTTTTTGGTGCCGCAAAAGTGCTTGCCTGCCCTGAAGGCGCCTTTGTTCTGCGTGCCGGTGCCGCCACGGTTCGATTTGCGTCAGCAGCGTATGCGCAACGTCGCTTCGGTCCGCTGCCAGAAGACTATGATGGCAGCGCCCGAATGGTTGCGCTGGGATTTGAAACCGGCGATCTCGCGCGGGTCAGAAACGCACTGCAGGCAGGGGATATTGCGTTTCAGGAGCACACTGAGGCGATTGTCGTGGAGTCTGGTGAAGGGTTTAATCTGGCCCTGCGTTTTACCTGAGTGCTGATCTGAAATGTAATGAAAACCGCCTCGGTTGAGGCGTTTTTTTTATCAATCGGAGTGATAAAGCATAATGACTTTTGGCGTTCGATTGGCCTTTGAAGTCGTCTTAAATCAAAAAAACAACGATGGTGACAGGCCAAACCGCGCGCACAATGCCCGTATGTGTGACACGGTCAACTGACGATCGCCGCTGAGAATTCGGCTGACCAGCGACTTTTTGCCAATTTCATTTTCGAAGTCACTCAGGCTGAGGTTGTGCTGCTCGATCAGTACCCTCAGAACGCCAGGTCCGGTGCTGATTTCACGCTGGCGGCTATTAAAGTCGGCCATCGCAGGATCATTATCTTCATAATGAGCAATGCGGGCACAAAGCAAGTCTACCAGCGGATTATCCGGCTCATATTCAATAAGGTATTCGACCAGTTCCAGTGCTTCTCCATAATCATGCCGCTGGTTGCTGCCAGCCAGCAGCGGTACCGCTTCTGCCAGCTGATTTGACAGCCTGATAGCTTCAATATTCATTCGGTTACCTCCCAATATTTCTTAACAAGCTTGTCGTACTCAGCGTGAGTGCAGATATGCTTGATGAAGATTTTGCTGCGCTCAAAATCCGCGAAGAATATCACGCGCAACTGGTTGCCACTGACGTCAATGATCCACCATTTAGCGCGATACTTCATACGATCAAGGCTTGCATAAAGCGCTCTGAGATCGTCAGGACCACTGAAATCGCCCTGTCTGAGGTGGCGGTAAAGTAGATCCAGTGCTGCCGCTGCATTGGGATGTTTTCTGGCCGCCACGTCAAACGGCACGCGTGAAATAACATGCATTCCATTGGCTCCTGACTGTTTCCATTATGGAAACCATCTTCTCAAAACGGCTGAGCGTTGACAGGCTGGAAACGCAGAAACCTGCTTGTTCCAGAGTACTTAATACGCCTTAAACTGATGTAAAAATGCTGGCAGAGGCTTCACCAATATGAGAATTGATAAAGGGTTGCTGATATGAATCATCGAAATGCACAGGCAACATTGCACTTTGCTGTCAGACGATAATCCTGCCTGTGCTCTGAAATCTTATTCCGGAAAAATTGTGCCAACAGAGGCGAGAGATAGCGGGCTGGATAATAAAAAAACGCCTCAACCGAGGCGTTTTTTACAGGCTTACCCGCAGATAAATCAGAAGGTGTAGCTGGCGGTGACAGCGAAGTTGCGAGGTTCGCCGTAGACAACGGAGCCGGCCACGTTAGTGTCATACTCTTTGTCGAACAGGTTATTAAGGTTGCCCTGCAGCGACAGATTTTTGTTCACCTGATAGCGGGCAAACAGATCAACCAGTGCATAGCTGCCCTGACGGGCGCGCCAGGTGCCGTTGCCTTCCGGTCCACCGACGTCGTTCCAGACATGTGTCTGCCAGTTTACGCCGCCACCCAGCGTAAGCTGCTGCAGCGTCGGCAGGCGATAGGTGCTGAACAGATTAAAGCTGGTCTGGGGTAACTGTGGATTAAAGGTACTGCCATCGCGGTTTTCCGCTATGTAGCGTGTGCCGCCAAAGGTCATCTGCCAGTTGTCGGTCAATGCGCCATTGACTTCAAACTCGACGCCACGACTCACTACGCCTTTACGGCCAATGTAGGCAACATCGCCTGAACCCTGAATGGTCTGAGTGGTGGCTTCTCCGACGTTATCCAGTTCGGTGCGGAATACAGAAACAGAGGCAGTCAGGCGACTGTCCATCCAGTCAGATTTCAGCCCGGCTTCGTAGTTTTTCCCAATAACCGGCGACAGATAAGCGCCACTGGCATCGCGATAATCCTGAGGCTGGAACACCGAGGTATAGCTGGCATAAGCAGACCAGTTTTCCGCAAAGTCATAAATCAGCCCGCCATAGGGGGTGATGTTATTTTCTTCCGCTTCCCCGCTTAAGGTTTCGCGGTTCCAGTTAGTGTAACGCGCGCCAAGGATCAGGTGCAGCGGGTCGGCAAGCGACAGGCGGGTCGCCATATAAGTCGACTTCTGGCGAACCAGCTGGGTATCGCTGGCGGGCAGTCGTGGCGTCCAGTCTGACTCCGGATACTGGCCATTGAAATCGTTGTAATTGCCCAGCGATTCTGGGGAAATATTCTCAAAGGTACTAAAGTACTTGTTATCCTGGCGGGTATAATTGACGCCCATCATCAGCTCGTGCTGACGGCCCAGCAGTTCATACGGGCCGCTGGCAAAGGCATCGACGGCATCTACTTTGCGCTTTCCGGTGTTATAACCGGTTCCGCCCACCACAGGATAGTTGGCATAGGAAGAGACGCCCGCGCCCGTGTTTCGGTCGAAATAGCCATCAAGATAGAGCTGCTTACTGTCCAGACGCATATCGGTGTGCGTGCCGTTTAACGTCAGGTTCCAGCCGTTGTCGAAATCCTGCTTCAGGTTAACAAAGACTTTACGGTTCTCTTTATCGTTATAGGCCCAGTCTGGCGCAGTGTTGTAGCCGCGTCGGGTATGTATCTGCGTGCCGTCAGTGTACCAGCGCGGTGCGCCGCCCCACATCGTGGAGTCTGTATTGACCTGGCTGAACTCATAACCCACCGACAGCGTGGCAGAGTCGGTGAGATCAGCGTCAACCACGCCATAGATAAACTGTTTTTTGGCACCGTAACGCTCTATAAAGCTGTTATTGTCCTGCCAGCCGGCGACCATACGGCCACGAACATTGCCGGACTCACTGAGTGGCGCGGAAAGATCGGCCACGTAGCGCTGCTTGTTCCAGCTGCCGTAGCTGGCGGAAACGGTGCCACCGAACTCTTTGCTGTCCGCGTGCTTACGCACCATGTTGATAGCGGCAGACGGATTGCCTGGCCCGGTCAACAGCCCGGTTGCCCCGCGTACCACTTCAACGCGCTCATACAGTGCCATATCGGTCTGTGCATCGCCCAGATTCCAGCGAGCCGCAAAGGCGGTAGGAATGCCATCGATCATGTAGTTGTCGATCAGAAAGCCGCGCGCATAGTAGTTAGTGCGGTCCATATCGCCACTGATTCCATGAATGCCTGTGGTGTTGGACAGCACATCATTCAGTGACTGGAGCTGCTGATCGGCCATACGCTGAGTACTGACGATACTGACGGACTGCGGCACATCACGTACGGTGCCCAGCATTTTGGTGCCGGCACGGGTAACCGGAACGCTGTAATCCGTTTTCGGTGACGTTGTCACGGCATCATCGGCTGACGCGCTGACCGTTAGTGTCTGGCCATCGCTTGCAGCAGGTGTTGAAGTTTCTGCAGCGCTAGCGACGTTATTCGCCAGCGATGCGGCGACAATGACGGCCAGTAAGGAGAATCGGAATGGGCGTTGCAGAGCAGATGTACCTGTAACCCTGGGGGTCTGAAGATCGAAAGCGTTCATTAATTCCTCAATTATCTTTATGTTTTTATGCTGCCACTGTCACGACCTTGCATCCTGCGGACATCGCTGCCCTGCTGAGGGTTTGAGGAACCCTAAACCCTTTCCGTGAGCGCCTGTGCGCGGGTGTGATGAACTTTCAAAGCAAATGAGAAATATACGCATTGCGATTATCATTGCAAGATTTTGTTAACAAATAATACGATTTTTTTCAGGATATTGTCTGCACGTTCAGATTTTAAAGCTTGCTAATAGGGAGAGGTTCTTAAAATAGCCAGTGGATTGACGGACGATTAGAGAAGCAGACATGCCGTCTCGCTTTTATTAATTATAAAATCCTGCTTCAGCCGCTCATTGACCTGAAGTTGCCACTCTTTGTGCGACAATACCCGCCTTGATGCTTTAATTTCCTTATTTAACACCAGACTTTGCAGGTATTCGCACATGCGCAAAACTTCGACTCTTAAAGCGCTGATGATCACAACCACCGTTATCACTGCTTTTACAGCTCACTCCGCCACGCTAGTCCAGAATGTCAGCGCAGGCTGGAATAGCTTCAGTGATAAGGTTGCCACAACATGGCAGCAGCCAGAGGGAATCGACTTCTATCTGCCCGCGATTACATGGCACAACCGCGCCACGTACGATCGGGAACACATTGATAAATATAATGAAAGGCCCTGGGGTGCAGGCGGGGGTATCTCTCGCTACGATGAGAAAGGCAACTGGAACGGCATCTATTTAATGGCCTTTAAGGACTCTTTCAATAAATGGGAGCCCTTTGGGGGTTATGGCTGGGTAGCGACATGGCGTCCGCTGGATGACCAGAATTTTCACTGGGGTGCAGGTTACACGGCAGGCGTCACTGCCCGGCATAACTGGGACTATATACCAGTGCCTGCGCTGCTGCCGCTGGCCTCAGTCGGGTATGGCGATCTCGATTTCCAGATGACCTACATACCGGGTACGCATAATAACGGTAACGTCTATTTTGCCTGGCTGCGTTACCACTTCTGAGCATTAAAACAACAACGTCAGCGTGACATCGCCATGATGGAGAGATTGCCCAGAGCAAGGGTCTCGCCATCATAGCGATGTCGCAGCAGATGATAACTGTCGCATTCAATAATCTGCTCAATCGCCTCTGAAAAGGTATTCATGGCGCTGCGCATCTGGGTCAGATAGTCATGGGTATCATAGACCCGATCGATCCCCTCCAGCGCATGGTTCATGATTTTACGGGCGACATCATTAGGCGTGTCGAGGGCAGAAAGTTTTGATCGGGCGGTGCGGCGCAGATCGCGTGGGGTAAACGGCTCCAGTCCCAGCCCACGCGGTGCGCGGATCATCCGGCGCAGCGCCTGATTCAGCGCGCCTTTTGACAGCGGCTGTTGGGGATCGCGTGGTGCGGGCACCAGCCAGGGCGAGTCCGGTTCGGCGGCATTGAGTAATGCTTCGATACACTGCCGCATCAGCGGTGAAATCGGCAGTACATGCTCACGCTGTGATTTATTACGGGTGCCCTGCATCCATAATCCTAACTGCAGATCGAATTCCCCTTTCTGCGCCTGTACAATCTCATCCGGCCGTCGGGCACTGACCAGACATAAACGCAGCGCCCAGCGCGCCTGCTCCGATAATGCCCAGTTATCCAGACCGTGCCAGAAGACCCAGATTTCCGCATCAGTCAGTTGCCGGCTGCGCGGTGGCGTAGCACGACCTGCAACATCCCGTTTTTTCATTGAGGCAATCGGCGAATGATCGAGATAGCCTTGCATCTCGGCCCAGGCGAGGAATTGTTTGGTCAGCGCGAATACCCGACGCGCCTCCTCCTTTTTACCGTCGGCAATCAGGATGTTGTAAAGCCGGTTGAGGCGCAGACGGTTCAGCGTTTTGAGCGGCTCCGTGCCGATGTTGGGCAGAACATGTTTCAACAGAGACGAGATGGCGATCTCAGGACGCCGCCGACTGATCAACAGTGACAGTTTTACCCAGACCTTCATCACCTGCTCCACCGTGCCTTCATCGCCAAAATTATCCAGCTCCCTCAGCGAAGCCGCCTTCACCTGCTCAAGCCAGATTAGAACATGGCGGCCAACATGTGCTGAACGCGCTGAGGTTATAGTTGAATCTGTTATCACATCATGACCTGTTGCCCATTTCGTAACCGCCATTCTACCCACCATTAAGCTGTGACTCCAGACCTAATAAGTCTGGAGTCACAATGACGTATTCTGAGCCATTCTGAGAGACTTTACTGGTTATGACAACGAAGCGTTTTTGCGACCTGTTTTGCTCATCTGAGTGGTCAGGCTAATGGATAAGCAGCCCACTATCACGAGATGTAAAGATGCCTAACCGAGATATACAATGATAACTATTATCATTATCATACGCATTTGCTTACATACCTTAACGATTCAGGGAGATTTTCTAAGTGAATGTAACCATGCGTGTCCGTAAGCAACCTGCCGCACTACTACTGGCCAGTGTACTGAGTACTTCTGCTAACAGCGCTACTCAGGAAGAGACAGAAAAGCTGGCTGATGATGAAACGATGCTGGTCACGGCTGAACAGGAGTTAAAACAGCAGCCCGGCGTTTCAATCATTACCTCACAGGACATTGAAAAGAATCCGCCAGTCAACGACCTCTCAGACATCATCCGTAAAATGCCGGGCGTCAATCTCACCGGTAACAGCGCCAATGGTGTACGCGGTAATAATCGTCAAATCGATATTCGCGGCATGGGGCCGGAAAACACGTTGATTCTGATCGACGGTGTGCCGACGACCTCGCGCAATTCAGTGCGTTACAGCTGGCGTGGCGAGCGTGATTCCCGTGGCGACTCCAACTGGGTACCACCGGAAATGGTTGAACGGATTGAGATTATTCGTGGACCGGCGGCAGCCCGTTACGGTTCAGGCGCTTCTGGCGGTGTGGTTAACATCATTACCAAACGTCCGACAAATGACTGGAGCGGATCGCTGTCGCTCTACACCAACCAGCCGGAAGATGATAAAGAAGGGGCAACCCGACGCGCAAACGTTAGCCTGAGTGGCCCGCTGGCGGGCGATGCTCTGACTATGCGGCTTTATGGCAACATCAATAAAACCGACAGCGATGCTTTCGATATCAATCAGTCGCATAACGGCTCCGGCGCGGCCGGTCGTGAAGGCGTTCGCAATAAAGACATCAACAGCGTGTTGTCCTGGAAGATTACGCCATTGCAGGTGCTGGATTTCAGCTATGGCTACAGTCGTCAGGGCAATATTTACGCCGGGGATACCCAGTACAGCAACGGGTCCGGTAATGCGCTGATCGAATCTCTCGACGGGTCAGAAACTAATCGTCTTTATCGTCAGACCTGGGGCTTGGCCCACAACGGTATCTGGGACTGGGGACAGTCAAAACTGACCTTTAACTATGAGAAGACAAACAATACCCGTCTGAACGAAGGCACCGCGGGCTCGGGTGAAGGCCGAATCAACAGCAATACGTTTTCGACCAGTCGCTTTGAAAGTTACCGGGCGGGAGGCGAAGTCAGCATCCCGCTGGAATTGCTGCGTGAACAGACCGTTACGCTGGGCGCCGAGTGGAACCGTGATGAGCTGAACGATCCTAACTCCATGAATGGCACCAGCGCACCGGGCGTTTCGATTGATGGCATCAGTGGTGATGCGGGCAGCCGCAACAGCAAAAACAGCGCGACGCTGAGTTCACTCTATTTCGAAGATAACATCGCCGCGACCAACAGCACAGAAGTGATCCCAGGTCTGCGTTTTGATTATCACAATACTTTCGGGGCGAACTGGAGTCCGTCACTGAATATTTCTCAGGCGCTGGGAGAAAGTTTTACCCTGAAAGCAGGTATCGCCCGTGCATTCAAAGCCCCCAACCTCTATCAGTCCAGCGAGGGCTATTTGCTGGCTACACGAGGCAACGGCTGCCCGGTCAACGTGACGAGCGGCAGCTGTTATCTGCTGGGTAATCAAAATCTTGATCCTGAAGTCAGCGTCAATAAAGAGCTGGGTATTGAGTTCAGTCAGAAAGGATATGTGGCAGGTCTTACCTGGTTCCGCAATGACTACAAGAACAAGATCGTCGCCGGGACCGATGTGCTGGGTTACGCCTCTAATGGCAACAATATTCTGCAGTGGAGCAACGGTGGCAAAGCAGTAGTTGAAGGTCTGGAGGGTAACGTTACGATACCGCTGGTCAGTGACGAACTTGAGTGGCGTACCAATGCCACTTACATGATTCAGTCTAAAGATAAAAAAACCGGCAATCCGCTGTCGATTATCCCGGAATACACCATCAACTCCATGCTGGACTGGCAAGTGACACAGGATTTATCAACTAACCTGAACTGGACAATGTATGGCCGCCAGAAACCGCGCCAGTATGCGGAATCCCGCACAGAAAATGGATCAATGTCGAATCGTGAAGTCGGAGCTTACTCGGTATTCGGGGTTAATTTCAATTACGACATTACCAAAAATCTGCGTGCCAATGCCGGTATTAATAACCTGCTGGATAAGCAGCTCTATCGGGAAGCGGATGGGGCATCGACCTATAACGAGCCAGGACGTGCTTATTATGCGGGTCTGACTATGACGTTTTAATCAACCGAAGCGCTTCCTACTGGAAGCGCTTTTTTCTCAACCACACTCTTCCACTTCGTTTACAACTACTTAAAGTCGACCTGCATCAATTCGGCAATCGTTGAATCACGTGTTGTCATCACACAGCGGTCCAAATAATCGGTAAATCTGGACGGTTTATTCATGCCGAGCTGTAGCAGTCTGGAGTTATCATACACCACATTCAGGTTTGAGAAGTGGCCATACAGGTTCATCGCGCGCAGCATGATGCGTTCATTGCAGGGTCCAAACAGATCCTTAAACGTGCTTCTGCTATCTGACAGCTGTTTATAAGACACTTTCTGGTAATCTACGCCCAGCGCCTTGTTTCCTGACGCTCTGGCCATCGCCTCGTCTATCTCTGCAAACGTAACACTGCTATGTGTTACGGCAGAAATGTGAATGACTTCATTAATGACGTTTTCTGCGTCAAGCAGCAGAACCAGTGCATCTGCGCAGTAATCAACCGGAACCACATCAATACGATCGTCAAGGTCGCAGGTAAATTTACCCAACGCCAGTGCCATCCTGAATACCCAGAAAACGCTGGCTGAGAGCAGGCATCCCTGATCGGAATGCCCCACCACAATCGATGGACGGGCAATCACCAGTGGCAGGCCCGGCAACTTCTCTGTCATCAGCTTTTCAATCGAAGCCTTACTCCAGGTGTATTCAACAATATGCTGATCCCGGCTGGAGTTTAGCCCGCCCTCAGTGACAAGTGAGCCGGGTTCCGGCGCACAGGACATAGCGGTTCCAACGTGGATAAATTTCTTCAATCCTTTAACACGACTCATTCGTTCAGCAAATCGGAACGTGCCCTCAACGTTCACCTTCCAGATGGTGGGATTATTACCAAATGAAGCGACGGCGGCGCAGTTAATGACATGGGTAACGTTATTAAGTCATACATCATGAATAAAATCGTCCGTAAATGCCAGGTCACCCAAAATAATATTTTCAGGTACTATCGTATTGATTACTGACGCATTTAAGCCAAAGTTCTTCAGGTTGGCTTTAAGCCTCTTTAATCCTTCGTCAACGGTTTTTCATCTGACCAGCATCAGCAGTCGATCCTGAACCCTGCTCTGCAAAAGATTTGCTACGACAGCCCCGCCTAAAAAACCTGTTGAACCGGTAATAAGGATATTTTTCATGATAGTACCATTCACGCTGGTTGAAGAAAGGAAAGCATTAACAAACGTTTTCCCGAAAAAATATCAATAAAACAAATAAACAATTGTTGTGGTTAACCTATTTATGGCGAGCAGACTGGAAAGTCAGGTTTAGTTCTGAATCAGACACTCACTCTCTGATCGCATATCAGTGAGCCAGCGATGCCAGTATAATGCTGAAAGTTAACGCCAGTCTCGACATAACTAAAGAAATTTCATCAAAGTAATTCATTCAGGCTTTGCTTATATAGCGACGTAAAGAGCATGGAATAAATAGATGACTTTAGCTGATTACCCTGGCAGCCATATATGAATAACCAATCCCACATAGAATCAAGTTTTATTTTTAATGAACTCAGTCAGCCATTTATAACTCAGCCATATTAAGAATTTATTAAGGGGGGATCATCTGCAAGAATAGATTTGCAGATTAAACGAAGTTTATTTAAATAATAATTCCGCACTGTTGTTTACTCGCCGTTTAGTCATCATCATGTAATCACAGGCCGCCAGTGGATAGCGCTCACCCAGATGTCAGGCATTTGAGATATTTTTTACAGGATCACTACTTGACGTTTCTGGCAGATAAAGCTGGTTTCTCTGCAGAGCACACCGCGCTACTCTTCTCGGGTAACAAACGGGTTGTCAGGCTCTTGATTAAAAATACGGCATCTATTCCATTCATTTTGTGAAAAGCGTAACGACAGGTAACTAACTTCGCGATTCCTGTATCCTGACGAGCGAAGCATCCTAAAGCCTGGCTATGCTCAGCAGAGTTCAAACTGCAATTATGACTATCAGGATATAAAAAAATGAAAAAATTATCAGTAATCGTTATGGCTACCGGTCTGTTTTTGTCTGTGAATTTACAGGCTAACGCCGAAGGATGTCTGAAAGGCGCCGCAGTCGGCGGCGTCGCAGGTCATGTTGCTCATCATCATGGTGTTGCCGGAGCCGCAGCGGGTTGCGCAGTCGGTCATCATATGGCGAAGAAAAAGCATAAAGAAGCGGAAAAAAATCAGCAGGCCCAGCCGGCGCAGAATTAAGCTGATCTCAGGTGCTGATATAAAATAGCTGATTGCCGGACAGGGTGTTGTCCGGCAATCGGGTAAGGCTATTTTTTGTCTGCCAGTTATTTAGAAAACAGCAGATAAAAGGATTTCGCTGTTCCCGAAAAACTATTCGTCAGAAATTGTCAGGTGTAAAAGGATCAACGCTGATCGGCAATATTTTTTTATAGTGGCTCGTTAAAAGAATAGCAGCAGCAGACTTAAACCATAACCGGTTATTCCGTCATGTTCTCAGCTGACCATGACGCCACTTTCTTCCCTGAGATGTTTTGGCTCTGTGGCTCAAGCGTCGTGACTATTGCGCCATTCATCAACCATCTCCTTTGAGACTTCTTTCTTATAACAAACTGGTGCATACCCGCCCTGCTTACTCCATGCGCTGCGCCTGCCACAGCTACTGCCGTTACGTGCAGAGCTAAAGGGGCATGCGCAAACACCCGGGTATGAGGCAATTGAGTCCTCGATGATGAGCTGACGAACCTGATCATCGGTTTGCTTCGATGTTTTAGCTTCAGCTGTGCCAACCCAAAAAAGCATCAGGGCCATAAACAGAGAAATGACGGTTTTGCTGTTATTCATAATTCCCTCCAGAAGTAAGGAGGTTACGTTAACGCAGAATAACATCGGGCAATCTTCTGAATAAAAGGCTAATTATTGTCAATTCTGAGGGAAACTATTCGCCCGGGGTGAAGGTGACTAATTTTGCTAACCAGGCCAATAACTCTTCTGAGGCAAAGTTGTGAATCAGAAGCAAGCCGCCGCCGGGCGGTAGTCGTAACAGCTGTTCTGGCGTAGATGTTTACGATCCAGACCTGCAAAGACGCATAAAAGTGTGTGAACCTGTGAGCAATTATTTTGGTGGTGGCATGCTTTGCGTTACCAAACGTAGCAATGCGACAGGCATAACCATTATTAACGCTATCCTGAAAGACTGAGCCGCACTCCGGCCCTGTTTAGCGCCTTAAAATAGCGAGGACTGAGAAGGCCATATCATTTCGCTGCAATACTAACTCCCCAGCTGCTTAATCCTGCTTCAGGAAATCCGACTTACTGTCGTGCGAAATAACTGCATAGTATGATCTCTGGAACAATCCAAATCATCAACGCTAAGTATGATGTAACGAATTCCATCAGCTGATTCTGCGCTTTCAGTCCGGCATGCAGGGACAATCCATATCCTTTATGAAAGCAATCTTATTGCGGTAACCGAAGTCACCCAATATTTCCATCAGGCATGATCACATCTGCAAGCCTGCGTATGTAATGCTGATTTAAAAAAATTTTTATTGGCCTTATTTTTCACCACAGTCCTCAGCACTATCCGTCCCGCTTTGTTCCCGATATCTTCAGCTGCGCCCTGACATTATAAAATTGTCGATAAGATAACCAGACTGCGATGATAGTTGACAGACTGGCGGTGCCTATCAGCATAAAGGTCACCATAATCTGATATTTAATTGCCTTTAGCGGATCGATTCCAGCGAAAATTAGTCCGGACATCATACCAGGCAGACTGACCAGCCCGACGGTTTTAGCTGCATCCACTGTCGGGATCATCGCTGTGCGAATGCTGTCAGCAATAATACGGCCTGAGGCAAGTTTCACCGATGCACCCAGGCTCAGCATCTCCATAATTTTCTGGTGATTGTCGCTGAAGCGCTGATTCAGGTTGCTGAAACAGAGCCCTACTGCAACCATGGCATTCCCGGCGATCATGCCTGAAATGGGAATGACCTGCATTGGCACAAACGCTATCGCGCCGCTCAGTACCAGAATCGTCAGCGTGATGACGGTGCCGCTGAAGATTGAGGTAAACGCTATCGCAAAGGCGTTATCAATATTCCGACCGCGTTTGCGGGCAGTGATTGCGGCATTCACGCAGATAAAAAGCACCATCATGACAGTCAGCCAGCTGTTATTGACATCGAAAACCGACTTCAGCACAAAGCCGACGATAACCAGCTGAACAATCGCCCGACAAGTGCTCCAGACAATATCTTTGCCCATGCCCAGTTTTTCTTTCTGGCTGATAAGCAGCGCTATGACGACCAGCGTCAGCGACAGCAATAGCGAGGTGTCACTGATATTATGCTGATTCACGCGCATTCTCCTTTTCTGGCGGCTCGAGGCGCAGCACATGCCCGGCCTGCTGAATATCGCTGACATCATGACTGATCCGCACCACCGCCACCTTTTCTTCAGTTGCAATCCGGTTAATCAGTAAAAGTACGGCCAGCCTGTTCTCTTCATCAAGGGCGCTGGTCACTTCATCCAGTAACAGTACGTCAGGCATAAACTGCAGATTGCGGAGCAGCCCCACACGCTGCTTTTCTCCGCCCGAAAGTTGTTCAACCGGTTTATCCAGCATGTCAGGAGAAAGATTAACGCTTTCCAGCGCAGCAACAAGCTTGTCCCGCTGCGGCTTCTGCCGGCGAATCTGCCAGGGCAGTGCAAGATTGTCATAAACCGTCTGACCAAACAGTTGTGGCGTCTGAAAACAGTACGAGACCTGCTGACGATAGGTCTCCGCTTTAAGCGTGGTGATATCACTGTTCCTGAAAAATAGTTGGCCTGAAGTTGGGGTAATCAGTGAAGCAAGAATTTTCAGAAGCGTGCTTTTTCCGCTGCCGGATGGACCGGTCAGTAACACATCATCGCCCCGATTTAACTGCAATGACACCGGTCGCAGTAACTGCCGATCACCAACTGAAAAAGTAACATCCTGCGCTTCCAGCAGGGGTAAAGCTCTGTCCATATTTACGCCTCGTGCTCTGACCAAATTCAGAAAGAATGGAGTTTAGTATCGGTAAAAGCTGGCGATATGATTCACAGACTGATTACCGGTAGTGTACTTCCCTGCCCTTAAACACAACCGGAATGGCGCATCAGGGGCATCTGGCTGAGAGGAAAAGGATAAGGCATTACACTATGGCTGTTCATCTTTTGAGAACAACAGTGACCGGCCCGGCTGCAGCTGGTCAACGCTGAAAGCTTGTCAGACCTGCTGAGCAAAACTTATTTGTTTTCCCAGCGTGCAGAAACCGGATTGGTTACGCTGTTTTTTTCCTGTGTATAGGTGCCATTCTGCTGCGCGATGGCCTCACCGGTATCCCTGATCGCGTTCTGAATAAAAACGTTCTGCTTATCATTTCTGATAAAGTTTAACTTTGAAAGGCCGTTTTATTGCCCTGGTCGGATGAAGGCAGTGAGAGAAAGCGTACGGTGAAAGTTTCATCATCAAACCTGCCCTTCATGACAAACGCCCTGATGGTTTTCACCCTGAGAATTGATCTTTTAGGTGCCGTTATCGTAGTAATAAATCTACGCATCCGGAAACGGTTTCTTGTCATACATTTTGCAGCAGTGCAGCACCTGTTTGATGGTGGGCCGACCAACGCTGACGGTAAACTTGTTATCCGCTGCTGATGTCGTCAGACCTTAGCGCGAACACTGCTCATCAGCATTAACAGGCTGGTAGCGTTGCCCGGTTTTCGATTGATCAAAACAGCCTAATTAAGCAAACCGGCACCGACATTTACCGACAAGCCCAGAATAGCCAGGTTAAAAATAAATGAGATTACAGACTGCAATAACGCCAGCTTACGCATTTCTGTTGTTCCGGTCGCGACGTCTGCCGTCTGCGAGGCAACCGCGATGGTGAATGAAAAGTAGAGGAAATCCCAGTAGCCAGGATTTTTCGCTTTATCCGGAAAGATCAGCGGACTTACGCTGCTATCCCGGTAAAGATAGTGCTGGTGAGCATAGTGCATTGCAAATGCGCTGGGTAGCATGGCCCAGGATGCAATCAGCGTCATTGCCGTCAGCAACAGATGCAGCAGTCGCGGGGTGCCGTTGAGGCCTTTGAGCGTGGGCAGTTCACTCAGAATGGCCACAATGCTGACCATACAGGCCACGATCACAATGCCCAGCACCAGTGCGGCACTCTGATCCTGCTGTTGCGCAATGCGCTTGATGCCCGTCGCGTCAGTACGCAGCATGCGAAACCAGAGTGTACAAAGATAGAGCCAGGCCCAGACATTCCAGCTTATCAGTAATCGCTGCATCTGCCCGGGCTGGTCAGAGAGCAGAAAATAGCATATCAGTCCGGCAGTGATGGAGAGCAGTAGCCGCAGGCGTGCATAAAGCGTGGAGGTTAAAGATGTCAGCATTATAAACCATTGTGATGTAATCAGAGTGATATCAACTGTAGTTAAAATCAGGTGAAAATCATGCACTAAGTATTAATTCTTACACTTTTAAAGTAGAGCTGTGGGTTCGATACCGAATTATGCAAAGTGTAAAACAGGTCAGCGCAAGGTGTTATGGAGACAAACGCCACCTGACGCTGAAATTAATTAATCATAACGTTGTCTCTGACACGATTTTAAAGCCACCATTTGAGCAGTATTTGCATAGTTACATAAAATTTAGTAATCCGGAATCAATCAGTAACATGCAAATAAATGGCTGAGTGCTTTAACAGTCATCTCTTAAACGCTGATTCAGTCAAGCCAGTAAGCTCAGAAACTATTAATTCCTGCTCCAAAGGGGGCAGGTAAGTAATGGTGGGCGCAGGCACACTGTTTCCTGATAATTCCGAAAGTCAGGCCAGGATCAGGGGAAATATAGCGCTGGGATTAAGTATTAGCCTGATTTGCTGTATAATTATCCATTCGTTTACGCAAACGTTTTATCTGTATATAACGGTTTGTGTTTAATCTTTGAAATTTGATGAGGCTCTGGAAATTTATGGATGATGTTGATTTGGCTCAGGAGCGCGAAGAAGCGCATCTTGCCGCCTCGCTGGCAGCCCGTAAAACCAAACTTACCAGTCCCAACGGCTTATGCGTCTGGTGCAAAGATGAAGCTGTCGTGGCCGAAACGGCTTTTTGCTCAGCTGAGTGCGATGAGGATTATCATAAGTATCGCCGTGAGCAGAGTCAGCGCATTAGCTGACATTCCTGATTAAGAGATCCTCAAACCAGCGCTGATCACTTCTCTTTACTCAACCCGATGGGATGCCTTGCCAGTGGCCCTTAAGATCCTCGCTGTTACGTCAGGCTGCCGATTTTTGCTGTTACTGCCGGCAGGACCTGTTCAGAGGGCAGAACAGGAACCGGCATTGTTGCCGGTTCCTAAAGGGGAAAGCATGCAGACAATGCATGCCTCACTGATTACTTATTCAGGTATTGATTGAAAAAGTCGATCATCTTCTCAAACGGAATTTTATCCATGCGATCGTATAAATCGACATGCGTCGCATCCTTCACGATCAGCAGTTCATTTAGCTGAGCCGCTGTTTCATACGCCGTTTTAGAGAAACAGAGAGTGCGCTTTATCAACATGGATAAAGAGCGCAGGGCGTGGTGAACTTTTCTTAATAGAGGTCATCAGCGGGAAGTTCATGAATGACATTGGCGTGGTCACCGACCAGGAATTGCCGGAGTTGGCCGCATCGGGATGTGGCAACCGCAGCGTTTACCGTCGGCTATGAAAGTCCCTCCCGGTTCAGCCGTGAATATACAACAATATTTGGTGTTTTTCCGAAAAGGGACATTACCACGCTGCGTAATGCCGCCAGTAACACGCTCAATGCATCGTAATGTCTTTCCGGCCGGGGATCCGGACAGGAAAAAAGGTCCGGAACACGGAAGTACTTAACCGGCGAGGACTGAATCGAGAGCTGTCTGCAGCCGGTCAGCGCTGGCCCGTTCGTCATTCTCTATGAAGAAATCCACCAGCTCCCTGCGTCACGCCCACATTCATGCTCATATTCAGGTACGCTTTCAGCTGCGGCCCGGTGCCGGGCATGGCGGCCAGCATCCCTGCGGTGGCCAGCTCGCGGCTTTTCCAGTCCAGGATGTCGCGACTGAAATATCGCCGAAAAGATGCGTCTTCAGAAACTCGTCTGCAGCCGGGGCAAAGCCGAACAGGCGCCCGCTGACCAGCTTGACGACCAGCGCAGTCTGGTTTTTGGTGCCCGCTGCCAGCATCTCATTTGGCTGTAGCAACGGAGCAGAGGCCCCGTTTCATCAGATTACGTTCATGACCTGTCGGCTGAGGCATACTGCTCATCCGTGACCTGCTCCATCCAGTCAACGACCCTGCCGTCCTGAGCTTCGGCGATGGCAATATGGGTCATGGCCGTCTCCGGTGCTGCCCCATGCCAGTGCTTCACACCGGTCGGTATCCACACCACGTCGCCGGGCCGGATTTCACGCACCGGCCCCCCCCACTCCTGCACCAGGCCAGCGCCAGCCGTCACGATCAGCGTCTGACCCAGCGGATGCGTATGCCAGGCCGTGCGGGCAGAAGGCTCGAACGTCACGGTAGCCCCGCCGATACGCGCAGGCTCAGTGCCCTGAAAGGGTGAATCGATACGAACCGTTCCGGTGAAATAGTCTGACGAACCTTTGACGGAGGGTTTTGCTCCGCTTTGCATAATCGTAATCATCGGGGTGATCTCCTGTGTGTAGGTGACTGAAACAGACAGTGCCATGGATACTGCAGCAACGGCATGTCTCTTCATACAGGCTCCGTTTTTCAGAACGGGAAAAGCCGGACGCGGACATCATGCCCGGCATTTTTTAAGTGTAGGCCTGGCAGGATTGGTTGATAAGATAGGTAAATCTGAATGCTTATGAGCAGGTTATGCAACAATGATAGCTGAAAATCTGAGCGACCTTCTCGCTTTCACGATCGTGGCGCGGTAAAAAAACTTTACCCGTGAGGCCGCTCAGCCTGGCATGTCACGTTCCGGGCTGAGTCATGCCATAACGGCGCTGGAAGCACGGCTGGGAGTCAGACTGCTGACGCACACCACGCGCAGCGTGTCGCTTACACAGGCTGGAGTACGTCTGTTTAGCACCCTGCAGCCAATGCTGAGCACACTCGACAGCGAGCAGGTGGCTCTGCGCGCCCTGAATGAGAAGCCGGCAGGAACCGTGCGCATCACCGCGCACGATCACGCTATCGATTCCATCCTCTGGCCCCGGCTACAGCCTTTACATAAGCATCGCATAAAAACCGTGTTGACAACCATACCGGGAGGCTGTGCTTAATTATCTGATGGATTTGATACTGGACTGAGAAGGCTTTGATACATGAACTCCATAGCCGAATTTTTTACATGTATCATATAGTCATTGGCTTCTTTTACATGTCCAGCATTGCTTCAGTTGAAACCTCTATGCTACGAGTTAAAGGGCGACAATCTCGCATAAAACGTATCCGTTAATCGACTAACCGCAAATGCCGTTCCCCTAACTCCGCCAGCGACGCCGCACCTAACATGCCTAAATCGCGGCTCACCTCGCTGGTAATTAAATCGAGGGCTAAATTGACGCCTGCTACACCGCCCACCGCACAAGCATAATTAAACGGCCGCCCGACAAAGCAGGCTTTTGCGCCCAGCGCGATGGCTTTGATGGCGTCGGTGCCACGGCGAATCCCGCTGTCAAACATCACCGTCATTTCACCCGCCGCTTCGACGATTTCCGGCAGCACATATAGCGGTGGGATCACTGTGTCCAGTTGTCGGCCGCCATGATTGGACACCACAATGCCGTCAGTGCCGATGGCTTTACAACGCAGCGCATCGTTGCGGCTGAGAATGCCTTTAATCACCATCGCGCCGGGCCAGTGCGAGCGGATATACCCGATATGTTGCCAGGTTAAGTGGCTGCGGCCGCTGAAATCCCGCACCGCGTTTTTCGAAAACAGCGGTGCGCCACGTTGCGCATTATTGTTCTCAAAATAGGGCATGCCGCTTTTCAGTAGCGTCTTTAATAAGGTGCCGGTTAACCAGCGCGGATGGGTAATGCCTTGCCACGCCAGACGCAGGCTGGGACGGAACGGTGTGGCGAATCCTGCGCGCACGTTGTTTTCCCGATTGGCTTTGACCGGCGTATCAACGGTGATCACCAGCACCGGGATCGCGGCACGCTTAACGCGATCGATCAGCGCATCAATCTCCTCCAGCGTTTTCGGCAGATAGGCCTGGAACCACATGTCAGGATTCACTTGCGCCACATCTTCCAGCCGCGTCAGCGAGGAGCCGCTCATAATAAACGGCACATTCTTCTTCTTCGCCGCGCGTGCCAGCGTGCAATCTCCGTCAAAACCGGTCAACGCTGAGATGCCCATAGGCGCAATACCCACCGGTGCCGCGTAACGCTGTCCAAAGAGCTCAATCCCAATGCTTCGCTGTGAAACATCCACCATGTTTTCTGGTATCAGGCTATAGCGCTCATAAGATGCCAGCGTGTTGCGCAGTGCGATATTATCCTCGACGCCGCCAGACACATAGGCGAACAGCGGATGCGGCAGATAACTTTGGGCATATTTCTCGAAGTCGTTAAGAGATAGGCAACGCGACTGCATATTGCGCATGAAAGTAATGATCCTGTTGGGAGAAACTGCAGGGTAAAACCAAAGAAATCAATGCTATTGCAGGTGGGTTATTTCGCAAAATCTATAATCTGGCAATATTAATGTCAGATTTGCATAAGAACGGTTATCGTAAATGTAACCGCCACTTACAGACCGTATTGAAGCTCCATATTTGTTTGGTATTTACCAGCCAGTAAGGATGACCCTGACCCAAAATCCTGCTCCATTCAGAAACAGAATTCCGGCATGATTAATACTCCCCCCGAACAATTTTTTATAACTATTCCCTGAGCCTTCGAAACAGGCCTGGTTTCACAGGGAAGCGATGCCGGCAAAGGTATTCGGGCAGAAGACTGGCGCAGCGGCTGCGGCAGTGCCGGGTCAGGCTGCTTACCCAGAACCTTCGCCATCTCTTCCTGCAGCTCGCTTATGCACTCCTCAGCCTCGCTCACCTGACGCTGCGTTTTCTCCCTGAGCCGGGCGTTTTCTGCAGTAAGTGAGCGTTCCATACATTCACATTACGTCGATTCAGATGCGCAGGCCAGGCTGATTTATCCGCTGTGGGTGTTTCCAGTTGATACCTTCCAGCACCATCGCCAGTTGGGCCTGCGTCAGGTGCACCCTGCCGTCCCGGTTCACCGGCCAGAAAAGTGGCCCCGCTTCAGCCGTTTGCTGAACAGGCACAGGCCGCCCGCATCGGGCCAGAGGATTTTCACCCTATCGCCGCACCGGCCTGTGAAGATAAAAAGGTGGCCGCTGGCGGGTCGGCGCAAAGCGTGTTCTGCACTTTCGCCGGAAGCGCGTGAACATCTTGTGTGTGGCGTACGAATTGATGTTCAGGTGCTCTGCAATCTCACGATAGGTCAGTCCGTCGTTGAACCGTAGGCTAGGTGCCTGAGTGATCCGGCGCATTTTGATATAGGACGTGTTTATGTCCACGGTAGTGTCCATGTTCGCGAAAGTGTCCATGGCAGGCAACACGGGCAGAAATGGAAGATGGTAAACGTGAGGCTTACGCCTTTGCTGAAACGCTATCCGGACATTCAGATAGAACTGAGTGTCGATTATTCTCTGACGAATATTGCGGCGCAGCAGTTTGATGCCGGCGTACAGCTGGGTGATATCGTCGATAAAGACATGATCGCTGTGAGGATTGGCCCGGACTTTTACTTGGCTGTAGTGGCTTCACCGGAATACCTGCAGGGAAAAAACCTGCCTGCGGTACCCGCTGATTTAACGGCACATCAGTGCATCAACCTGAGGCTTCCGAAACACGGAGGGCTCTACGCCTGGGATTTTGAACAGAAAGGGAAACCGATAACGGTGCGGGTGACGGGACAGACCGTTTTTAACAACACCTGTCTTATGATGCAGGCGGCTCTGGACGGTCTGGGATTTGCTTTTATCCCGCTGGATCTGGCACAGCCGCATAAGACATCGGGTAAGCTTATTCCTGTGCCTGAACCCTGGTGGCCGCAGTTTCCGGGATATCATCTTTATTATGCCAGCCGACATCAGCAGGCACCGGCACTGGCGGAAGTCATTGCAGCGCTGCGTTATCGCTGACGTCAGCAACACAGTGCTGCATCTGGTAAACCTGGCTTACAGGTGTGAACTGACTCGCTTTCCTGTAACACCTCATCCAGAGAACGCATTTTTATCATCAATAAGAGAGGCTGAACATGGAACATCACTATACATCGCGTATATCCTGGACCGGGAATAAGGGTACGGGCACATCGGGCTATAAGGCCTATGCGAGGACATGGGACATCGCTATAAAAGGCAAAGACATCATCCATTGCTCCAATGATCCGTTACTGGGTGGCGATGCCACTAAAATGAATCCAGAAGACCTCCTGATCTCCTCTCTTTCTGCCTGCCACATGCTCTGGTATCTGCACCTTGCGTCAGATGCCGGGATCACGGTTCTTAAATATGAAGATTCACCGATAGCAACAGGTGAAATTTTACCAGGCGGCGCAGGTCGCTTTGTTTCGGCAATTCTGAGACCTGAGATCACCCTGACAGAAGGTAGTGATCCCGACTTAGCTATGGCTATTCATCATGAAATCCACAAAGTCTGTTTTATTGCCAGATCGGTGAATTTCCCTGTCTTTTATGAGCCTGAATTTGTCATCGGTCATTTGTAAGAAAGTCAATCGTCAGTAACAACGCGCAGGCTACTAATCCTGAGTCCCTCATCAGCCTGATTGAGCGGCAAAAAAAAATCCGGCAACAGGACGTTTCCGGATTCTTATATAGCTACTGGATCGTTCAGCTGATCCTGAATCGACAGGCAAAAGTCACATGGAACGGCCAATTCATGACAACACGCTATTTATTCAGGTGCGAACGCGCAGCGCAGCCTCGATCCTGTCGGCGATTTTGGTCACCACATAAGCAATCACCATGTAGAACACCACCGCAATCAGGAACGCTTCGAGATAGTAGAAATTCAGTGCCGCCGTCAGTTGCGCCTGGGCAAAAATATCCACCACTTCGATGGCAAAGGCCAGCGACAGCGCTTTCATGATCACCATAAAGGCATTCGCCAGATCGGGGATCGCTGCCACGATAATCTGCGGGAACATTACCCGACGAAACAGCTGCCCACCGCTGTAGCCGAGTGACAGGGCGGCATCTGATTGTCCGCTGTCGAACGAGTTCAGCGCCCCTTTCCACACTTCAGCCTGGAATGCTGCGACACAGGCGCTCAGCGCCACAATAATGATCACCCAGTTGGGCAGTGAATGGGCATTAACCTCAACGCCAATCAGCGTGGCAACAAAGTGCAGCGCCGGAGGCAGGCCGTAATAGGCGAGGAAAATCACCACCACCATCGGCACGCCTTTAAAGGCGATTTTGTAGGTGATCACCAGCTGGCGCAGCACCGGAATGCGGCGATGCTCAATAAACGCAAACAACCCGCCCAACAGCGTCGAGCAGATAAACACCGTCACCGCCATCAACAGCGTAACCGGCACGGCATCCAGAATGCTCCAGAAGTCCGGCAGCAAAACCTCAGCATCAAACATGGTTTTTCTCTCCTGATCAGACGCTGGTGGTGAACTTCACGCGTGGCGAAGACTTAGAGCTGTACTTCGCATGACGATGTTCAAAGAAGCGGATAATCAGCCACGCCACACCGCACAGCAGTGAATAGAGCACGGCCAGCAACAGATAGGTGCCGAACTGATACTGGTTGTAATCGCGTTCCATGATCAGGTGCGCGGTCGCCATCACATCGGCCGCCCCGATATACATCACCAGCGCCACGTTATGAATCAGATAGATAATGGCATTGCCGTAACCCGGCAGCGCAAAGTGCACCGCCTGTGGGCCGATAACCCGCAGCATTTTCTGGCGGAAGCTGTAGCCCAGGCTGTCGGTGGCGTCGTGCTGACCCCGCTCAACCGCCAGGTACGCCGGGCGCATCACTTCTGACAGATAACCGCCGTGATACAGGCTCAGACCAATCATCGCCGCCACGTTGGCCGTGAAGAAGTCGCTAAAGCCAAAGTTATCGATAATCAGTGGCATACCGTAAAAGGCGACAAACAGCTGCAGCACCACGGGCACGCTGCGCGCATAGGAAACGTAGAGATCGGCCAGCTGGCTGATCACGGGAATACGGCGCACGCGGAACAATGTCGCGATGAGCGCCAGAAAGAACCCGACAATCATCGCCACAAACATGATGCCGAGCGTCAAAGGCAGCGCCGACAGCAGTTCTGGAATCATGGAGGATAGATTCACGGTGAAACACTCCTGCTAAAAAGGACAGCATGCGCCCGGTTCAGCGCCGGGCGCAGTGAATCTGTTACTTCATGTACTTCGTAACGTCTTCGCCAAACCACTTCTGCGCCAGCTTATCCAGCGTGCCGTCCGCCTTCAGCGCTTTAAGGGTTTTGGCGATGTCATCATTAAGTGCCTGGTTTTCAGCAGAGCGGTGGATCAGCACATAGGTGTTGTTGATTACCACCGGCTCACTGGCTTTGATCGCCAGCTTCTGGTTGTCTATGACCGTCTGCTCGCCAAGATTTGAAGGCAGGATCAACGCGTCATATTTACCGTTCTGCACTTCTTTCAGACGATCCGGGTAAGGTACACCAGCGCTGGAGGCTTTAATGGTGATTTTGTCATTCGGGTTCTCCTGCTGCCACTGGGTGACAAACTTATACACGCCACCGCCTGCGGTTACCGGTACGATGTTTTTACCGACCAGGTCTTTCATACCGTTAATATTGCTGTCGCTGCGGCTGTAAATCTTCATCAGGCTGGCACCCATCGGTGCATCCGGGATCAGGAACTGTTTGCTGCGCGCAGGCGCTTTATAGTATCCGCCCGTCGCCATGTCGTACTTGCCGGTCACCAGGCCGGTTTCCTGAGCGATGTCCGCCGCGCCTTCCATCACAAATTTATACTGTGGCAGCTTCGCGTTGATGGCTTTCAGCACATCCGGCTCATAGCCCTCCGGCTCATGACCGATCGCGCCCCACGACAGCGGTTTCGACTCTGCTGCGGTGGCGATCTTGATGGTGCGTACGGCGTCCGCAAAGCTGTTACCGCTGATCAGGGCCAGCGCGATGATGCCAGGCGCGGCCAGGCGACGTAATGTAGTTTTGATTGCAGGCATGTCTCTGATTCCTTTATTTATTAGAATACTTTTTCTGAGTTGAGGAACTGGGCAAGGCGTGGCAGCGCCGGGTTATCAAACATCTCTGCAGGCGTTCCCTGCGCCGCAACCACACCCTGATCCATAAACACGATGCGATTAGAAATGCTTTTCGCGAATTGCATTTCGTGCGTCACCAGCAGCGAGGTAATGCCGGATGACGCCACATCTTTAATCACTTTAAGCACTTCACCCACCAGCTCGGGATCGAGCGATGAGGTAGGTTCATCAAACAGCATTACATCCGGCCGCACCGCCAGAGCACGCGCGATACCGGTACGCTGTAACTGTCCGCCAGAGAGCTGCGACGGATAGTGATCGCGTTTTGCCCCCAGACCTACGCGCTCCAGCTCCTGCACGGCGATGTCGCGTGCCTGCTGCTTAGTTTTACGCTGGATAACGATTAGCGGATCCATCACGTTTTCCAGCACCGTCATGTTCTTAAACACGTTGAACTGCTGAAATACCATCGCGGTGCGCAGACGGATTGCCTGAATTGCCGCTTTTTCGGGGGACTGATAGTCCATGCGAATCTGATCCAGCTGAATCGTCCCCGCGGATGGCTTCGCCAGATAGTTAATGCAGCGCAGTAACGTGGTTTTGCCAGTGCCACTTGGCCCGATAATCGATACCACATCGCCGCGTTTTACCGACAGATCGACGCCTTTCAGAATCGGGTTGCTGCCGTAAGCGAGCGTAATATTGTTGAGTTCTAACATCCGGTGCAGCCCTTATTTATTCAGGTCAGCATGGCCGAGCACATGCATCAGACGGTTGGCCCAGCCAAAAATGGCGATAGCGTGAATCAGGTCGATAATTTCCTGATCGTTCATCCCAACGACGCGCAGCGTGGCGACATCGTCCGGCGTGGCTTCCGACGGTGTGACGGACAAACGACGCGCAAAGCGATAGATGGCCGCGTCGCGTTCTCCTAATACATCCGCCCGATCGAAATAGATGGCACTGACCACGGCGTCGCTGTCTGCCAGTTGAACATGACGGCGCGCATGCACCACCGCACAGTAGCGGCAGCCATTAACGATTGAAGCACCGAGCGCGCCCAGCTCACGAGCCGCGCGATCCAGGCCACCTTCGACGTACATAATGGCGTTGAATAATCCGGTACGTGCGGTATAGCTCTCCGGATCGTGGACCAGCGTGCGGACGTACTCTGAGATTTTCTTGTTGGACGGCGTCACTTTCATCGCATCAAGCTGCGCGGGTGTCGCCTGTTCGACATCCACTGGCGTGATATAGGGATGCCAGTGTAGTGGCTTGAGATTAACCGACGGAATCATGCGGACCTCATCAAGCGTAAGCCAGCCGCAACGCGCGTCTGGAAGTTAACAAAGGCGATCAGTTCAGAGAGCGCAACAATCTGCGGATTGCTGAAACCAGCCTGCTCCAGCAGGCGAATATGCTGTTCGGTCGCCTGAATCGGTTGCTGTGTCACCAGGTCGGTGTGGCGTGCAAGCGTAGCCAGCGGTTCTTCATTCACAACGTCACCCGCAGCGAGTGCGAGCAGTGCCTCTGACGGATTTAACGCCGTCAGCTGTGCCTGATAATCGCGCTGCAGCGGCACGTCTTCATTCAGCACCGCCATACGCCGGGCAAGCGCCAGGCGCAGATCCGCAGGTAAACCCTGTTCATCTGCCGGTGTCAGCACGGACAGACGGCACGCTTCTGCGCCTTCCACAAATTCGGGACGCAGGCGCCGTGTCTGATACAACGCCTCTTCTGGTGTTAATCCGGCGGCCTGATCTATAGCGTCGCTCACAGCGTGTTCTCCTGTTTTAATAGCGGGGTTGAATCCACCCATTCATCGCCCTGCAATTCGGGGGTATCAAAGGCTTTTAAGCTGGCGAAGTGCTGATCGACATCTTCGGCAAACAGCGAGGCAGCAATGCCGCGCACCAGACGATCGGCACCCGCGCTCACTGCCGGAATATCGCCGGAGACTTTGCCGTGCGTCAGCATCGCGGCATCGTTAAAGCAGTGGATGTGTGCCAGCATCGGGCAGGCACCCGGTGTTAATTCACGGAATTCAAATGAAGGGCCGAGATCCGGCGCTTCCAGCAGGCTTTGACGCGCAGGACCCATCTCCGGCTGATAGCGACCGTCGGCCCAGCTACGGATATGCGGTGCGATGGCAGCAAACTCCGGGCGGCCATAGAAATCGTTGGTAAAGCCAGTGGCAGCGATCAGGAAGTCGTAGCGCAGTGCGCCCTGGGTGGTTTCGAGCAGCAGGCCATCAGCTTCCTGCTTAACGGCATTAATGCCGCAGTCGAGGAAGAAACGCGCATTATCATGACGGGAAACGCGCAGGGTTGAGGCGCGCGGCGGCGGGGTTTGTGTCGCGGCGGTGTAATCAACAAACTTCCACTTCCACGCATCCGGCAACTGATGCATGCCATGCACCACACCCTGGCTGCCGATGCCGGTCATCTTGTTAATTCGCGGCATCTCTTTACGACGAATCAGCAGATCGACTGCGCTCGCGCCCTGCTCCAGTGCGGTCGCTGCGTTATCCATCGACGAGGCCCCTGCACCAATCACCGCAACGCGTTTGCCCTGCAATGCCGCAAAATCGATGTCATCGGCGGAGTGAGCCCAGAACTGGCGGTCAATGCCTTGCAGGAAATCTGGTATGGCAAAACCGCCAAGCCCTGAACGTCCGGTGGCCAGCACCAGACGACGTGTGTAAATACGTCCGGTTTCGGCACCGTCCAGATCCAGCGCAATGAAATCTCCGGCCTGCGCGATATTGCTGACGCGTACATTGTTCTGCACCGGCAGATTCAGCACCCGGCGATACCAGATCAGGTAATCCATCCACTGCGCTTTCGGGATCTTATCCAGCGCCTGCCATGCTTCATTGCCCCACTGCGCCGTGAACCACGCACGGAAGGTCAGTTGTGCGAGACCCAGTGCGGGGCCGTGCAGCGATTTCGGCGAGCGCAGTGTTTCCATGCGCGCAAAGGTAATCCACGGCCCTTCCAGCCCAGCGGGTGCAGCGTCATAGGCCACGACATTGCTGATGCCAGTGAGCTGTAATTTCGCCAGCGCTGCCAGACCGCACATGCCCGCACCGATCACCACTACGTCGCGCACCGGTGCAGTCTGGAAGGAGTGTTCCGTTACCCACGATTTAGCGGGCAGTTCCAGAAATTCCAGATCCTGCTGAAGCTGAGCTTCAAGCGCGGCAAGACCATTGGCGGCATACGTCATTGAGCTATTTCCCTGGTGTAAGCGATCGCCTGAGAGCGAGCGAAAACGGTTAAAACGCGCCGTGACCGTGCCTTTTTAATTATCCTTTAAATGCATAATAGGCGGCTATCAATCATCATAACGCATAGTAAGAGCGAAGTTTTCGCATAATCCTCCTGCCCCGGATCGGAGTCAAGAATTGTGCTCAGGGTTTAACCAATGGATTTCTTATATCTTATGCAGAATGTGTTATAAGCGTTGAAAATGAAGGTTTTATCGCGGCGTGCCCGGTTAGGCCTCAATGCCTGGCTCCCATAATCTTGCTACGGGCAGGGGATCGCCCTTAAGAGTGACGGTCACCTGTATGCCGGTATCATTCCTGATTAATGATGCGCATAATTCGCGGATGTTCACTGGCTGTCAGACGTTCAAACCCGGGCAACAGTTGCGCGGCGGCCTCCGCCAGCGCATCCACCAACGCCTGCGTCGCGCTGGAGATCTGTCGGCCCTGGGGGGTGATAACGCCAAAGAAGTAAGGTATGTCTTCCTGAATCGGGCGAATCGCCACACCGGCCAGCGGCATCCCCCAGCCCGTAACCGGTTCCAGGATCGCCACGCCTAATCCGGCCCGCACGCAGCCCAGAATATTCGCCGATGAGTTGGTCTCGATGGTTTCCAGCAGCGGCGCTTTGACCTTTTTCAGCGCTTTTTCATAGCGTCCACGTAAGCGCTGCGGACTCCAGGGCGCAATTAAACGGCAGCCAGCCAGCTGGCTCAGCGATAGCTCACTGTTCGCCGCCAGTTCATCGTCCTCCGGCAGCGCAACCACGCACTGCGACTGCCCAATCCAGTGCAGCTCGACCGCGTGATGTTCCAGCGGCAAGCTGCATAACCCGATGTCAGCCTCAGCAGTGATCACCGCATGTGCTGTCTGTTCGGCGGATTCACTGATGATTTGCACTTTATTTTGCAGATTCAGCACGGCCAGCGCCTGCGGCAACAGACCGGCAGCCAGCGCGGGTGTCGCAGCAATGCTGAGTGGGCGATGCTGCTGATGCGCGATCTCCTGCGCGCGTAAGCGAATCTGTTGCAATGACAGCAGCGCTTTTTGCACATACTGATGTAGCTGCAACGCCTCTTCAGACGGATGAATACGCGGGCCATTACGAATAAACAACGGGTAACCCAGCGACTGCTCTAATTCCTGAATCAGGCGGGAAACAGCAGGCTGCGAGCGATTCAGCGCTTTGGCCGCCGCAGTGACGCTGCCCGCAGAAATTACGGCCGAGAAAGCTTCCAGCTGACGCAAATCGAGGTCATTTAACAAGGTCATCGCGAGGGTACTTCCCTAAGTCATTGATCGTTCCCGATAATCACCCGGGAAAAAATCCATCATAGAGAGAGTCTGGCAAATTAGCCACAGCGAAAAAGCGCGAAGCCCTCGGCATTAATGACGGAATAACGTGACCGTCCGATGGCCGCGCGTCTCCAGGCATCCACCGGTTATGACATCCCGGATCGGAACCCGCTAGTCCACTGAGCTGAGTGGCATTTTCAGACCAGGCTAGAATTCAATAGGTAAGCGTCAGCATAAAACCAGCTTAACGGCGCGACTCATCACAGAGAGGACGGAAATATGAAATTCGGTGTGATATTTGAAGATACGGGCGTCGAAGAGGAACATGATTTTGATTCCAAACCCGTTGCCGGCGATTTAGTGACGTTAACGCGCGATGGGGTTGGCAAAGATTACATTGTTATCATTGAGCCTGACCCGGACCATACACATGATGACGGGCGTGAAGGCCATCCGACAAAGGCCAGAGTCCGGCCCGCATAGTGCCAGTTAAGACGATTTTAACCGTCTGGCGTGAACTGACCCCATAAAGTTGGACGGTTTTTATTGCCAACTCCCATGAGCTCGGCTTGCTTACCTTTGCGGCATAGCGTTACATGAGCACGATACCGAAGCGTTTCAGAAACAGAGCCCAGAGTGCGAAAAGCAGGATAGTAATAGCGCAGGAGATGAGCAGCGTCAGCCAGAAACCGGTGCGCTGATAGAGAAAGGGGAACAGAATAAACATGGGCAATGTCGGCACCACATACCAGAAGGTGTACCAGGCATGAGCACTGATTTTTTCCTGCGTCTGCCCTTCTATTTTCATCCAGATAAGCACCAGCACAGTGACCAGCGGTAAGGCGGCAAGTAAGCCGCCCAGTCGATCGCTACGCTTAGCCGCTTCTGAAATCAGCACGACCATAAAAGCCGTGATGGCATATTTCGATATCAGCCAGAGCATGATTGTCCTCAATATTCGTGTCATCCGACACCTAAGTACCGGACCGTTTACGATCGTCCCGCTCCGGGATTTCAGCAGACGCAGTTACGGCATCATCCTGCGCAGCGTGTCATCTTTCAGAAAATAGTGATGGAACAGGGCCGCCAGCGCATGCAGACCAATTAACCAGTATCCGAGCGGGGCGAGAATTTCGTGCCAGTCAATCAGCATACTGGCTGTGGCGGGATCGGGCGATGTCGCCACAGGCATATTGATCCCAAACAGGGCCCACTCTTTTCCTCGCAGGTAACGCGAGCTCAGCCCGAGAACCGGTAATGCCACAAACAAAGCATAAATCAGCGTGTGCACCAGATGTGAAAGACCCGTCTGCCAGCGCGCCACGGGCGGCGTAATCGGCGGCGTGGCAGAACGGGTACGCAGCCAGAGGCGGGCTATCATCAGGATCATGACACAGAAGCCTGCGGAAAAGTGGGTGATCATCACCGCATTTCGCTGCCAGGTTCCCTTCTCTGCCATCCAGCGCAGCTCGATGGTAGCGTAGGCGACGATAATCAGTAAGACCGTCAGCCAGTGGAAAAGAATTTGCGAACCCCGGTATTTCCTGAGCATAGATAACCTTCCATCACTGTTTTTTGGCGTCACTATACCAGTTAATTATTAGATGTTTATTAGGCGTTTACTGGATCAGTATGACAGGCCATACCGCCCAATCATTTAGGCTGATGCAGGCTAATCTGCCTGAACTTAACGCAACGCAACGCAACGCAGAGTCAGCATGCCAGCACAGCGAAGCCTGCGGTTTGAGGCTGAAAAGCGCCGGCACATTTAAACTAAAACCTGCGGGGCACGATTCAGTCAATAGCATTCAATAATACTGTAAGGTCGTGATAGATTTATTGCCTGGATGATAAATCACGGGTGATCAATGTTTTACATTTCGGAAGTAAACAAAAGTGATTCTGAAATGATTTGTCTGGTGAATGAACTCGATATTTTTTTAGCTGAACTTTACCCCACCGGGAGCAATCATTCGCTGGACTTATCAACCGTCAGTGATGAAAACCTCCGTTGTCTGATGGTCAGAGATAAAGAAGGTATTCCAGCGGGATGTGGTGCTGTGCTCTTTCAGGAAACGGGCTTTGGTGAGATTAAGCGCGTTTATATTCGTCCTGAGTTCAGAGGCCGTAAACCGGGAGAAATTATCGTCGGGTCTCTGGAGCAGCTTGCGCGGGAGAATCGGTGTCATCAGTTACGGCTGGAAACGGGCATTCATCAACAACCTGCTATAGCACTCTATCGCAGATGTGGATATGAGGTTTGTGGCCCTTTCCCCCTTATCTGGAAGACCGACTGAGCATTTTCATGCGTAAGATTATTCAGTGAATCGCGGAAGCAAATCAGACTTTTAGTTTATTGCTTCTTTAGTATTCAGCGCTGCGGATATGAGAAGTTTATGATTTAGCACAGCGATAAATCTTAAACTTAACCTGATGTTCATCCTGTGAAATGGCGAAAGCACGCAGCTGACGCGCTGCGTGCCACTATAAATACACTTCGCACTGGAACGATCAGCCAGCTCTGTTCGAACGTTTCTTTAAGTCAAATCCGCGCCCTGCCGCCATGACCCGCTTGCGCCTCGCTTAATGTTAGTGCCAGCCTAAATAAGAGTAAAAATAACGCGCGTTATCGTAACCTTAGAACTCTACATTTCTCATGCAAAAACAGTAACTTCTCCTCTCATTAGAGTTCGCCTATGCTGGCTGCTCACTACATTTTGCGTCAGAGGGATTTGCTATGTTTAATGTGCCCGCAACTTACAGTGCAGAGGCTGTTGAGTGCCTTTACGAAGTTATCGACATACTCAACCTGAACGGCGCACGATGCCACGTTATCTTTGACAGTCAGGCGTCACGCGCCGCGGTGATTGAGGCAGATACAACAGAGCAACTCGGCGAAATGCGCCACCCTGTGCTGGCTGTGCTGGAGATGGAGCGCGTCACCAGCATTAATACCCTACTGCGTATTAAATCGTTCTGGACAGATTCAGACGGTGCTCACCCTGAAATAGCGTCAAACAACCTGGCGAACGCGTTATATAAGGCGCTGACGACGAAGAAACATATCACGCTGGTGGGATTGTAAAGCAGGCTAACGCCCGTGCGTTGTGGGCTTTTTATAGTATGCAGTGAAAGGCCTGACAGCACGCATCCGCGCATAACACCTGAATGTTGCTCTTCAGAGACAGGAGTATTTCCGCTCCACATCGGTGACGCTCACTTTTTGACGTCCGAAAACCGGCTTACTGAAGTGCCGGTTTTTTGTGAAATCTGAAAAATCAGTACCTCGCCCGGCTACTGCTTAGTCGTGGAAAAGCCGCGGGCGGCGACAACGCTTCCGGGTCAGCTGGCACATTGTTCAGCTGGCGCAAAAATGACGCAGCCCAGTGATGGCTATTGTGCATATGCAGGCCTTTCATCAGTCGGGCGTGCAGACAGCGACGTTCGTGTAACGGCATCTGCAGGGCGCGATGGACTGCACTGGCCATTTCATCAGGATCATAAGGATTGACGATGATGGCACCTTCCATCTGCCCGGCGGCACCAGCAAACTGCGACAGGATTAGCACACCTGGATTTTTCGGGTCCTGTAGCGCGACGTATAATTTGGCCATCAGGCTCATGCCCGCCATGAGCGGCGTGACCAGCGCAACGCGTGAGGCACGATAGATACCGGCCTGCTCTTCCCGGCTGTAGGCGTGAGTCAGGTAGTTCACCGGATACCAGTTCATGGTGCCATGCACACCATTAAGTTCGCCACATAGCGCTTCCAGAGCGTGACCGAGTTGTGGTGCATCATGTGCGTGTCCGGCTGCCGGCGGCGCAAGCTGCAACAGCGTGATATTTTTCTGGTAGCAATCATGCCTCCGCAGCAGCACCTCCAGCGTGCTGATTCGGTAAGGCAGTCCTGAACTTTCATCAAGATGGCCGCCGCTTAGTACGCTATTTTCGGGCAGACTTTCGCGGCACTGCATTTCCATAAAGGCGCAGCTGTTACTCTCGCGCAAAGACTCAACATCATCGAGGTCGATCCCGACCGGGAACACACCAACGTTGATAATCCGGCCATGAATACGAAAGCTGTGCGCTTCCAGCCGCTCCAGCCGGAATCCGCTCTCCAGCCAGACGAGGAAGTTATTCATATCCTGCACGGTCTGAAAGCCAATCAGGTCACAACACAGCAGCGAGTCTGTAAACCAGCGCCACTCGGGTAGGGTTTCAAACATTCTGCCAGCCGGGAAAGGCTGATGCAGAAAGATGCCGACTGAATTGGGCAAACCCTCTTCACGGATATAGCTGGCACAGCCCAGCAGGTGATAATCCTGAATCCAGATAATATCGTCTGGTGTGGCATTGTCGCAGATGGCCCGCGCATAGGCTTTATTAATGTTTTTATATTCCTGAAATCCATTGGTGGAAAAGCGGGCCATATCCGGACGCTGGTGGAAAACAGGCCATAGCCCTTTATGAATGTAATTATGGTATCCCTCATTAAGCTCGCCTGGCGTATAGGGGAAGGTCACGGTTTCATACTGATCGTGCTGCTTCGCAACATAGGCTCTTGACGCATCCTGAGAGATACCTGTGCTTTCACCATTCCAGCTAATCCAGAGGCCGCCCAGCCGTGAGAGTATCCCGTCATAAACTACAGTAAGCGTCGAGCGTTGCGATTCATTATGAGAAACAAGGATAAGGCCTGACATGGTGTGTTCCTTGAGTGAAGGCTGTGGACAGGCGATCAGGCCTGGCAGCCTGCGGCTGTTAACCTGAGGTCGGAGGATAAACTGGAGAAAACCGCTCATGAGTGCGTGCCCTGTCCGCTTAATGCCTGCTGGCGCTTCTACCGCATATTGGGTCATTAATCCCATCGTGCGGCGTCGTCACCCAGACGCCGGGCAGTGAGGGAAATGCCATGAATCCGTTGCGTTCAAAAAAATCCGGTATGGATTCACCCATTGCAATAATACGGCGGCAGCCTCTGGCCCCGGGATGAGACAGACAACAGTGCAGCAGCCATGATCCAAGCCCGACAAAGCGATACTCCGGCGAGATAAACAGATTTCGGATTACCCAGGTTTCAGCCATGTCAGTTACAACACGGGCAAAACCGATTTGTCGGCCATTACGATAAAGTCCGAAGCACAGGCTGTTGTTGAGGGCTAAAATCAGCGCGCGGCTGTCGGGTATCGTTGTACCCAGCCATTGCGCAATCAGACGATAGTTCAGCAGTGACGGATCGGTACTGGCCTCAATGGCATCCCGGAACCACTTGCGGGGCGAAATAAGGCGAAGGCGCTGCTGCTCAGCAAGATCGGCTAATGCCGCCTCGCGGCAGGCCGGTGTGGACCAGGGCTTATTAATGCTTTTCATTCACGGCTTTCCGATAAGAGGCGCATAAACGCCCGGTGCCGTTAATTAAACCGGGCGGCCCGTAAAAATGGCGTAAAAAGAGGCTGATGAAGTGTAAAAACGCTGCAAAACATCTGCCGCCATGGCATTAGCGGGCGAGTACGGCGTGAAAGTCAGCGCTGGATGGTGGCGAGCTAATCAGGCACTGGCCTGCATCTGCCTCTCTCAGCAAAAGTATTGTTCAGAGAAGCCTGTTTAAACGGGCATTAACTAAAGACGCTAAAGGCTTTAAGGTAATAGCTGCTGGCGGAAATGCATCGGGGCCCAACTCTATTTAACACTGATCCTTAGTTCTCTGAGCGGCCCTGAATGTCCTCACGGAGAAAAGCCCTCCGTTAGAGGGCTTTAATGAGTATATACTCAAACCATGACGCTTACAGACGAAAGGCATTCACTGCTTCACGTAACGAATGTGCCTGGGCTGAAAGTGACTGCGATGCCGAAGAAGATTCCTCAACCAGTGCAGCATTATTCTGCGTGACGCCATCCATCTCATTGACCGCAATACTGACCTGAGAAATGCCCTGCATCTGCTCTGCTGAGGCAAGTGAGATGTTGTCCATCGCGTCGGCCAGTTTTCCGACCATAGCATTGATATCAAGGATGCTCTTGCCCGTTCCGGTTGAGACAACAACACCACTTTCGACCTGTGCTACCGCTTCCTCAATCAGATGTTTGATATCTCTGGCAGCGGTAGCGCTGCGCTGAGCAAGCGTCCTGACTTCACCCGCAACGACGGCAAAACCCCTCCCCTGTTCGCCCGCACGAGCGGCTTCAACCGCAGCGTTGAGCGCCAGAATATTGGTCTGGAAGGCAATCCCTTCGATAACGGCAGTAATATCGCGGACTTTCACTGCGCTTTTGGAAATATCATTCATCGTCTCTGACATCCGCTGCATATCGTGCTCGCCCGACCGCGCCAGGGCAGCGGTTTCGCGGGCAGAGTCCGCAGTCTGCTGCGCCCCCGCTGCATTACTTTTTACCGTGACGGTGAGCTGTTCAATACTGGCGGCAGTTTCCTGTAACGCAGCAGCCTGCTGCTCTGTACGGGAGGAAAGTTCGGTATTGCCCTGGGAAATTTCATCAGCAGCCATGGCTACCGAAGCGGAGGAGTCTTTAATATGGGAGACCAGATTGCGCAGATTATTTTGCATGCTATCCAGGGACGCCATCATGCTGACGGTATCCCCCTGACGTAGTGTCACCGTCGTTGTCAGATCCCCTGCCGCAATCGCAGCGGCCAGGCCCTGCGCATGAGAAGGTTCGCCACCCAGCTGAACCTTAAGCCAGCGGGTAATCAGGCCACTCATCACAAACCCTAAAATGACAAACAGGGTCGTCAGAACAGCCAGCGTTACATAAACACCCGAGAGCGCCTGCGTCGACGTTTCCGCCGTTTTACCTGTCACCCGCGCCTGATAATTCACCATGCCGTCCACTGCAATACGATATTCAGTAAGCGCAGGAATCAGTTTGCTCCGGAGTTTATCCTGGAACGCAATAGCATCTGGCGTAAACAGATTCTGCTCTGCCTGACGAAGCGGACCTGATGCTACTTCAATTTTATTGAGTTGCGTGGAAGCCTCTTCAACTTCAGCAAGATTAATTCCAGGAATGCTTTTAGCGCCGTTGATCAGCTCCCGGAAATGCGCAGTAGTATTGTCATTCGTGGTCTGTAATGCAAAAAACTGTGTTTTAAGTTTTTCTTCTGTCTGGGGCTGAGTGCCTGCAGCCACAGAGACTAAAAGAAGCGCCTGCTGAGTCAGGTTATCTTTTAACGTCTGAAGTGCCTGAAGATCGCCAAGGCGCGCGCGGGTCAACGCCTGCTGTTCGCTGGCGGTATTAAGTTTAAACCCGGCAAAACCTGTTACAAAAACGCCCGCTAAGATGACAGTAAGGAAGGCTGCGGTAAGTATGACGCTTAATTTTATTTTTTTATTCCGATACATTGAAGACCCCGATGTCTGAATTATTAGGTTGTCACCGACGTTCCGCATCTATGGCTCGCTGGTCCCATCTCTATTTATCGGCAGCGGGCAAGGAAATTGCAGTAAAGAAGCATGTCAGGCGCGATAATTTTTGGGGAAAAACTGTTAAAAGATGAGGGATGCCATAAGGAAGTGAGTTTTTGTAAGACTGAATGCCAGAAACGTGGAAAATCTCTCACCTCCTTTTAAAAGGTCACGTATGCAGTTCTTATCCAAAAAGTGTGTGAAACGCGTGAGAACGGCGCTATGGCGCCTTTTGCATTTTATTCTGCTACTTGCTTGTTTATCTGGCCCTGAACTGACAGTTTCTAAAAATCACACCCTGTAGTTTCGCAAATGAGTCAGAAATTAATCACATGCGATCTGTCACCGCTAAAATAACGCACAACATTATCAAATGCCGTTCTGAAATAGAGCGCATAGCTGGCATTTTCAACATATCCCAGGTGCGGCGTACAAAGTACATTTGGCATCTGCAGGTAAGGATGGCGGGTGTTGTAAAGCGGTTCATCTTCGTATACATCCAGTGCCGCAAATCCAGGATGCCCCTGCGTCAGGGCATTCTGCAATGCGCCGTCATAAACCAGTTCAGCCCGGCTGGTATTGACGAATAACGCATCAGTTTTCATCAGCGCGAGATCGGCTGACGTGATGTTGCCTTGCGTCGCCCCCACCAGCCGCTGGTGCACGGTTAACACATCGCTTGTGGCAAAAAATCGCTCACGACTTTCGGGAACCGTCCATCCGTCTGCACGTGCTTCTTCCTGCGCACGGAGACTTCCCCATACCTGCACCTGCATCCCAAAAACGGCGGCATAGGACGCAAGACGTTTACCAATTTTTCCATAGCCCAGAATGCCAATGACCTGGTTGTGAACAGCAGAGCCAATTTCTGTTTGCCAGTGCCCTTCAGCCATTGCATTGACCGACGAGACAAATTTTCGGCGGGAGGCCATGATCAACAACCAGGTTAATTCCGCAGGGGCAACCGGAGAGCCACACCCTTCCACAAGGGCAACACCTGCCCGTGTACATGCATCAATATCGAGATTTCCCGCCAGCTTACCCGTCTGACTGATCAATTTAAGATGTGGCGTGCGTTTCAGAAACGCCTCGTCAATGACAGTCCTTTCGCGGATAAGTATTAATGCTTCAGCCGATGACAGCTTTTCATCTGCCATCGGGTCCCTGCTGAGATCGCCCAGTGCAGCGCAGTGGAACTTGTTATTACTATGAAGAAAATCCAGTTTTTGAGTGGCAAACTGATAATCATCCGGGATGACAACGTGAATGGTCATAAAGACACCTCGATATTTGATCGTTATGCACACATGTAAACTTCAATGATTAAAACCTATATCAGTTTTACGACTTTAGGAATCATTACCTTTGCTAATATTCATTGTCAGCCTGTATCGTTATTAATCCTTTTATAACCGAGACGATTACAGGTAACTTTTCCCACCAAAACCTTATTCGTCTGCTATAAGCTAAGCGACCATGTTGAATGTGGGTCAATACCCGCGTCGGTGTCATGCTATTACGATGTAATGAAAAGTAATTCGAAGCCGATAACGATTGTGAGTAAGTAGTCCTACTCACCAGCATAAGATATGAACACACAGCGAATGTAATAAAATATTGCCGATTTAAACAGTAAACCAGCATTGAGATAAGCCGTTATCTGTAACTTGTTATCATAATGATTATGCTAAAAAAAGATTAAACCAACAGGCGACTGACGACAGAGTTCGCTGAGTTTATAAAGCCTGAGTTGCAGAGACATTTTCGTTAACAGGCTGAAAATTGTGCAATTACGGGAATGAAATGAAATCTGGTGTCAAAAATGATGAAACGCGCGAACGTTTACAGCAGCGTATTAAGCTGGGCGAGTTTCACCCGTTTTTTCAGCCTATCGTTTCTCTGGAAGATTTGCGCGTGATGGGGTTTGAGATGCTCGCGCGGCACATATCCCCGGAGGGGATCGTTACGCCTCCTGCAGACTTCATTCCGGCTATGGAGCGAAATGGTCTGCTCGACGAGCTGATGCTCAGCCTTATGGCACAGGGTTTCAAAGTTGCTGCCACATGGCCAGAACAGCAGTTTTTATCAATGAACGTTTCTCCTGCACAGCTTGATGGCGGGTATCTTACTGAAATTATAAGGAATACAGCCAGTGAATTTCAGTTAAATCTCACAAGGCTGAAGATTGAGATTACTGAAACAGCTCTGTTAAATGATATCAATACCGCCCGGACAGAGATTGAAGCGTTGTCGGATATGGGCTGTACGATTGCAATGGATGATTTTGGAACAGGCTATTCCAGCCTTGCCTGGCTGATTCAGTTACCGGTTAATACGCTTAAAATTGACAGCAGTTTTATTCGCTCCATGCTGCACAAAAAGGACAGCCGCAAAATTATCTCCAGCGTCGCCGGTCTGGGCCGGAGCCTTGATATGGATGTGATCGCGGAGGGCGTAGAAACCGAAGAACAGGCTGAAATGCTACGGGGGATAGGTTGCCTCTATGCGCAGGGCTATTTATTCGGGAAGCCGGTCTCAGGAGCGGAAAGCTGCCGGATGTTCAATGCAATACCGGATAAAGGATCTCTGCGGCGGGTTGCACGTCTTTCCCTCGATCAACGAGCACATCAGATTTCATCCATGTATGCAATTCCCGGCACGTCCATTTGCTTTCTGAATCCGGAATTAGTGATTGTTGATGCCAGCGACACGTTTGCCGAACGGGTCGGCTGGGCTCCGCAGGATCTTATTCATAAATATATTTATGAAGTTATTCCGTCACAGGCGGAAAAACTACTCTGGCTGCAGGAATTCCGATTGAAAGGACTCCCTTATCCGCCTTATGAGGTTGTGCTGCCCGACGGGTCGTCCGATCTGGTCATGGTAACCCGGGTGGAAGATGAGGCCAAAGATTTACTGGGCTTTTGCGTATTTGGTGTGAAGATAAGCGAGCGCAAGCGTCATTAAGCTGAACGTTTTACAGGGTACTGCCAATCATCAACGCTCAATATCGCAGAATGCGTTGTGTATATCTCACCCGCGCTCCAGGTGCCTTCAGGACTTATCTCTTTAATAAGCGTCTCGCCCTGATTATGGGTGTTCCCGACTGTAATGCGCAAACCGTCCACACTTAGGCACCACCAGGCATAAGGATAGCCCGGTGTTGATTAAAGCAAGATCAAAATATTCACTTTCTGGCTGAAGATATCGCGCCAGCTGTCGAGAATGTAGTAAAGGAAACGAAGAGCACGGAATAACCAGGGCTGCGACGTGTTCAGCTTTGCTGATGGCCAGCCAGGTTACCCAAATGCCTCTCTGCTCCGGAAGCAATTATTGATTGCTGATCCTGTCGACAGAAGAACGATGTTGAATCGATGTAACCGAGAAACTGCAATGTACAACCCATCATTAAGGCGCTGTGTGATTTCGGTTCTCAGTAACAGCGTAATAGTTAACCATCAGGAAAATAACTCATGAGCCTCGTTTATATACCTGCCCTCCTTCCACTCTTGTTGAACAAAGAGAATGAGAAAGGAAGCCCGCTTACAGAGGAGGAAGTCAGCCGCATCAGAGATAGCGCCACCTGTATTGAAGTGGCGCGTGATGTTGCTTTTACAATGGCGGAATGCCGCGGATACGTTGATATCAACCCTGAAAAATGCTGGGATGAATGGAGAGCGTATCGGAGTGAGCGACTGCATCAGAGTGGTCACAGCTAAATCACATTCATCCCCGGCATTCGCTTTTCCAGGATTAATGCCTGAAACACTCCTGACTAATGCCGTGTTGATCGCATCGTCGCAATGGCCGATTTCCACTGATTATCAGGCTCTGAACGTAACGTGGACATACGGATAGCGGCAGGCCATGCGAGAGTCGGGAACGTCGATGTATAGCCATGCTAAGTGAAAGGAGGTAGAGTAATATTTTTATAATGTGGATGTTATTATGAATCGTAGCGAGGAAATTCTTGAGGCAGCAGAATACTGCATGCGACAGAAAGGCTTTTATCAGACATCGGTTCAGAATATAGCCCGACAGGCAAATGTCAGCGTCGGTCTGATTTATAAATATTATAAAAATAAAGAAGCGATTATCGAAGCACTGATTAAAAACGTGGTGCAACGGATGATTGATTCACTCAAAGATGCTCTCGACAATCTTGCTCATGCAGGCAAAGTCGCCCATTCTGCGCATGGCGTGGTGTCAGTCGACGTTGAAAAAAGCATTGTACTGCTTATTGATATATCTGCAGAAGCCACACGTAATGAGCGGATCCGTAAGATTATTAACGATGCCTGGCAGATGTTGAAAGAGAACTTTATTACTCAGGAGCAGGCGCTTAATCCGTCGCTGGATGCTGATATTATCCAGACACGCCTGTATATTATGTCACTGATCATAGACGGTATGACTATTCGCCGCTATATGAAACAGCGTGAAATCGACGGCAGCGTGATGTCTTTTCTGGATGTTATCAGTCATGACATTAATCAGAACAGTGTCGCCTGATTCAGGAGAAAAGATGGCCGGCGATAAGGGTGTTAATTCGTGCCAGCTCCTGCTGATTAAGGTGTTTATCGCCAAACGTACGACAGGCCACACCATCTACCAGCATCAACAAAAACTGAATACGGTCACTACGCTGTTCAGGGGTCGCTGCTGGCATCTGCCGCTTTAAAACCTCTTCCAGCGCCGTAAAAAGCAATTGTTCTTCATGTGCAAGCAACACGCGGACTGATTTGTTACGAGACGCCTCTGAATACATTTCCAGCAGTAAACAACGATCCCTGAAAGACCAGTCCCGCCAGAAGTCAGATTCGGTATCGATGATATTTGAGATGCTGGTTTGTAGCTGAAGGTTTTTCAATAAAAACATTCGCCAGTTTTCTGCGATACTTTTTATCGTCTCACTGACAATTAATTCTTTGCTACTATAATAGCGATAAATCTGCCCGGCACCCAGACCTGACTCATGACTAATGTCTGCCATGCTGGCACCATGAAAGCCAGAGCGACTGAAACAGTTCTTCGCTGCCGAAATTATCTGCTGCTGCCGCTGCTGCAGGAAATCCTCACTGTCTGACCTGCTCAAATAACCTCCTGTTAACTGACGTTACACTAGCCCTGATATTAAATCTTCGATGATAACCGAGGCCGGGTGCGAGAACATATCAGCCGGAAATTCAGACATCAAAGATTATGATTTCACCTTCTCATCTCCTCGAATTTACGCTGAGACTACGCTTTAACCGGGTGCGCATTCCCGCCTGAATGCGCACCCGGTTTTTACATTTTCAGTTGTGACTCCTGCAACGCCGTGCCGCCGCCCATCACCTTGTAAAACGTATTCAGGTTCTGATAGTACGCCTGCTCAGTGCTGACCAGACTGGTTCTGGCGGTATAGAGCGTACGCTGAGCGGTTAACGCATTCAGATACGTGTCCACCCCGTTTTGATAACGCAGATCGGCCAGATGATAATACGTTTGTGAAGCAGCAACATTGCTGCGCTGGCTGTTCAGCTGATCTGTGATGGTGCCCTTACGAGCCAGAGCATCTGCGACTTCCTGAAAAGCGGTTTGCACTGCCTTTTCATACACTGCCACATAATATTCTTTTTGCGCTTTGGTGTAGTTCAGGTAAGACACGTTATAGCCACCTTTAAAGATCGGCAGCGAGATGCTGGGCGCAAAAGACCAGATGCCTGCCCCGTTTTTAAACAATGAAGAGAGATCGGAACTGCCAACGCCACCGCTGGTCGTCAGTGAGATGTCCGGGAAGAAATTTGCACGCGCCGCACCGATATTGGCATTTGCTGCCTTCAGGTTATGCTCAGCCTGCAAGACATCAGGACGATTAATCAGGGCTTCGGATGAAACACCCGCCGGCACGTCACGCAATGCCTGACCAACAGTTTCGATGTTTTGCGGCAGCAGATTATCCGGCACGCTTTTACCCACAACCAGGTCCAGGGCATTCTTATCCTGCGCCACGCTGGTGGTATAGCTCGCCACATCCGACTGTGCAGACTGATATGTGGTTTCTGCTGAAGCGACATCCACCATTGAAGCCACGCCATTTTGCAGACGTTTGCGTGTTACTTCCAGTGACTGTCGCGTACTCTCTGCTGTCTCTTTCGCAATCTCAAGATTGCTGCGATCGGCCGCCAGCTGCAACCAGTAATCCACCGTGTTATAGAGTAAGGTCAGACGCGTGCTTCGCGCTCCTTCCAGCGTGCCAAGATAGGTTTCATATTGCTGGCGAGACAGGCTTTGATTTTTGCCAAACAGATCCAGCTCAAATGAACTGACACTCCCTTCTGCAGAGTAACTGTTGCCCAATGCAGTCTGATTACCCTCTCCTGTCAGCGCGCGAGAGCGGGTTCCACTCACATCGGCGCTGAGCGTGGGAAAGAGATTAGCTCGCTGCTCACCATATTGTGCATGCGCAGACTTCACACTTGCCACGGCTTCCCGCAAGTCGCGGCTATTGTCCAGAGCCATTGCGACAACCTGACGAAGCCGGGGATCCAGCACATAATCCTGCCAGCCCACATCACGATAATTAATTGCGTTCTGTTGCAGGTTGCGGTAAGCCTCCCCGCTCGGGGTTGCAGCCACTACGGCATTATCTGGACGTGCATAATGCGGATCGAGCGAAACACATCCCGCAAGGAAGCAGGGCAAAAACACCGCTAAACATTTTGCAGACATTGTCATTATTCCTTTACCCTTACTGCGGATTCTGAAGACTGAGTTTCCTCATGCGGTTTGGCCGGAAACAGACGGCGAACCAGCACAAAGAACAGCGGAACAAAGAAGATAGCCAGCAGCGTCGCGGTTAAGGTCCCGCCAATAATGCCGGTACCAATGGCGATACGACTGTTCGCGCCCGCGCCTGTCGAGATAGCCAGCGGCAGCACCCCTGCGGTAAAGGCCAGTGAGGTCATAATGATGGGACGTAAACGCATCGTTGCTGCATGCGTCGCGGCCCTGAACAGACTCTCTCCTTTGCGATATTGCTCTTCAGCAAATTCCACGATCAGAATGGCATTCTTCGCCGAGAGTCCGATGATAGTGAGCAACGCGACCTGGAAATAAACGTCGTTTTCCAGTCCGCGCAGCGTCGTCGCCAGAAGGGAACCAATAACGCCTAATGGCACCACCATCATGACCGAAAAGGGCACAGACCAGCTCTCATACAGAGCAGCAAGGCACAGGAACACCACAATCAGTGAGATGCCATAGAGCGACATTGCCTGATTGCCAGAGAGTTTTTCCTGATACGAGAGGCCACTCCATGCAAAGGTGTTTCCAGCGGGTAACTTCGCCACCAGCTTTTCCATCGCGGTGATCGCATCCCCTGAACTTTTGCCGGAGGCTGGCGAACCCTGAATTTCATAAGATGCCAGGCCGTTATAACGTGACAGGACATCGGGGCCATACGCCCACTTCATCGAGGCAAAAGATGAGAACGGCACCATCGTGGTGTTACTGCTGCTGTCTGTGCCGCGCACATACCACTGATCAATATCTTCCGGCTTGCTGCGGAACTGCTGTTCCCCCTGTATGTAGACTTTTTTCACACGACCACGGTCGGTGAAGTCATTAACGTAGCTCCCCCCAATCGCCGCACTTAAGGTGCTGTTAATATCACTGATCGTCAGACCCAGCGACTGGGCTTTGGCGTCATCAATGTCGACGTCCAGCTGCGGCAGGCTCGGCAGTGAGTTGGCGCGGACGGCACTGAGGTCGGAATCCTTATTGGCCTCGGCAATCAGCTGATCGCGCATTTTAAGCAGTTCGTCGCGACTGGTCGCCCCACGCGCCTGCAGTTCGAAGGTAAAGCCATTCGACTGACCCAGCCCGGAAACCGGCGGGGGCGTGAGTACAAAAATTTGCGCATCGCGGATGCCCGACAGCGCCTTCATCGCGCGGCCTGCAATAGCATCAGCACTGTTTTCGCTGCCTTCCCGTTCACTCCAGTTCTTCAGCGCGATAAAGCCAATACCGGCGTTCTGACCGTTGCCCGCGAAACTGAAGCCGTTGACCAGCATGCTGACGTTGACGTTATCCTTCTCCTGGGTAGCAAAGTAGTGCTGAACCTTACGACGCACGTTACTTGTCCGGTTTTCCGTGGCGCCAGGAGCAAGCTGATACTGCACCATGATGTAACCCTGGTCTTCAGTCGGCAGGAAGCCCGTGGGCAGGCGCATATAAAGCACCGCACAGCCGATCAACAGCACGCCATACAGAAGCAGATAACGAACCGAACTGTGCACAACATGACCAACACCATTCTGATAGCGTGCCTGGACTTTTTCATAGCTGCGATTAAACCAGCCGAAGAAGCCTGTGCTGCCGCTTTCATGATTATGCGGCTTGAGCAGGGTGGCACAGAGTGCGGGCGTCAGCGTCAGCGCCACAATTACCGACAGCACCATCGATGAAACAATGGTGATTGAAAACTGACGATAGATCACACCCGTCGAACCGCTGAAAAAGGTCATCGGCAGAAACACGGCTGAGAGCACCATCGCGATACCAATTAACGCACCGGTAATCTCCTTCATCGATTTTTCCGTCGCCTGACGCGGGGGTAAGCCCTCCTCACGCATCACACGTTCGACGTTTTCAACCACGACGATTGCGTCATCAACCAGTAAGCCGATAGCAAGCACCATCCCGAACATGGTGAGGGTATTAATCGAGTAGCCAAAGAGGGACAACACGCCAAACGTGCCCAGCAGCACGACCGGAACAGCAATCGCCGGGATGAGCGTAGTACGGATGTTTTGCAGGAAAACAAACATCACGATGACCACTAAAATCACCGCTTCGATGAGCGTTTTCACCACTTCTTCAATGGAGATTTTAACGAAATCGGTGCTGTCGAGCGGATAAGCAATTTCATAGCCCGCAGGCATAGTGCTGCGAAACTCATTAATTTTCGCTTTCACCTGCTCGGCGGTTGAGAGTGCATTGGCACCTGACGCCAGTTGCACGGCTATACCGGAGGCAGGATGCCCGTTCGCCAGAACGTCAGAGCTGTAATCTTCATTACCCATTTCTACGCGTGCGACATCACTCAGTCGTACCACTGATCCGTCCGCCTGGCTTTTCAGTACGATATTGCGAAACTGCTCAGGGGTTTGCAGTCGCGAACGTGAGCGGACCGTCGCCACCAGCTGTTGCTCTTTACTGGCGGGTTGTGCCCCTAACTGTCCCGAGGAGACCTGAGTGTTCTGACTCTCAAGTGCCGTTGTGACGTCGGAAGGCATCAGAGAAAAGGAAGTCAGCCTGACGGGATCGAGCCAGATACGCATCGCATATTCAGCACCGAATACCTGAACGCTGCCTACTCCCGGCACACGCGCCAGACTGTCTTCCATGTTACTCACCATATAGTCGGCGACATCTGATGAGCTGCTTTTATTAGTTTTATCGTACAGCGCCAGGATGAGCAGAAAGTCACTCTGCGCTTTCTGCACGGTCACACCCTGTGACGTGACTGCAGTCGGCAGGCGGCTCTCGGCCTGCTGAACCTTGTTCTGCACCTGAACCTGCGCAATATCCGGGTCGGTTCCCTGCTGGAAAGTGACGTTGATTTTGACCTGGCCGGTGGAAGCAGTGCTGGTGGCATCGAAATAGAGCAACCCATCCAGCCCGGTAAGCTGCTGCTCAATGACCTGAGTCACGCTGCTCTCCAGCGTTTCAGCAGAAGCACCGGTATAGGTTGCCTGAATACTGATTTGTGGCGGTGCCACATCCGGATATTGCGCCACCGGCAGGCTGTTAATGCTCAGGATGCCGAACATCATGATGCACAGGGCGATTACCCAGGCGAAAACCGGACGACGAATAAAGAACTGAGCCAGCATATCATTTGCCCTCGCCGGTTGCGGCTTTAGCGTCTGGCGTCACTTCGACAGCCTTGACGCGCATGCCCGGCTGAACTTTAGCGGTGCCTTCCACAATCAGCTTGTCACCGCGGTTCAGTCCCGAGGTAATCAGCCATTTATTGCCAATCACGCGGTCGGCTACGACGTCCCGGTTTTCTACTTTGCTCTCGTTATCTACCACCAGCGCAGTGGCGTTGCCTTTTACATCCCGGGTAATTCCTTGCTGCGGCGCCAGAATCGCATTGCTCTGTACACCATTGGTGACGCTGGCACGAACATACATGCCAGGCAGAAGTTCATGTTGCGGATTCGGGAAGATCGCGCGCAGCGTTACTGTGCCCGTGGCTTCATCTACTGAGACTTCGGTCAGCTCCAGCTTTCCGGGATGCTCATAGGCCGTACCATCTTCCAGATTCACCGTCACGGGGACGGCATTGGCGCTCTGCTTCAGCGACGCTTGCTGGCGCTTCAGTTTCAGCAGTTGCACACTGGATTGTGTGAGATCGACGTAGATGGGATCGAGCGCGCGTATCGTTGCCAGTGCAGAAGTCTGGCTAGCGGTGACCAGTGCACCAGGCGTTACCGATGAGATCCCAATACGACCACTGATCGGCGCTTTGATTTGGGTGTAATTCAGATTAATACGGGCACTTTCCACGGCAGCACGGTACTGGTCAACAGAGGCGACGTTCTGCTGATACGTTGCCTGGGCATCATCAGCATCCTGCCGTGACACGCCATTCTCTTTAACCAGCGCAGCATAGCGTTCGGCTTTTAATTTACTGCTTTTCACTAGCGCCTGAGCATTTTTCAGCTGTGCCAGAGCCTGATCGTAACTGGCCTGATAGCTGGCGGGATCGATCTGGTAAAGGATCTGCCCGGCTTTAACTTCATCACCTTCTGCAAACAGACGTTTCTGGATGATGCCCTCTACCTGGGGCCTGACATCTGACGTCATACTGCCCGTTACGCGTCCGGCCAGCTGACTATCCAGCGTCACAGATTCGGTTTGCAAGGTTTTCACACCGACCTCTGTTGTCATATTTCCATCTGGTTGCTGACTGTTTTGATCGCAGGCCGCCACAATCATCACAAGTCCGGCGATGATACTGCGCTGAAATTTTCTCATAAAAATCCTGTAATGAACGTTCATTCTCAGCGTGCAGTTTAATTAATCAGCAATAAAATGTATGTCAGCAAAACGAAAAGAAGGATGTCCGAAAATATATGAAGGTGGCTTGTATTTATTGTCAGGCGTCAGGCCAGCGCACGGATGACCACACGTTGAGCAGTGTCCTCTACGGATTTGGATTGTAACGCTGACTTCAAATGAGCAGGTAAACCCAGCAATGTTATAAAAGGCGGATGCTGGATCTGATGAGGCCACTTATGAGCATTTTTTTACAGCACTTATACCCGCTAAATAATCTCTTCGGTAATGAATGACTTTCCCTGTTTTCAGTTAAGGCATCCCTGCTGGCGGAGACATTGAGTGAATCCTGAGCCGATTCAGGCAGGCAAAACATTTCGTCGCTTTGCAAATCGGCCCGCAGACGTTACTCTATACGAAATATATACGTTTCATATAAGGCTCATATGGGTATCGTAAAAATCTCCGACCTGATGCATGAAAATCTGCGCATCGCCAGTCAGGCGATGAGCCGCTCGATTAATGCACAGGCTGAACACTGGCTAAAACTCGGCATGCTGGCTGAACTCTATCCGCAGCAGACCCAACACCAACTGGCGCAGATGCTGATCCGGCTTGAACTGGACGGCAGCGCTGATATCCGCAATATGCTCCATAAAGAGAGCCTCACCACACAAGGAAACGTGTCATGAACACCGTTAAAATTCATACCGCCGCGGAGATTGAGATGGCGCGCGCAGCCGGACAGGCTGCGGCGCAGGTACTGGCGATGATTACACCGCACGTTCGCCCCGGCATTACCACCGAAGAGCTGGATGATATCTGTCACGACTTCATTGTGAATGAACTCAAAGTAACGCCCGCGAACATCGGCTATCACGGCTATACCCGCACAACCTGCACGTCGGTCAATCACGTGGTGTGCCACGGTATACCAGCCAGCAAAAAGCTTAAGGATGGCGATATCGTTAATATCGATGTGGCGGTCATCAAAGATGGCTGGTATGGCGATACCAGCCGGATGTACTTTGTCGGCACGCCGTCAGTCCGTGCAAAGCGTCTGGTTGAGATCACCTATCAATCGATGGTTGCGGGGATCAAAACCGTCCGTCCTGGCGCGACGCTGGGCGATGTGGGCGCGGCAATCCAGCGTGTTGCAGAAGCTGCCGGTTTTTCTGTAGTACGGGAGTATTGCGGGCACGGTGTGGGGGAGATTTATCACACCGATCCGCAGGTGCTGCATTACGGCACCCCGGGTGAAGGAATGCCCCTGAAGGCCGGTATGATCTTCACTATCGAACCAATGATTAATGCCGGTAAAGCCGGGACCAGCGTGCTGTCAGATGGCTGGACAGTCGTGACCAAAGATCGCTCACTCTCGGCGCAGTGGGAACATACTGTCGCCGTTACTGAAGAGGGTTTCGATCTGCTGACGCCGTGGCCTGAAGGCACTGGCGACTACCCGGCGATTTAATTACTCAGCCTGAGACGCGATCTCAGGCTGCCTTCTTCATTTGCTCCTGATTGCACTGAGTGTGTTCAGCGAGTCTGAATGCCATATCTGCACATTGTTGCGGCCTGCACGTTTCACCTGATAAAGCGCCTCATCAGCACCTCTCAGCCACTCATGAATCGATGCTGCATCACGTGCTGCCGCAATCCCAATACTCACCGAACACTGATAGGTGGATGACGCTGGCAGCCGCAACAGGGCAATTCCCTGCCTGGTTTTCTCTGCCAGCAGCAGGATGCTGGTTTCATCCGCATCCCGTACGATCACACACAACTCATCGCCGCCAAATCGGGCAGGCACATCTTTCAGGCCGACGCTGTTACGCAGCAGTGCCGAAATCTCTGCCAGCAAAAAGTCACCCGCTTCATGTCCATAGGTATCGTTAACCTGTTTGAAGTGGTCGACATCCAGCAGCATTAACCAGGCTTTGCCCTCGCCTCGCTGCGTGCGCAAAAACTCACTTTCCAGCCGGCGCTCAAACAGCCGGCGATTAGGGATTTTAAGACTGGGGTCCATCAGCGCAATGCGTTCCAGCTCGCGGTTCTTCTGGCGCAGACTCAGCGTCAGATTGTGTGACACCACACTGAGTGCCAGCAGATACAGGCTGGCCAGCGGCAGTGTCAGCCAGACGGTCCGGGTACTGAACGTCAGCACCAGGGGTGCCTTTTCCGCTGACCAGACCAGCACAAAGGCAAACAGAAAGGCCAGCAGCGCGGACTTCAGCTGAATCCAGCCGCCTGCCGAGTAGCGATCGGAGATCAGCACTGCCATGATAATAATTGAAGGCAGCGGACTCAGTGCCATCGCAGCAACCCAGACGCCGCCAAGAGCGGCATCCAGTGTCAGATTCTTACGCTCAGAACCGGTCGGATCGCGCGACAGCAATGCCATTCGATAGGCGGCATAAGGCCAGATAAATGCATTGGTAAAGAGAAGAGCACAAAGTGCTGCGCTTTTTCCCATCTCCATCAGAACCGACAGAATGGGCAGAAAACAGAGAAAGGTGCCGAGCTGGCGCATCATGAACATTCGTCGCACAAATCGCGTAGATCGGCGCTTCAGTTGAACATCGTCAGGAGTGTAATAATTCATAGGCGGACTGAAGCAGCGACAGGTTACGGCAGTTTATCGGCAAATGATGAAACAGGGTTAATTATTTGCAGAATATTCTTATAGCATAACTAGTGTTTTTACTCCGCGACATATGCAACTTAGGCAACCGATGCTGGTCGGAAAAGAGTATGTGCGCGCCATGACAGCGCGCACACGGAGACTATCGGCGGCCTTTGACAATTGAGGCCGACCAGTTGAAATCACTGACTTCAGTGGCGGTAAGTGACTCAGGTTTCTTTTTACGCAGCGGTTTTTTCTTCTCCTTTTCTGCCTTCGCCCTCTCTTTCTCCAGCTTACTGGCCATCACCATCTGCCGTGCTTCACTGTTAAATTCTTTCTCTTTTTTACTATCCGGCTCTTTACCGGTTCGCTGACGGTACTTTTCAGCCAGCCCTTTATAAGTTTGCTCGACGGCCAGACGTTCATCAGCATTGAACTGATCAATGGAAATCATCTTCTTATCGCTCATAGCGGCGTGTCCTGTGGCAGGTTGTCCGGTCAAGTGTACCGCATTCAGGGCCTATTAACGCAGCGAATGGCAGCCTTTCTGCAGGCTTATGTTTCCCCACGTTCCTGCTATCAGGTAATTTCTCTGAAAGGCGCGCTTTGGCCCTGTTAAAAATAAGGTTATCTCTTAATATAAAACTAATGTTCATCAGGTTTACTGGTAGTGACCACGCACTGCCGAGGAGCTGAAGGAATGATTAATGAGACCGATCGCCTGTCACAGGCGCTATTAAGGCGGCATGGGATTGGCGTTAAGCAGAAACGTATACACTTTCGTGGGCGGGATTTATTATTTCAGCTGCATAATGCCCGCTATGAAGTTTTTAACGGCGATCGCTGTATCGCGACCGTTGAAACGAATAATATCAATGAAGCGATCAAGCAGTTTAAAGCACTGGACAACCCTGCGGAGAAATAAACATGCCAGATTATCGTGTGTTTCAAAAGGACCAGACAGTCAGGGCCGTGAATCATGTAAGCCAGGATCAGCAGGATCTATTAGCAGCTGAAGGCTATAAAGTGGTGTGGGACGTTATCAATGCCGATAACACTGATGCGGCGCTTTTACGCTATCAGCAGTTGCGTCACGATGAGGGTAACGCTGCGCAGAATTTTGCAACGGATTCGCTTTTCAGCTCTCTTTCGGGTCTGCTATCCCGCTAAGTCAGCATGGGGCTGCGGGTTTACTGGCGAAGTTACTGTTAATTCATCCCGTGCTGATTAGAATAGAGAAAATTTTCCGCACACAGGTTTCTGATGAAAATCACTATTCACAAAGAAGATGAGCTGTTTATGCACAACTTCTTTGCTGCACCCTGCGACACCTTCGATACTGACTCACTCCAGGCACAACACATTCAGCAATCGCTTCAACTGGCCATTCAGCAGAAAAGTGCAGAGGCAGACAGCGACTGGAAGCGCAGCCTGACTTTTCTGCTGCTGTTTCTCTTTTTATATGCTGCGCTGGGAGCCTCGCTGACGCTGGATCTTAGCGCCACGGGCGCGGCGCATAAGAGTATCAAGTATGCGCTGGAAGCGATTCCGGTGCTCATCGCCTTCTCGGGTTTCTTCACCTCCATTCTTTATCTCTTCCTGACCCGTGCCAGCGCGCGTAAGCAGCATAACTGGGAAAAGAGTATTCTGGTGCTGGAGAAGTACGCCATCGGTAACCTGTTTAAAGCCACCCATACTCAGGGCGGTGGCACCAGCAATTACTCTGTGCCCAATCTTTCAATTTCGCTCGCACTGTTTATCTGTGTGACCTGGCTGGTGATTTATAACTATCTGACGTTTACCACCAGCGGCGTGTTTGGCAGTGTCATCTCGCTTTTCATCAGCACCATGGTTTATGTCATTCTGGATATACAGCTGCTTAAACCTTTTATTCATGCTGTTGAAAAAGATGAACCCGAAAAGAGTAACGCGGATAAAGAGCAAAATTAACGACCTTCACTGACGTTAAAGCAGATACCCGGCCAGTGAGTCGGGTATATTTTGGCTGCTAAAAGACGCTTTTGCTTAATAGCTTTTGCTGCACAGAGATAAATGGAACAGCAAATTCACAGCAATTAGTATGTTGTAACTATAAACAGTCTCTGCCTTTTGCACTGCAACTTACTGAACGCTACCTGAAGGCCCGCTTTCACCGCGGGCCAGGCGTATTACCAGCGGGTTTTCTGCATATCGATGACGAAACGATATTTCACATCACTGATCAGCATGCGTTCAAAGGCAGTTTCCACCTCTTCACCGGTAATCATCTCTACGTCAGCCGTGATATTGTGCTCACCACAGAAGTCGAGCATCTGCTGCGTCTCCTGAATGCTGCCAATTGAGGTGCCCGAGATACTCAGGCGGCGGAACACCATTGGCGTGACATTCGGTGACGGATGCGGTTGATCGGGGATCCCCACCAGCACCAGCTGACCGTTGGTTTTCAGCGTGCTGAGATAAGGATCGAGGTCGTGAGGTGCCGCAACACAGTCCAGGATAATATCCAGCGACGCCTGACACCCGGCCATCTGGGCTGCGTCTCGCGAGACCACCACATGTTCAGCACCCAGCCGACGCGCATCAGCCCCTTTCGCCGGAGAGGTCGTAAATAGAGTTACCTCCGCACCCAGCGCACTGGCCAGCTTAACCGCCATATGACCCAGGCCGCCCAGACCGACCACACCCACACGATCGCCTGCTTTGATGTTGAAGTGCTGCAAGGGTGACCAGACGGTCACGCCAGCGCACAGCAGTGGAGCCACCGCGTTCAGCGCCAGATTAACCGGCACCGTGACCACAAAATGCTGGTCGGCGATAACATGCTGCGCATAGCCGCCAAACGTCGTATTACCTGAATATTTATCGGTGCCGTTATAGGTCGGCGTGAAACCCGCCTCACAGTACTGCTCTTCATGCTGCTGACAGAAGTGACACTCACGGCAGGAATCGACCATCACGCCAACGCCAACCGTCTCTCCAACAGAGAATCTAGTGACGTTGTCACCTGTTGCAAGCACGCGACCAACAATCTCGTGACCGGGCACCAGCGGATAACGGCTGACACTCCATTCATTGCGCGCCATATGCAGGTCAGAGTGGCAGACGCCGCAGTAGAGAATCTCAATTTTTACATCATCAGCCTGCAGATCGCGTAACTCAATCTCACCCGCCTTGAGCGGTTGATCTGCCTGAGTTGCTACCAGCGCGTTAATTTTCATCTGTTGCCTCTTCTTACCTGATGGTCGTAAAGAAAGCGGCACACTATAGACACACGGAACCACTTTTGGTAGTAGTTACCTTTTGGTTACTATTAAACAGGAAGGTCATTATGCCGGTCTGGGTTGACGGTAAACTGTGCTTTTATGCGGACTCACCACCGCGCCGTCTGCTGGAACTGTTTTCGGTGAAGTGGAGCACAATGGTGCTACATGCGCTCTATCACTGGCCGGAAAATCGGGCACGCACGGGCGAACTGGAGCGCAGCCTGCAGGGCATTTCGAAGAAGATGCTGATCCAGACGCTGCGTGAACTGGAACAACGCGGACTCGTGTCACGTCATGTGTGGCAGGTTGTGCCGCCAAAGGTGGAATACAGCCTCACGGCGCTGGGCCATACCTTCGCACAGCCGATCGAGCAGATGTATCAATGGGGGCTGGAGAATCAGGCTGCGCTGGATGAAATGGAAAATCATGCACGCAGCCATCAGGACAGTGGCGAATAAAGCGCCGCCCGTTAACGAGGTTACAGTGTCTTAATCGAACGGGAATTCGCGCGCCAGCACGCGCGCAATCACATTCAGCGCGCCCTCGTCATTGTTGCTCTGCGTCTGGTAGCGCGCCACCGCGGCGACAACGTCGGCCGCATTGGCCATTGAGAAACTAAAGCAGGCCTGGCGCAGCATCTCGATATCATTCGCGCTGTCGCCAATCGCCAGCACTTCACAATCACTGATGCCCCATTTTTTCTGCAACAGCGCGATGCCGTGGGCTTTATGGCAGCCGGGAATGATAAGGTCAATAAAGCCAAAGCCGCTGGAAACCGGATGCATGATGTTTTCCAGCTCGCCCAGACGGGCGTGCAGGCGTTGCAGTAGTGCTTCCACCCCTTCATGTGCCAGCTTAAGCGAGAACTTGAAGATAGTGTCATTAATGGCATACAGATCATCGCGCTTTTCCAGACGGTGATAGTGGTTTGCCAGCTGGTCCATCACCTCATCAGAGGCAGAAGAATGCATATAGGCACCCTTCCGTCCGCACACCACCACCGCGATATCCGGTTCATGCGCCAGAATATCGAGGATCTTATGCACCTTCTCCTGCGCTAATTCACCGCAGAAAATCTCTTCATTGCAGTCAGATACCCAGGCGCCATTTTCTGCCACAAAAGCGATCTCATCTTTGAGGTCGGGAAAATAGCGCTGCAGCTGGTAATACTGATTACCACTGGCCACCACAAAATGAATGCCCTTCTGCTTCAGCAGTGCATACTGACGTGAAAACCGCTGAACGTTGTACTGCTTATTATCGTCCAGAAAGGTGCCGTCCATATCCACCGCAATCATCTTAACCGCCATCTCGCCTGCCCCTATACGTTCGCCGTTCTGTCCTGCCGGCTGATTGATTTCATTTATAAAGCTTACTCGCTGTGTGGATTAATGAGAATGCAAATAGTGACTTTGCTAACGGCTTTCAGAGCGTTCCGGTTAAGAAGTTGTGTTACAACGCACGTTTTTTATCGTTAAAAGAATGTTAGCCTCAGTCGAATTTACGAGTGAAGGTTATTTAAATTGCATTCGTAATTCAACCCGAACGTTGAGGAGTGTGCTATGCCTGATGAATCCCGAGCGACACCTTTGCCTGGTGACGTTAAAAGCGCTATCCGCGAAATGAAACAGCAACTACGCCAGCAAATTGGCGACGTGAATGCCCTTTTTCGTCAGGTGTGCGACAACATTGCTGCCACGATTGCGGAGGCAAAAGCGGACGAAGCGCGAACCGGCAGTGCCTGGCCGGTCGTGCCGATGCAGAACATAATACAAGGCAAAGTTTCAAATGAAACCCGATCGCTTATTAAACGTCGTGGCTGTGTAGTGATTAAGCAGCACTTCGCACGTGATAAGGCGCTGGCGTGGGATAAGTCGATGCTCGATTACCTGGATCACAACCGTTTTGATGAGCAATACCGCGGTCCCGGTGATGATTTCTTTGGCACGCTCGCGGCCTCACGCCCCGAAATCTACCCTATTTACTGGTCGCAAGCGCAGATGGAAGCGCGGCAGAGTGCGGCGATGGCTGATGCACAGTCTTTTCTGAACCGGTTATGGGCGTTCAACTCTCAGGGCAGACAATGGTTTGATCCCGATGTCAGCACGATCTATCCCGATCGCATTCGTCGCCGTTTGCCCGGCACCACGTCGAAAGGATTAGGTGCCCATACTGATTCCGGCGCGCTTGAACGCTGGTTATTGCCCGCTTATCAGCAGGTTTTCAGCAAGCTGTTTCACGGCGACTTTGCCGCTTACGATCCCTGGGATGCAGCACATCGTACCGAAGTCAACGAGTATGATCTGCCTGGCACGACTAAGTGTTCAGTGTTCCGCACATTTCAGGGCTGGACCGCACTCTCCGATATGATCCCTGGCCAGGGGTTGCTGCATGTGGTGCCGGTGCCGCAGGCGATGGCATATATTCTGCTGCGCCCGCTGCTTTCCGATGTGCCTGAAGATGAACTCTGTGGTGTCGCGCCGGGTCGGGTGTTGCCTGTCAATGAGCAGTGGCATCCGCACCTGATCGCCGGACTCTGTTCAATCCCCGCTCTGGAGGCGGGCGATTCAGTGTGGTGGCACTGTGATGTGATCCATTCCGTTGCATCGGTGGACGATCAGCAGGGCTGGGGCAACGTCATGTATATCCCCGCTGCGCCGATGTGTGATAAAAACCGCGTCTACGCCCGCCAGGTTGCGCAGGCGCTGGAGCAGGGACGTTCACCAGGCGATTTTCCGCCGGAAGATTATGAAGCCGGGTGGGATCAGCGTTTTAAGCCGGAAGATCTTAATCTTAACGGACGTCGTTCACTGGATTTAGCCTGACTCTGACCCCGCGTTGTGCATCGGTGCGGGGGATTCCCCGATACACTGCACGTTTTATTCCTGGCGAAACCCAATTATGAATCCGCGACATCATCATATTATTCAAATAGTTAATAACCGGGGCAGCGTAACGGTCAGTGAACTGGCGCAGCTGACCGGTGTTTCTGAAGTGACGGTGCGTCAGGATCTCACGCTGCTGGAACGCGACCGGCTGCTGCGCCGGGTGCATGGCTCCGCGCTGGCGCTGGACAGTGACAATGTCGGCACCCGTATGAACACCCGCTATTCCACCAAGCAGGCGCTGGCGCAACACGCCGCCAGCCTGGTGCAAACGGGTGAATCGGTGTTCATCGAAGGGGGCAGTACCAATGCACTACTGGCGCGTGCGCTGTCTGACCGTGCCGATCTGACGCTGATCACCGTCAATCACTATATTGCCCAGCTTCTGCGGGACGCCACCTGTGAAGTGATTGTGCTGGGTGGATTGCTGCAGAAAAGCAGTGAGTCGGTGGTCGGCCCGTTGACGCGTTACTCCATTCAGCAGGTTCATTTTCACAGAGCGTTTGTGGGTGTGGATGGCTGGCACCCGGAGACCGGCTTCACCGGCCGCAATATGCTGCGCTGTGATGTGGTGGATGCGGTGCTGGCGAAAGGTGCTGAAAGCTATGCCCTGACCGATGCCTCTAAATTCGGGCAGATTCACCCTTATCCGCTCTCATCCGGTTACCAGATCGGTCATGTGATTACCGATGAAACGCTGGATGCGGGAACCGTCACGCAGCTCAGGGAACAGGCCATTGAGGTGATTCAGATTGCGGCAAATTAAGCAGACCAGGGGCCTTTTGTAACGGAATCGCGCAGCATCAGGCTGGCCGTGAAAGGCGCCTGACTGTACCAGTCACCGCCATCCAGCATGGTCAGCAAGCGGTTAATCGTCTCATCGATCATCTCCGTCACCGGCAGCTTCATACTGGATAACGACGGCGTGATATAGGGTGCCAGCGGGATATCATCGAAGCCTATAACCGATACCTGATCGGGCACCGCGATGCCGTATTCGGTCAGCCGCTTGATGGCACCAATCGCCATTTCATCATTACTCGCCACCAGCGCCGTGAATGAGGCGTTGCGTTCCAGCAACGTGCTCACGGCGGCCATACCGCTCTGTGCCGTCCATTTACCCGCCACAACGCGGCGGTCGTCCGCTTCCAGCCCCTTAGCGGCAAGCGCAGCATGATAGCCTGACAGACGTTCAACGCCGGTCGGGGAATCCAGAGAACCGGTAATAAAGGCGATGTCGCGATGCCCCTGATTCAGCAGATGGGTTACCGCTGTAGTGCTGCTGGCGTGCTGATCGCTGTAAATGCAGTAGCTCTGGTTGACGCGCAGCCGTCGGTTGATGACCAGTATCGGCTGTTTATGTCGGGAGATAATCGCATCCAGCGCGTCGATACTCAGAAAGCGCGGGTAGATAATGATGCCGTCACAGCGCAGGTCGAGCAAAAACTGAATCGCCGCTTCTTCCTGCTCAGCGGTGTGTTTGCCGTCCGCAAGAATCAGCTGGCGGCCCTGCTGCTCCATGATACGCGCGGAGTGCGCCATCAACTCAGTGAAGTAGCTGCCGCTGTAGAGCGTATTAGTGATCACCAGTCCGATAGTCTGAGACGTTTTAGTCGCCAGGTTGCGCGCCAGCAGATTGGGTCGGTAGCCGGTTTCAGCAATCGCCTTCAGCACCCTCTCGCGCTTCTCCTGACCGACATAGCCATTGCCGGACAATACACGTGACACCGTCGCTTTTGAGACGCCCGCCCTCTTTGCCACTTCCTGAATCGTTGCCATGGTGAAGCTCCTTTGCTGCGTCGCTCTGCAGTCTACCTGAGCCTCTTAGTGTTGGAAATATTTACCCTGCCCGCTGGCACAGATACCCGGCCCGCCGGAAGTGATGAAGTTCACAAAAAAGAAATCTGGTTGATTTTCCCACTTGTCGGCCCACTGAAAGCACTTCATGATTTTGTGAAACCGGTTTCCTATTTGCCTGACAACAGCCGATAAAAACATAAAAACGTTAACCGATTTACCCTACAGAGAAGAGCGATTATGCCCATGAACTATGTCGAGATGTCTCGCGCCATTGTCGATGCGCTAGGCGGCCTCACCAATATCGAAGCCGTAACTCACTGCATGACCCGCCTGCGGTTTGTGGTGAAAAACGATATCCGGGCCGACTGTGCCCGCCTTAAAGCGATTAAGGGCGTTATGGGCGTGGTTCACAACGACACACAGTGCCAGGTGATCATCGGAAATAACGTTTCGCAGGCGTACCAGGCGGTACTGGCACTGGGATCGACCGGCGCGGTAACGACTAAACCGTTAAAACGAAAAATCACCCTGCGAGGCATCGGCGCAGGCATTCTGGATGCGCTTGTGGGCACAATGTCTCCGCTGATCCCGGCGATTATTGGCGGGTCAATGGTTAAGCTGCTGGCGATGATTCTGGATATGGCGGGCGTGTTTGAAAAAGGCTCGTCAACGCTGGTGATACTCAACGTGATTGGAGACGGCGCATTCTTCTTCCTGCCGGTCATGGTGGCCGCCTCTGCGGCGCTAAAATTCAAATCCAATATGTCGCTGGCAATCGCCATTGCCGGTGTGCTGGTTCACCCCAATTTTGTCGAGCTGATGGCAAAAGCCGCGCAGGGTCAGCCGGTCGAGTTTGCTTTCATTACGGTTACCGCGGTGAAATACACCTACACGGTGATCCCCGCACTGGTGATGACCTGGATCCTGTCCCATATTGAGCGCGGCGTGGATCGCATTACACCCGCCGTCACCAAAAACTTCCTGAAACCGATGCTGATTGTGCTGATTGCTGCCCCCATCGCGATTGTGCTGATTGGTCCGATTGGCATCTGGATCGGCAGCGGTATTTCGGCCCTGGTCTACACCATCCATGGCTATCTTGGCTGGCTTTCCGTCGCAATTATGGGTGCCATCTGGCCACTGCTGGTGATGACCGGGATGCATCGCGTGTTCACGCCGACCATCATCCAGACCATTGCCGAAACCGGCAAAGAAGGCATGGTGATGCCGTCTGAAATTGGTGCCAACCTTTCGCTGGGCGGGTCGTCGCTGGCAGTGGCGTTCCGCACTAAAAACCGTGAACTGCGGCAGACAGCACTGGCAGCAGCAGCGTCTGCCATCATTGCCGGCATTTCTGAACCGGCGCTGTATGGGGTGGCGGTTCGTCTGAAACGGCCGCTGATCGCCTGTCTGATCAGCGGTTTTATCTGCGGCGCGGTCGCGGGCATTGGCGGGCTGGCCAGCCACTCGATGGCCTCACCAGGCCTTTTCACCAGCGTACAGTTCTTCGACCCGGCTAATCCCATGAGTATCGTCTGGGTCGGTGCGGTCATGGTGTTGTCGGTGGTGCTGTCGTTTGTGCTGACGCTGCTGTTAGGATTTGAAGATATTCCCGAAGCGGAAACTGAAACGAAATCCGAATCCAGTCCCGCTGCGCGACCTGCGCCGGTTACTGAACGCACCAACGCGATTAATAGCCACTAAAGGAAAGGGTCACGCTGACCCGGAAAAGAGGATTGCATGTCTGATTCAAGGTTCCCGCAAGGGTTTTTATGGGGCGGTGCGTTAGCCGCCAACCAGAGTGAAGGCGGTTTTCGTGAGGGCGGAAAGGGCTTAACCACCGTCGATATGATCCCGCATGGCCCGCACCGCCTGGCGGTCAAACTGGGTCTGGAAAAGCGCTTTACCCTGCGGGATGATGAATTTTATCCCAGCCATGATGCCATCGATTTCTATCACCGCTATCCGGAAGATATAGCGCTGATGGCGGAACTGGGGTTCAGCGTGTTTCGCACGTCAATTGCCTGGAGCCGCCTCTATCCAAAGGGTGATGAACTGACGCCCAATCCGGAGGGCATCGCTTTTTACCGCGCGGTGTTTGAGGAGTGCCGGAAATATAATATCGAACCACTGGTTACGCTCTGTCATTTCGATGTGCCGATGCATCTGGTGACCGAATATGGCTCATGGCGCAATCGCAAAATGGTCGACTTCTTTGCCCGCTATGCTCGCAGCTGTTTCGAGGCGTTTGATGGTCTGGTGAAATACTGGCTGACCTTCAACGAGATCAATATTCTGCTGCACAGCCCATTTTCCGGTGCGGGTCTGGTGTTCGAACCGGGTGAAAACAGGGAGCAGGTAAAATATCAGGCGGCGCATCATGAACTGGTTGCTAGCGCGCTGGTCACGCGAATCGCGCATGAAGTTAATCCGGCGAATCAGGTCGGCTGCATGCTGGCAGGGGGCAACTTCTTTCCGTGGTCCAGCAAACCGGAGGATGTCTGGGCAGCGCTGGAAAAAGATCGTGAGAACCTGTTCTTTATTGATGTACAGGCACGCGGTGCCTATCCGGCTTACGCCGCGCGCGTGTTCCGTGAAAAAGGCGTTACGCTTGAGATCGCTGACGGCGATGCCGATATTCTGAAAAACAGCGTCGATTTTGTCTCGTTCAGCTATTACGCCTCTCGCTGCGCCTCGGCGGAGATGAACGAACAAAACAGCAGCACTGCCAATGTGGTGAAATCCCTGACCAATCCCCATGTGCCACGTAGCGAGTGGGGCTGGGGCATCGATCCGCTCGGCTTACGCATTACCATGAATATGATGTACGACCGCTATCAGAAGCCGCTTTTCCTGGTGGAAAATGGCCTGGGCGCGCGCGATGAAATCGATGCGAATGGCGAGATCAATGACGACTACCGCATCAGCTATCTGCGCGAGCATATCCGCGCCCTGGGCGATGCCATAGAGGATGGTGTCCCGGTGATCGGCTACACCAGCTGGGGCTGTATCGATCTGGTTGCCGCCTCGACCGGTGAAATGAGCAAGCGCTACGGTTTTGTCTACGTCGATCGCGACGATCTGGGGAACGGCACACTGGCGCGCACGCGGAAGAAATCGTTCTGGTGGTATAAGAAAGTGATTGCCAGTAACGGGGCAGACCTTGAGTGACATTGTCACTTAAAGCTGATATCTGAGCGCTTTGCTCTGCGTCAGCAGTGTAAGAGCAGAACGCTCACGCATGCGTTGTGCTCCGGCAATAATTATCGTATAACGAGTGTCTCCGAGGGGTGTCCATTAACGGGCTGAGATGGCGCAAGCCGAACCCTTTGAACCTGATCTGGGTCATGCCAGCGAAGGGACGGGTCGGCAGATTATCTGCCCAATCTCCTGCATTATCCCCTGTTCCAGACCGTATGCCCGGATCTCCCTGCTACTGGAGATCCTATGTCACATCCGCTTTTCGAAACCGGCTTTTATGGTCGTCTGCGCCAGCAGGCGGGCACCCAATGGCACGATTATGTCAGGCACAATTTTGTGCAGCAACTCGGTCAGGGCACACTGCCACCCGCTGCTTTTCGTCACTATCTCACCCAGGATTATCTGTTTCTGCTGCACTTCGCCCGTGCCTGGGGGCTGTTAATCAGCAAACTCTCAGATCCTAGTGCGTTACGCAGCGCGATGGCATCACTGAACGCCATTATCAGCGAATTGCCGCTTCATCTGGCTTACTGCCAGCAATGGGGCATCAGCGAAGAGGCGGTGGTGAGCGAACCTGAAGCAGCAGAAACGATCAACTATACCCGCTACGTGCTGGACGTGGGTCACACCGGAGATGCGCTGGAGCTGATGACGGCACTGATGCCGTGCGTCGCCGGTTATGCGGAAATCGGCCTGACGCTGCTGGAGGACCCCGCGACCCGTATTGAGAGGAATCCTTACGCCGCATGGATTGAGAATTACGGCGATGAAAACTATCTGGCAGGCGTCGGTTCTTCACTCCTGCTGTTTGAAACGCTGGCTCAGCAGCGCGCCGGTGAACAGCGTATTAACTCACTGTCGGAAATTTTCACTACCGCAACCCGGCTGGAAGCGGCCTTCTGGCAGATGGGGCTTAATTATGCTGGCTGTCTGCGGGTCAGCTCATGAAGCCTCTGAACGATGCCGTGCCGCCGGGTATTTCCGTTCGCCAGCTCTGCCTGACGCTGGATCAGCAGCGACTGTTCAGCGAGCTTAATCTGGAAATCGCGGGCGGTGCATTTACCGCTTTGCTGGGTGCCAGCGGCGTGGGTAAAAGCAGTCTGATGCGGGTGATTGCCGGTCTGACGCCACCCACTTCCGGACAGATTAACGGCAGCGATGGTCTGCCGCTGGCCGGGCGCATAGCCTGGATGGGGCAGCAGGATTTGCTCTATCCGTGGCTGACGGTGGAACAGAATGTCTGCCTCGCCAGTCGTCTGAAAGGTGAGAAAGCCGATCGCGACCTGGCGCAGCACCTGCTGGCGCGGGTGGGCCTGAGCCACTGTGCCCATGCGCGACCTGCGACACTTTCGGGCGGTATGCGTCAGCGCGTGGCGCTGGCGCGTACCCTCTACACCCGTCAGCCGATTGTGCTGATGGATGAGCCCTTCTCCGCACTGGATGCGCTGACCCGGACGCAGATCCAGACCCTGGCGGCAGACGTGCTGGCCGGGCATACCGTGTTGCTGATCACTCATGATGCCGCAGAAGCCTGTCGCCTCGGTCATCACCTGCTGGTAATGGGCTCCGCAGGCATTGAAACCTGCCCGCCACTCCAGGGCCAGCCACCACGGGAAGCAGACGATACGAGTGTAATTCAGAGTCAGGCCACCTTGCTGAAACAGCTAAGCAGGCTGTCCGGATGAAACTACGTTTCGCCGCGCTTCGCCGTGGAGTCATGCTCCCGGCCGGATTGATTGCGCTGTGGTGGCTCGCCACGCTCACTTCCGTTCCGGCCTTTCTGCTGCCCTCGCCTGCTGCGGTTGCTATCGCACTGTGGGACAACGCTGGCTATCTCGGCCATCATAGCCTGATCACCCTGACTGAAATCCTCAGCGGTATGGCGCTCGGCGTGCTGCTCGGCGTGGTGCTGGCACTCGGGATGACCTTTTCGCCGTGGTTACAGCGCTGGATGATGCCGCTGGTGATCACCAGTCAGGCGATTCCGGTATTTGCCCTGGCACCGCTATTGGTGCTCTGGTTTGGCTTTGGCATGAGCGCCAAAGTCGCGATGGCGGTACTGGTGATCTTCTTCCCTGTTACCTCCGCCTTTTTTGATGGCCTGCGTCGCGTCACGCCAGGCTATCTCGATCTGGCTCGCACGATGGGCGCTTCATGCACAGCGCAACTGCGCCATGTCCGGCTGTTAGCCGCACTGCCCGCCCTGGGTTCAGGCTTACGCATGGCAGCAGCTGTCGCGCCCATTGGCGCCATCATTGGTGAATGGGTCGGATCGGCCGAAGGGCTGGGCTACGTGATGCTGAATGCCAACGCCCGGATGCAGAGCGACCTCTGTTTCGCCGCCCTGTTTATTCTGGTGCTGATGACACTGACCCTCTGGCTGTTCATCGACCTTCTGCTTCGCCGCCTGATTACCTGGACTCCCGAGCCACACTGACGACCCTACGGATGAGAAAACCTATGACTAAAACGCCCCTGTTTGTCCTGCTGTTCAGCGCCACCTTAGCCTCGCAGGCTCAGGCAATGGAGAAACTGACGCTGGTGCTCGACTGGTATATCAATCCCGACCATGCACCCATTATGGTGGCGCAGCAAACCGGAGCGTTTGCGGCAGAGGGTCTGGAGGTTAACATTGTGCCGCCTTCCGACCCCGCGCTGCCGCCGCGTCTGGTGGCTGCTAAGCAGGCGGACTTAGCGATAACGTATCAGCCGCAGCTGCATTTTTTCGCCGACCAGGGACTGCCGTTGATGCGGGTGGGCACGCTGATTAATACGCCGCTGAATACGCTGATGACGCTGGACAAAACGGTGAGAAAGCCATCGGACTTAAAAGGAAAACGCATCGGCTATTCCGTCAGCGGCATTGAAGAAGCAACGCTGGCGACGATGCTGAGCCATGACGGTATCAGGGCCGATCAGGTAAAGCTGGTTAACGTCAATTTTCAGCTCACCAGCGCCCTGATGACCGGACAGGTTGATGCGGTGATTGGCGGCTATCGCAATATCGAAGCCCTGGAGATGAAGCTTGCTGGCAAAGATCCGGTGGTGCTTAACGTCGAGGATTATGGCGTGCCGGCCTATGACGAGCTGATTATCGTTGCTAACCGCGATGAGGCGCATTCAGAAAAAATTAAAAAGTTTCTGCGGGCTCTAAACAAGGGAAATGCACAGTTGCAGGCACATCCTGAAGAGAGCTGGCAGGCGTTTGCACAGACGCATCCGGAACTGAACACACCGCTAAACCATCAGGCATGGCAGGCTACGCTGCCGCTGTTTGCCGCCGATCCGGCCAGACTGGATCGCGCACGCTATCTGGCTTATGAGCGGTTTTTGTTTGATAACAAGTTGATTAAGCACATCACTCCGGTTGAGCGTTACGCCATCGGCAGTGAGTGATTAGCGCGCCCGCAGCTGGTGATGCGGGCGGGTTGACTAGCGTGACTTCTGATAAAGCCAGTGTTCAATGTCGCTGGCTGGCAGCGGTTTCGAAAAGAAGTAGCCCTGAATCTGATCGCAGCCGTAGGTTTTCAGCAGTCCCAGTGTGGCTTCTGCTTCCACACCTTCGGCCAGCACGGTGTAATTCAGCTCTTTTAGCATCCGGATGATGCATCTGACGATGATTTTGGATGCGTCGTCCTCGCCCATGCGCGAGATCAACGATCGGTCGATTTTAATCACATCCAGCGGGATATCCTGCAGGTAGCTGATATTGCTGTAGCCAACGCCGAAATCATCCAGCGAGATCACAAAGCCATGCGATTTCAGCGCTTCCAGCCCTTTAATCGCCACATCGCTTTTGGTGATCAGTTCATTCTCCAGACACTCAATGCCCATAATCGAGTTAGGTAACTGTGCTGCCGCTAATTTCGCTACCAGCTGGTCGGCAAAATCAGGCCTGGCGAAGTCGCGTTCACTGACGTTGATCGAGACCGGAATCAGGTCGTAGTCGCGATTCCAGCGCACCAGTTGCTCGACCGCATGATCAATAACCCAGTTGGTCAGATCGGAGATCAGGTTGGTTTTACCCGCTAGCGGAATAAACTCTGATGGGAAGAGCTCACCTCGCTCAGGATGATTCCAGCGTATCAGCGCCTCCAGCCCGACCGTTTTACCGGTTTTGAGACAGACTTTAGGCTGCCAGGCGAGATACAGCTCTTCATCTTTCTTCAGCGCCTGAGCCAGATCGTTCATGATCATAAAGTCATCGGTGCGCCGCGAGTCGTAACTCTCATCAAACGACATCGCACTAATGTTCTCATCAATCGCTTCATGTAGCGCGCTGACGGCCTGACGTACCGTTTCGTTGGCATCCATTTGTCCCGGTACAAACTCTGTTTCGCCGGTAAAGACATCCAGATCCAGCGTGATATTTTCCGCCAGATCGGCCCGCATACCTTTAAACAGATCAATTATATTATGCGCTGAATAACGGCCTGAGTAGGGCTGCACAATGGCAAAACGGCCAGGGGCAAATGTGTAAAGCGTCTCGTTCTTTGGCAGATTGAGCCGCTGTGCGATATCCTGCGCCATCTGTCTGAGCAATTTCTCCATCGGTGCAATACCGACCGCGCGGGAAAGTTCATACGCGCGAATGATATCGAGGCAGTCGATAAGAATCAGGCGAAAACGGCTGTGGGGCGCGGTAACATTCAATTGCTGCAGATCACGAATCAGGCGTGGCCGGTTCGGCAAATGCGTTATAACGTCGGCAAAACCCGCATTGTTCCAGGCATCCAGAAAAGAGGTCACCAGCGTGGCCAGTGACCGCAGTGTAGCGAGTTTCTCATCCGCAAAGTTATGAGGTTGTGTATCGGTTATGCAGAGCGTTCCCAGCATCGCGCCGTCGAGGTTTTGCAACGCTACACCGGCATAAAAACGTATATGCGGGTCGCCTTCCACAAAGGGATGCGTCACAAAGCGTTCATCCAACAGGGTGTCTACCACTACCAGATGCCCCTCACCATCAATAACGTGGCGGCAGAGAGATTCATCGCGGGTCGATTGTTTAAGATCGAAGTTCCGTGAGGCTCTAATGTATTGATTATGATTGTCAATAATCGAAATGAAACTGCCCGAAATACCCAGCACCTGACTGGCGAGATTCACGAATCTCTCCAGCACTCTGTCACGGATTTCATCCGGCGATAAAAGTGCCTTGATCGCACTCAGACGCTTTACGTCGCTGCCATTTTTCTCGTTATGCACTGAAACCTCTCCTTTGCAGGCGCAAAAATCGAAATAAATTTAGCTTAACAATGCTCAATTAGCGCCCAATTATCAGATAAATAGCGGCTCAATCTGACAGTACTTTCACAGTGAAACAGTGTCGCACGATATCTGATCGCTGTCGAAATCATTTAACGTGCTTCTTTCATGCGCGCAACCTGCGGTGTTTCCATCCTGAAGCCAAGACCGATAAGGCGACCCAATACAAAACGCAGAAACGGCAGGCGCTGGATAATAGCCGGAACCTTACTGCTGCCCGCAGGTTTTCTTCTGGCTTTGTTGCGGCTCATTTTAATCTGCAAAAACTGTGTGGCGACAGTGGGAAACTGACGACGCTTCTGCACTTTTTCCAGATCGCGTAGCTGCAGTTCACCCCGTTTCAATGGGGCGGTAAGGAGATTCGCCGTCGCCACCGCATCCTGAATTGCCAGATTGACGCCAACCCCGCCTATCGGCGACATGGCATGCGCAGCATCACCAATGCAGAGCACGCCAGGTCTCGCCCACTTATCCAGCCGGTCGATACGTATCGACAGCAGCTTAAACGCCTCCCAGCGCCCGATTTCCGACATGCGCGTCGCCTCAAAAGGCGACACTGCCGCCACGTCTGCTTTAAACGCGTCGAGACCAGCGGCCTGTTTCGCCTCAAACTCCCCTTTCGGAATGGTCAGACCGCACTGCCAGTAGTCGCCACGATCAATAACGATGAAGTTCTGTTTCGGACCTTTATGCCCCATGCCCAGGTCGGGATCCTGCGGCAGCTTACTTAAGCGGAACCAGATGACATCGCGCGCGGCGCCAAATTCCTGTCCGATCAGCCCGGCCGCGTCGCGAACGCGAGAATGGCGACCGTCCGCACCGACCACCAGTTTGCAGCGAATATGCAGCTGCTGATTGCCGCGTGAGGCCGTCACGCCGGTGACCGTGCCATTTTCTTCGATCAGCGACTCGAAGGCAGTCGACTGCAGCAGGCTGAAGCCCGGATAGCAGAGACTCTGCTCGGCCATATAGTTCAGGAAATCCCACTGCGGCATGAAAGCTATAAAACGACACTGAACCGGCAGACGTGAGAAGTCGGCCATCGTAATGCTTTGTCCAGCAATTTCCGCCTCCAGCTTTTCGGCTCGCTGATGCGGCAGCGTCAGGAAGGATTCCAGCAGTCCGAGCTGATGCATTATTTCCAGCGTCGAAGGGTGGATGGTGTCTCCGCGAAAGTCATGAAGAAAGTCAGCATGTTTTTCGATGACGACTACGCGCAGGCCCGCGCGGGCGAACAGATAACCCAGCATTAAGCCGGCCGGGCCACCGCCGACGATACAGCAGTCAGCGGTAAGAATTTCAGTGGAATGTGGCTGCATGTCAGCTCCCTGTCGCGCCAGTATTGCTATGATTATTGCGTCAACCGTGTCGACATTGCCGCATCCGGTTGATGGTGCTGCTCAGGCTATTCACTCAATGCGATTAAACTCAACTGAAACTGCCGAAGAGCCTTTCCTGTCCTCAGCAGTCAGGAGATCATCATGAACGTGATCCGCAATACGCTGTTTATGCTGCTGTCAGTATGCCCCATGCTTGTGGCCGCCGGGCCGTATGAAACGCTGCAGTTTACACTGCGTCAGCAGCAGATAACCGACGATCTGCGCCAGAAGTGCCAGTTACCGCCAGCCTTCTCCGATGAAAAACTGCGCCAGACATTTCTCAATGACAAGCAGAACCTGCAACAGAATCAGCTCACGCTGACCGCCGCGGCTCAGGCGCTGAAAAACCAGGACAACCCAGCCTACCGCGAACGCATGGCGCAAGTGGTTTGTCCACCGTCGCAGACCGATTAACGCTTTTCCCGGCTGAAATTGATCCTGACATTTGTTTTCACCTTATCACTCAGTAAACTGGCACGCTCGTCTGTTTGAACAAGAATGCCCCTCAATGAATGAAGAATCACCGCAGCCGGTTTATGTTCCCCGTTCCCTCGCGGCGCGCAGCCAGATGTTTCGCGCCCTGCTCTATCGTGACAAAACGCCGCTGGCGATGCTGTTTTGCGCCGCGCTGGTCGGTCTGGCGGGGGTAGCGTTTGCCCGGGCCGTTGAAGCAATACAGCAGTGGCGCGCCGATACGCTTATCCCCGCGCAGTTTCAGGGCTGGATGCTTTACGCCGCCGCTTTTGCCATTTCGGCCTTGCTGGCGATGCTCGGCTATTTTCTCGTCAGACGCTTTGCGCCCGAAGCGGGTGGTTCCGGCATTCCCGAAATTGAAGGGGCGCTGGAAGAGCTGAGACCTGTGCGCTGGTGGCGGGTGATTCCGGTGAAATTTTTTGGCGGCATGGGTACGCTGGGTGCCGGAATGGTACTGGGCCGTGAAGGCCCGACGGTGCAGCTGGGCGGCAACATTGGCCGCATGGTGATTGATGTTCTGGGGATGCGCAGCAACGAAGCGCGTCATACGCTGCTGGCAACGGGCGCGGCTGCGGGCCTGGCCGCCGCGTTTAACGCGCCGCTGGCGGGCATACTGTTCATCATTGAGGAGATGCGTCCGCAGTTTCGCTATAGCCTGATTTCGATTAAAGCGGTGTTTACCGGTGTCATCATGGCGAGCATCGTATTTCGTTGTTTCAACGGCGAACAGGCGGTGATCTCCGTTGGTAAACTGGCTGATGCGCCAGTGCAGACGCTGTGGATGTATCTGGTGCTGGGTATGATTATCGGCATGGTTGGCGTGCTATTTAACCGCCTGATATTCATAACGCAGGATTTCTTTGCCCGCTTTTATGCCGGCAAAACGGCACGCATGGTGCTGGCGGGTGCATTGCTCGGCGGCGGCTGCGGTATTCTGGCGCTGCTGTTCGCACCTGGCGCAGGCGGTGGATCAGAACTGATTCCTCAGGCGGTTCATGGCGTGTTTCCGTTCACCCTGCTGCTGCTCATCTTCATGGTCAGGCTGGTTACTACCCTGCTCTGTTTTGGCTCAGGTGCGCCGGGCGGTATTTTTGCGCCGATGCTGGCACTGGGAACGCTGCTCGGGACAGCTTTTGGAGTAGCGATGACGGAACTGTTCCCGTTTTATCATCTGGACGCGGGAACCTTTGCGATTGCGGGGATGGGCGCACTGTTTGCCGCTTCGGTAAGGGCACCGCTCACCGGGATCGTACTGGTGCTGGAGATGACGGATAACTATCAGCTGATATTGCCGATGATTATTACCTGTCTGGGGGCTACGCTGCTGGCGCAGTTTCTGGGGGGAAAACCACTCTACTCATCCATACTGGCCCGCACGCTGGCGCGTCAGGCTGAAGCGACCCTACCATAGCGGCGGATCGTGATATCAGTTACGTACCATCAAAATAGTCAGCAGGGATCTGCCCAGGTACCTGATTAATGACTTCATCGTTATCCGGGCCATCGTCGCGGAAGCGGAGCATATCTTCAATGAAGTCATTCTGATAGCAGATGGTTTTTTCGGATGCTGACCTTCTCCGGTAATCCACTGCGGGAAGAAAATTGTTCCGTGAAGCAGGGTGCGATTGAGTTCAAACAGCAGGCTGACGCAGGTGCCCGTAGTTTATACCAGTTAGCTTTGTAGATGCCGTGCTAAATTGCACTGCGTGCATTTTCTGGTTGGTCACCCAACGACCGCCCACCAGCCCCTGATGAATAGGGTAGTTACAGGTTGTCTCTTAAACATTAATTAATGAGCATAACCGGGGGCAGAAGCGAGTACATTCCATTTACTGGCGATACAACGCGGTGTAGGAGCAAAGTCCAAAGAATAATTTTCAGATAAACACCCTTGGCGCGAGGGCGCGAGTTTGAAAATAGCGGGTCACCCACTTAAATGTAATAATTCATTTATAAAGCACAGCCTATCAAAACCTGTCACTGATCTGATTTCTAAGAAATTTATTAAGAGACGGACGGCAGGCCGCACCAGTGCTGGACATGCAAATGTTTCAGAAGATAATCCTATAAGGGTGTAATTCGTAGAGCTGAGCAATAAAAAAATGCGCTCGGAATCTTTTGCTTAAGCTGACCTGTGATAGCGAAGGCTTAAATAATACTGACATAGCCATTAAATTTGTTAATGATCTGTAGTTTTTCCGGATCAGCGCTGGACGGCATTCGTTAGAGAACGGCTGCACCTGCACTGGCATATAGTTAATATGTCTTGCTATGAATCGATGTGATGTTCATTGCTGGTCTCAATTCTGAATGTCTTGCGCAGGGTAAATGCCCGCAGTCACTCCCGATGACAATGCTAAAGACACACCTTGTGAATACTCTTAGCAGAGCATGGAACCTTGATACGAAGCGATGAAGAGGATAGGTAAACTGAAGAGAATCATAGCACGCGTGAATGCGGCAAAGAGTGACTAATGGGAAAGGATTTGAAAATAACGATCAATAATGGCACCCCTTCAAAATCTGAAAGAAATGCTTAAATGATAAAAGCCCTGACTAAAATAGTCAGGGCTTTTAAGGTACTGCAGATTTAACATTAAACATTAACTAACTTAATTGATAGGTACTGCTTCGGTACTGCTATTTATGAACAGATCCTGTGGATAATAATGATCATCATAATGAAATGTCACTATTATTAGCAGTTTCAACCACCTGATAGTCTTTCAGGAGACAAAAACAGGTCAGGCCCGTAGAAATCTGTACACCCCCATCGCGATATATATTCTATGATGCGTTGCCTTACTTTCATTACGACGTTTAAACCGCAATCGTATCCTGTCGTAAAGTAACGTTCAGAACTACGAGGCCTTACATCATCGCGACGCGATACTACTGACTTATTGAAGATTTACTCAGACTCCATCTAACAGCGTCGTTATTAACTTATCTGCGATTAATAACAACTTCGTTTAACAGAACCATCGGCAACTTATATTAACAAATTGTCGACACTATTGACGCTAAACACCCGGGTTTTTTTGGTGTATCAGGGCAACTTCACGCCGCTGATGTGATTTACTTTACGGATCTGATAAACGATGTCAACACTGTTTTTAAAGACATGTTTATATTTTCAGTATACTTACTCGGCTAACCGTTAATTAGAGAAATCCAGCACTGTAATTATTGGCATCAATTTAAATTTAGCCCTAATCTATTTGATCTGAATAATTCATCAGGTAACTATCTACACTGTGCCTTGATTTCAGCAATAAAAAAGGCGCCCTGAGGCACCTTGCGAAACGTCTTAACTACAGACGCTTTAACTCGCCAGACTTGAGAGTAAAACTTTCGCAGTCTCAGCCGACGAACCTGGGTTCTGTCCGGTAATCAGCAAGCCGTCCTGCACAGTGTAGGATTGCCAGTCATCACCGCGTGAGTAAAGACCGCCATTCTGTTTCAACACATCTTCTACCAGGAAAGGCACGACGTCAGTGAGGCCAACGCCTTCCTCTTCACTATTAGTAAACCCGGTTACTTTCTTACCTTTCACCAGCGGTGTGCCCTCGGCGTTTTTCACATCACGCAGAACACCTGGCGCGTGACAAACCAGCGCCACCGGCTTACCAGCCTGCAGGGTTTGCTCAATCAGCGAAATGGAGTGTTTGTCGTTAGCCAGATCCCATAACGGCCCATGGCCGCCGGGATAGAACACGGCATCAAACGTTTCCTGATTAACCGTATCAAGCCTTACGGTCGAGGCCAATGCGGCCTGAGCAGCAGAGTCAGCATGGAAGCGGCGTGTCTCATCAGTCTGAGATTCAGGTTCATCACTTTTTGGATCGAGTGGCGGCTGTCCACCCTTCGGTGAAGCCAGGGTAATGTCAGCGCCCGAATCCAGGAATGCATAGTAAGGTGCGGCAAGCTCTTCAAGCCAGAAACCCGTCTTCTTACCGGTGGTGCCCAACTCATCATGCGAGGTCAAAACCATTAAAATTTTCATTTCCGCTCCCTGTAACAGTCAGTCAGTTTAAGGTCTAAGGATAGTCAGAACCCGCGATTTAGCCGCCCTGTTCTGCGTTGACCCACTAATCATGGCGCGCATATAAATATTTATGAAATTTATTTCTTCAATTTAAGCTATTCACAAAACATTATAGCTAAATGAAATACGACCTTAATTTACTGCCGGTTTTGCTGGTTATGATGGAAGAGCGCAGCGTCACCCGCGCAGCGGAACGGCTTGGTATTACCCAGCCAGCACTTTCAAATGCCTTAAACCGGCTGCGGGAAACGCTCAACGATCCGCTGTTTATCCGCGAGCGCTACGGTATGCGGCCGACGCCGAAAGCAGAACAGCTGGCCCAGGTGGTCGGTACTGCCCTGTCATCCATTGATAAGATGATCCTTGGTCAGCAGGACTTTGATCCGCTGCACGCAACCCGGTTGTTTACCCTCGCCCCTAACAGCTATGTTGAATTCATCATGATGCCTGCCATTGTGGCGCGTCTTCGTGACTGCGCGCCCGGTATCAGGCTTCGCCTCACGCCGTTTGGCAACGACGTAACGGAAACGGGTGTGATTTCAGGAAACACCGACATGGTGCTGGGGCGCATCGTTGAGCCTCCTGATAATCTGGTTGTGCAGCACCTGATGAATGAAGGTCTGGCGTGTGTGATACGCGCAAATCATCCGCTGGTGGGTGAAAACCTCAGCGCAGAACAGTATGAGCAGCTCAAACACGTTAATGTCCTGCCGCCTGGTCGTATGCGCGCGGGTTTATATCAGGCACTTGAAAAGCGCGGCCTGCGCCGTCAGGTTGCCGTGTCGGTAACACATTTTCTGGCCGTACCGGAGATGATTGCGGTCACTGACTACTGCGCGACCCTGCCTCGCCTGATCTGCCAACATCTTTCCAGAGATCAGCGGCTCAGAATTGTTCCCGCGCCGGTTGATCTCGGCACTTTTCCGGTTGAAATGGGCTGGCATGCGCGCTATCGCGACGATCCTGCACATCGCTGGTTCAGGAGTTTAGTTGCAGAAACAGCCCACGCGCTAGCCGACCCTCAAATAAATAGCTATCACGATCATAATTGCCGCACTAATGGTTAATATATATATAGTTACCTGAGTTACTATCATTCCCATCGGAGGCCAGTATCCTCCTCATTCACAACTCAGGAATATGACCATGAAAAATGTAAAAGCACTCTCAATTGCCGCGCTCGCAGCTCTTTCACTGATCTCATTTGGCAGCTTTGCCGAAAGTATTTCAGTCATCTCCTCTACACTGGATGGCGCAGAATCGAAAATCGCCGCTCAGGCGCAGGAACAGGGCGCGCAGTACAAAATTACGGAAGCGAACACCAATAACCGTGTTCACATGACCGCTGAACTGTATAAATAACGGATGGTCGCAAACGGATTTGCCAGACGAGGCTGCCCAATGGGCAGCCTTTTTTGTGCCTGATCAGGCAAGACGGGTGGCAGGCGGAGTACCGGTACGCCACCATAAAATCAGCGCCGCCAGGGCTATCGCCCCAAGAACCGCAAAGGCAGCGCTGTAAGAATAACGTGCGGCGATTGCTCCGGTCATGGCAGGACTCAGCGCAGCACCTGCGCCCTGCATCAGCATAATGACGCTCTGTCCGGCATTAACATGGCCGGTACCCCGCATCAGAGACACAATATAACCCGGCACCGCCACGCCCAGAATCCCTGCCGCAATACCATCCAGAACCTGAACCGGAATGACAAAGAGCGGCTCGGCAAAGCCTGCCGCAATAATCGCGCGCAGCGGTAAAATTATCAGAGCAACCATAATAAAGAGGCGATAGCTGTGCGTTTCTACCCGTTTAGAGACCCATAGCGCGACCGGGATCATCACCAGCTGGGAAATCACCACCGTTGCCGCAGCGTACAGACCCGGACTGACCGCCGCCTGTCCGCCTGCCGAGGCGACGCGCATGCTCAGCATCGGTAACAGCGCGGCATTGGCAAGATGAAACAGCAGCAGCGTCACGCCAGCAATCATTAGCGCTGGCTCACGCATCAGCATTGATAAGCTCAGCGCTGGCTGACGCTCTTCATTCTGTTCATAGCCTCGCGCCACCTCGTTATCAATCTCATCACCGCGAATCGCCAGAGTGGCGAAGGCAGCAAATATCGCCATTACCGTCATCAGAATAAAGACGGCACCCATGCCCCAGTACCAGGCTGAAAATCCCGCCAGCAACGCCGCAATAGTGTTACCGCCATGATTGAAGGCCTCATTGCGTCCCATCTGATGGTTGAAGCCGCGCTGACCGGTCAGCCCCAGGGTGATACCCGCCACGGTAGGGCCGATAAACGCCGCAGCAATTCCCGCTACAATTTGCGAGACCATCGCGGTCCAGGTCTGATTGCTGTACCACAGCAACAGCGTAGCAACGGTGATCACCAGACAACCCAGCAGCACAATCATTTTTTTATGACGGGTCGCATCGGCAGCTATTCCTGCAGGCAGCGTGGCAAGGAGTCCGGCAATGCCGCCACAGGTCATCACCAGTCCGATTTCGTCAGGACGCCAGTGCCGTTCCGTCAGAAATATGCCCAGAAAAGGCCCCAGACCGTCGCGGACATCAGCCAGAAAAAAGCTCATTAAACAGAGCGCATAGCGTGAACGCTGAGACATGTTATTTCCCTGGAAGGTAAGTGTTTAAGGCAGTAGCGCTTCGGTTAACAGGGAAATTATGTGTTACAAAGAAGAAAGTCACATTTCGTTATAGTAACAAAATGAAAAAGGCCACTCGTCACATTATACGGATGGCCTGATACTTTTCTCTTCGCGCAGGATAGGTTATTTATCCGTGCCGAAACCCTGTTTCAGCAGGGCGGGCAGCACAGCCGGGAAGTAGATGTTTTTATAATAACCGCTGACGCTTTCGCTCCAGCTCTCACCGTCGTGACGACCGATGTTTTTCCAGTGCTGAACCATTTCATCGTTGTAGGCCGCAATCTGCTGCTCCAGCCCCTGCGTCTGATAGGTCTCATCATGGCGGAAGGTTGCCAGTGGCAGACGCGGTTTCTGATGAGCGGGTTCATCAACGTGACCGATGACCACACCGGCAATCGGGAAGGTCATTGGCGGCAGTTCCAGCAGTGAAATCATCGCCTGTGGATCGCGACGGATTCCGCCAATCGGCACAATGCCCAGACCTTCTGCCCGCGCAGCGGCCATGACCGAGCCAAGCGCAATACCGATATCAGTAGAACCCGACACGATGCTCTCAATGCTCTGATGCGCGATCTGCTGCTGATCGACAGCAGCCATTCCCACCGCTGATTTATGCATGTCCAGCACGAAAGTGATGAAGACCGGTGCTTTGGCAATCCACGGCTGACCGCCTGCAATTGCGGCGATCTCTGCACGACGTCCGGCATCTCGCGTAATCACCACAGAAACCTGCTGTGAGTTTACTGATGTCGGTGCGCGGTAAGCGGTACTGATAATCCGATCCAGCACCGCTTCATCGACAGGTTGCTCAGTGAAACTGCGTTCACTTTTATGACGTGTAAAAATATTAATCAGTTCGCTCATGGTTCCTCCCATATAAAGCGCAAGAATAGCAGTAGATCACAGGGAAAAACTTAACCGCACTGGTCATGCTGTCGGGGCATTTTTCAGCCTCCCCAGCGGCTTTTAAGATAGCTCACCGCCTGCTGAGTCTGCGGCTGGTTCAGATAGTTCTCTCTGAACAGAATAGTGCCATCAATATTGTGGTTTGCTTCATTCAGGTCGAGCTGCTTTTTCAGTTCAGGCACGCCACCCTGAAGCGTCCAGTCAGGTTCGATTTTTGATGGCTCACCGACTTTGTAGAGCGCAAGCCCGATGTAGAGCCGGGTATTAGTCGGTTTCACCACCTCTGCCCACCAGTTTGCCAGCACGTCATAACGGGCAGCCTGACGGGAAAAAGGCCAGTAAAGTTGCGGGGCGATATAATCCAGCAGGCCCTGCTGCACCCAGCGACGGGTATCCGCAAAGGCTTCGTCGTACGCCGCGGCGCCCCGCGTATCGGAACCAGCAGGATCGTGCGACAGGTTCCGCCAGACGCCCGCCGGACTCACACCAAATTCAACCTCTGGCTTCAGCTGTTTGATAGTACGTGACACCTGCTCAATCAGCTGCTGGGTATTGTGACGTCGCCAGTCCGCTTTACTGGCAAAACCCTGTCGGTAGCGAGTAAAGGTCTGATTATCGTTGAGCAGTGAACCTGCCGATTCGGCATAAAAATAGTCGTCAAACTGCACACCGTCGATGGGATAACGCGTCACCACCTCGGCCACAATACTGGTGATCCAGTCACGCGCCTCAGGAATGCCCGGATCGAGCACATAGCGATCCCCTGCGGTGCGAATCCAGTCGCGGTGCAGCACAAAAACGCTGGCCGGATGCAGTGACAGCGTGCGGTTCAGTTCGCTGACGGTAGAGGGTTTGGTATTCACCGATACCCGGTAGGGATTAAACCAGGCGTGAACTTTGATACCGCGCTTGTGCGCCTCGTCCAGCATAAACTGCAGCGGATCATATCCCGGATCTTCACCGATTTTGCCGGTCAGTATATCGGACCAGGGGAGGATTTTTGAGGGCCAGAGTGCCGTGGCATCCGGTTTCACCTGGAAAAAAACCGTGTTAATTCCCAGGCTTTTCAGCTTATCCAGCTTATCGGCCAGGGATTGCTGCTGCAGACGGATACGCTGCGCCGGACTGGTGCCATTCACCGACGCCACAGGTGGCCAGTCAAGACGTGATACCGTGGCTAACCAGACGCCCCGCATCGGTTGATTAACCTGAGGCTGTGCTGGCTTGCCGGGCACAGGTAATGGCTGTTTCGTTACCGGCGGAAAAGGGGTCACCAGCGATTTCGGCGGTTCGGATGCGCAACTGACCAGCAATAACGCCGCAGCCAGTGCAGCGCCTCGCTTAATGGCCGCTCTGGCCTGTGCAGAAAAGGGATTAAGGGTGATGATAAACTCCAGTATTGTCTGGTCGGAACGCAAAGAGCTGTATTCTCGGTGACGCTGATGAAATGTCAATGCGTTAGCACAGCTCCAGCCCTGAAACTGCTGCCTTTGAAACCCTGGGAACCGCTAACGCGGCGGACTAAAGATCATCCCTGCGGACATAAGACAGGCTTTGAGTGTGCCAAAGGCGTCCTGACACTGCCGCTCATTGACGCAGGCATAGCCCAGCAGCAATCCACGCGCCTCCTGGGGATGCATGTAGTATTGCGAAAGCGGCCGCACTTTGACCCCGCGTTTCAGCGCCTCCGCAGCTATTGCTACGTCATCCGCGCCCGCAGGCAGCGGCATCACCAGATGCAGTCCTGCTTCATGGTTGAATGCCGGTAAAAAGGCCGGCCCCAGATAGCGCTCAATCAGCCTGCAGAGAAACTGTCGCCGCTGACGATAAAGCAGGCGCATCCGGCGAATATGCTCCATGTAATGGCCTAACCGGATAAATTCTGCCAGCGCCCGCTGAATCAACAGATGTCCGCCACGATAGAGTTCCGCTGCCGCGATGCGCAACGGCTGTGCCAGCGGTTTCGGCACCACCATGTAGCCAATACGCAGAGCGGGATAGAGTGTTTTACTGAATGTTCCCATGTAAATGACCGGTGCATCAGCTTCCAGCCCCTGTAATGAGGGATGAGGCTGACCGGAAAAACGAAATTCGCTGTCGTAGTCATCTTCAACAATCCAGCTCTGATGACGGCGAGCCAGGGCGATCAATGCCTGACGACGCGCCAGGCTCAGGTGCACCCCCAGCGGATACTGATGAGAAGGCGTTACAAACACCATTTTAGGGGCCGGGCCGCTGTCCGGTACCAGGCCCTGCTCATCCACCGGCATCGCGCGAATCTTCAGACCATTCATGCGCAGCAAATTACGTGTTCCCCAGTAGCCCGGCTCCTCCATCCAGACCCGATCGCCGGGGTCACATAATACCCGCGTCACCAGATCAACCGCCTGATGAACCCCTTCGGTAATCAGGATCTGGTCAGCATCGGCTCGAACAGAACGCGCCACCCGCAGATAGTCCACCAGCGCATGGCGAAGATCGGGACAGCCGCCGCCGCTGCTGTAGACCAGGCGATGTACGTCAGGTTCGCGGTTCAGCCGCGCCTGAATCTGGCTGAAAAGCTTGTGAGGAAATTCGGTGACATCAGGCGCGCCGGGCACAAATGCGCCCCACTGCCAGGGCGAGGCGGTGGCATGGCCCAGCAAACTGGCACCGCGCCTGGACAGCGTCGCCGGTCGTTGCGCCTTCACCGCATGCAGATCAGCAATCGCTTCACTTTGCAGAGAATTCTCCGGCAACGTTTCGGCAATCCAGGTGCCGCTGCCCGTGCGCGCGGTAACATAGCCCTGCGCCATCAGACTTTCATAGACATGCATTACCGTGTTTCGCGACACGCCCAGTTCGCGCGCCAGATCGCGGGTTGGCGGCAAACGGCTTCCGCGCGGAAACACCTCTTCAGCAATCGCGGCCTGCATACACTTCAGCAGCCGCTGGTGTAGTGAGCCGGTTCTCAAAAACTGTAACCGTGCTAATAGATGATCTGCGTACAAGAGTCGCAATTGGCTCCACCTTTCCTCTGACAATTGGCTCTGGCAACTCACCACGCCTCTGGCATAAATAAACGTGTTTGTCGGGAATTGTAAACACGCATATTAACGAGGTGGATGAAATGAGCGAAAATAATAACCTGATGCAGCAGCGCAAAGCACAGGCTCTCCCCAAAGGCATCGGTACGCTGTGCGACTGGTACGTTGCCCGGGCAGAAAACGCCACCTTATGGGATCAGGCCGGTAACAGCTGGATCGACTTTGCTGGCGGCATCGCAGTGCTGAACACCGGCCACCGCCATCCACGTATCGAACAGGCCATTGCCGATCAGTTAACTAAGTTCACCCATACTGCCTTCCAGATCACCCCCTACGAAAGCTACATAGCCCTGGCTGAGCGCATCAATCAGCGGGTGCCCATCACTGGTCCGGCGAAAACGGCCTTCTTCACGACCGGCGCGGAAGCGGTGGAAAATGCGGTCAAAGTGGCGCGTGCCTATACCCGCCGTCACGGCATCATCACCTTTGGTAACGCGTTCCATGGTCGTACTTTCATGACGATGGCAATGACCGGCAAAGTGGCACCTTACAAGCGGGATTTTGGGCCGATGCCACCGTCGGTGTTCCATGCCCGCTACCCCAGCGCGGTTCAGGGGATCAGCATTGAGGCGGCACTGACCAGCCTCGACGACATCTTTACCCAGGACATTGCACCGCATGATGTGGCCGCTATCGTGCTGGAGCCGGTACAGGGTGAAGGCGGATTTCATGCCGCACCCGCAGAGTTTATGGTGCAGCTGCGGGAGCTGGCTGATCGCCACGGCATTCTGCTGATTGCGGATGAAGTCCAGAGCGGATTCGCCCGGACCGGCAAGCTGTTCGCCATGGAGCACTATCCGGTGAAGGCCGATATCATCACCATGGCCAAAAGCCTGGCTGGTGGCATGCCACTCTCCGCCATCGCTGGTCGTGCAGAAGTTATGGACGCGCCTGCGCCCGGTGGCCTGGGCGGAACCTACGCCGGTAACCCACTGGCTATCGCCTCAGCCCATGCGGTGCTGGATGTGATTGAGGAGGAGCAGCTTTGCCAGCGCGCCATCGATCTTGGTGCCAGGCTTGAAGCTGAACTGCAGGAGCATCAACGCAACCATCCGGACATTGCTGACGTGCGTGCGCTGGGTTCAATGGTGGCAATGGAGTTCTATCAGGCCAGCACCGCGCAGGCGGTTCAGAAGATGGCAATGGAACAGGGCCTGCTGCTGCTGACGTGTGGAGCTAAAGGCAACGTCATTCGCTTCCTCTACCCGCTCACCATCCCTGATGACCAGTTCAGCCAGGCGCTGACCATTCTCTCCACGGTGATTAATCACTGTGTTGCCTCTGCCGGACATCCCGTCGTCCCGGCCTGATTTCGCTGTGCGTTAACGCAAGCCTGTTCCCCTTTCGTCCGGCCACTCAGGCCGGGCGTCGCCTGGAGACGTTTACATGACGATGACTCAGAGTGCGAATGAAGATTCGCTGGCTCAAAACCTGAAACCGCGCCACGTGCGTATGCTCTCAATTGCGGGTGTGATTGGCGCAGGGCTGTTTGTCGGCTCCGGCCACGCTATTTCTGAAGCCGGTCCTGCGGTGCTGATCTCTTATGCGGCTGCCGGTGCGCTGGTGGTGCTGATTATGCGGATGCTGGCCGAGATGGCCGTCGCTTCACCCGATTCTGGCTCATTCTCAACCTATGCGGATAAAGCGCTGGGCCGCTGGGCCGGTTTTACCATAGGCTGGCTCTACTGGTGGTTCTGGGTGCTGGTGATCCCACTGGAAGCCAATGCAGCGGGGACAATTCTGCACGCCTGGTTCCCTGAGGTCGCTATCTGGCAATATACCTTTGCCATCACGTTACTGCTGACCATTACCAACCTGCTCAGCGTTAAAAATTATGGGGAATTTGAGTTCTGGTTTGCGCTGATTAAGGTGGTGGCCATCATCCTGTTCCTGGGTGTGGCGGGTGCGGCAGTATTGGGTCTGCTGCCTGACAGCAATACCAGTGGCCTGTCGCATCTTTATGACACGCACGGGTTTATGCCGAACGGGATAGGTGCAGTTGTAGCAGCCATCCTGACCACGATGTTCTCTTTTATGGGAACCGAAATCGTCACCATTGCCGCTGCCGAGTCCAAAAACCCTGGCAGGCAGATTACCCAGGCAACTAACTCGGTTATCTGGCGCATTGCGCTGTTCTATCTGCTGTCAATTTTCTTTGTGGTCGCGCTGGTGCCGTGGAACACGCCAGGCCTGGTTGAACAGGGTTCATGGCAGACGGTATTAACAGCGATGAATATTCCGCATGCCCGGCTGATTGTCGACCTGGTCGTGCTGATGGCGGTGTGCAGCTGTCTTAACTCTGCACTCTATACCTCATCGCGCATGCTCTACTCTCTGTCACGCCGCAAAGATGCGCCTGCGGCTGCTTCACGTACCAATCGCAGCGGCACGCCGTGGGTTGCAGTGCTGCTTTCTACAGCGGCTGCGTTTCTGGCGGTAATCGCGAATTACCTTGCGCCGAGTGTCGTGTTTGAGTTTTTACTGGCGACGTCGGGAGCGATTGCGCTGCTGGTTTATCTGGTCATTGCCGTGTCGCATCTGGTGCTGCGTAAAAAGCGCGAAAAGGCGGGTGAAGTCCTGAATTACCGGATGTGGTTATTCCCAGGCCTGACGTGGATAACGATTCTGTTTATTACGACCGTACTGGTGATCATGTTGTTTGATGCGAAGCATCAGGCTGAATTACTGGCAACCGGCGGTTTAACGCTGCTGATCATTACTACCAGCCTGGTCGTGCGCCGTAAAAAGGAGAAGCGGCAGAATACCAAGTACTTTACTCAGCGCTCTTCTGATCCTTCGTAATTCTCTGATGCATTTCATAAATTAAAAAGCCCACCCTTAGCAATAAAGGTGGGTTTTTCTTTTTACCTTTCTGCTGACCCATACAGAAGCTAATAACCCTCTTAGAGCTATGGGTGTAATCATTTACTTTCAGCATAATCATTGCTATCCGCACATTGCGCTGGTGTTATCAGGTTGACAGTAAAATCAGTGGTGAGAATTACAGATAGCTGACTTCAATAATCCCCTTGCTTTTCTCAGGATTCAACCAGTGCATTTTTACTACCATGGGCAAGCCGTTCAGTGACTGGGCGTTCATCATATCAGCAGTAGTAACCACAGACTTGCCCCGGACGGAATCAAAGCAGTCAAACACGACAGGATTCTGGCCGATATTCATATTACATGAACCATTGGTGATGGCTCCACTGAAGTAGATCGTGCCTGAATTTGAATCTGCGCTCGCTGGACCGGCCAGGGTAATCAGCAGCATGGTAAAGCCGTTAATCAAAAGCGATTTCATTTTTGGTCCTCAAGAGTATGTGTATCCTGTTATCGGCTCACAGACTCAAAGATTAAGTCCTGAATGAGAGAATAAATGTAAATATTCAGCCGTCTGGCGCAATGAAATCCATTAAGTGGGTGCTGTTAAGATTTATCCCAGCCATGCAGGTGGAAGTGAGTATAGGATAATTACACCGTTTCACTTATTGTTATATTCATCGAATCACATTGACAAAAATCTGTAGAATCCGCGTAGTAATTGGCTTGAAAACCTCACTTTCTCTTAGCTAAAATTCATCCGGGTCATCCGCCGGGTCATACAGAAACCATTAACTCAGCAGGACGATATATTTTTTATTATAAAGGCATCACATTTCATCTTTTTCGAAAATTATTTTTTTTGGACAGACAAAATAAAAAAAATAGGCTGGATGAGTTAACTAATGCCAGCCTCATCAATTTTAATATTTCCAGACAACTTTTCAGCTTATTCCAGATACTGACTAAAGCGCAGCAGATAACCATCCGGATCCTGCACCAGAAATTCCCGCTGGAAGGCAGTGGTCTCACCCGTGTCATAGTGATTATCCCGAAGCGGCCGATAAAGCGGAACGGCGTGGTGCTGCAAGCCTGTCAGTACAGCTTGAATGTCATCGACTTCGATCTGGAAATTAATGCCCCGCCCCAGCGGCCTCTCCATTTCAGCTGTGTTCCAGCCCTGAGTATGGCACTGCTCAATCATCAATTGCGCCTGACCATAGCAGAGGTATGCGAAGTCAGGATCCTGACGCTGGATCCGCACGTTAAAGCCCAGCACAACAGTGTAAAAATGCAGCGAAACGGCAAAGTCAGTGACGGTCAGTTCTGGCACCATAGGGTTCCAGTACAGTAGTTGATCATTATTCATAAACGTCTCCATCCTGATCAGGACGACTTCCTCTCATCATCGACTCTGGATGCTGTTTTGCAGTTCATCCAGCATCAGACGCAGCGCGGCAGACTGATGCTCGCGCGACAGGTAAAGCCCCCAGATGCCAATGCGCTGCGGCTCATAATCGGGCAATAGTTCCACCAGCTTTCCCGCTTTGAGCGCATGGCGTGCTTCCCGTTCAGGCACCATCGCTATCCCGCAATCTGCAATCGCTGCGTCACATAGCAGTGACGAGATACCTGCACTGAAATTTCCTTTTACGGCGACAGATATTTTGCCGCCATCAGCCGCCGTGAAATGCCAGCTCTGTCCGGCAAAACGACTGTAGTAGAGGCAGTTGTGCTGCGCCAGATCGCCAGGCGTTTGCGGGATGCCTCGCTTCTGCAGATAGCCGGGTGAGGCGCAAAGCACCGAGTGACATTCACCGAGACGGCGTGCGATTGCCCCCGGCTCTGGCGAATCGGTGATGCGGATAGCGAGATCGATGCGCTCGCTGATCAGGCTTACCGGCTGATTGTTTATATCCAGTTCGATGCGCAGTGCCGGATAACGGGCAAGAAAATCGGGGACGACCGGGCTGACAAGATGAAGCGCCGTATAATGGGCACAGGCGATACGTAACGTTCCGGCCGGCACACCCTGGGTGGTTTCCTGCTGGATCGCTTCTGACAGCAGGGCCAGCTGGCGGGTCTTTTGCAGAATCGCCTCACCGGCAGGCGTCAGCGTCAGCCGGCGCGATGAGCGATGCAGTAGACGCGTTCCCGCCCACTTTTCCATCTCTTCCAGATAACGGCTGACCATCGGGCGCGAGATCCCCAGCGCCCGCGAAGCAGCACTCAGGCTGCCCAGCTCACATATCCGGTTAAAAACGGCCGCTGCCGTCACTCTGTCCATTCCGATCACCTGTTCAGATTATGAAACTCAGCATCTCTGATTTCGGGAATTCTAACAGATAGCCAGATGGGTAGAATAGTGCTACTGATTCTGCACATCGCCCGATACATCTGCCTGAGTCGGGCATTTATCTCTGAGGAATATTCATGAAAACGATTCTGTTAACTGTGATGCTCGTTCTGGCTACAGCTTCTGCCAGCGCGGCCACGCTGCAACTGGAAACCTATAATCCGCAGGAGAAGGGGATTTTTGCCGTCTCCTCGACCCTGGTCTCCGGGCCAACCGAAGCGATTCTTTTTGATGCCCAGTTCAGCACCCAGGATGGTGAGAAGCTGGTGGAGATGATTAAAAAGAGCGGTAAAAAGCTGAAGGAGATTGTGATCACCTCTGGCGATCCCGATTTCTACTTCGGTCTGGAGCCAATTATTAAAGCATGGCCGGAAATCAAAGTTGTTGCCGCACCTGCAGTGGTGAAGCATATCCAGCAGACACATGACGCCAAGCTGAAATACTGGGGCCCTCAGATGAAACAGGGCGCACCGGATAAGGTCTTTGTGCCTGAAGTTACGCATCAGACCCGCTTCAGCGTGGATGGCGAGACGCTGGAACTGCGTCATCCTGATCAATATGCTGCATACATCTGGATCCCCTCAGTGAGCACCATTCTGGGCGGTACAGCCCTTTCCTCTGGCATCCACGTCTGGACTGCTGACACTCAGACCGTTAAGAGCCGCAGTGAGTGGCGCCATATCCTCACAGAGATGCAGACGCTCAACGCGAGAAATGTTATTCCGGGCCACTATCTGGGTGCACGTCCGGCCGGTTCGCAGGCTGTGGATTTTACCCTGAATTATCTGAAGAGTTTTGAAGCGGCGTTGTCAGAACACAAAACCTCAGCAGCGGTGATAGCCGCCATGAACACCGCCTGGCCAAAACTGGCTGAGCCGGCTTCACTGGAACTCAGCGCGAAAGTGAATACCGGCGAGATGAAGTGGTAAACCTGCAGAGGGGTCCGCTAACGGCAGAGTGAGCCGCCTTTCAGCGACCATTTTGTGCGGATTCCAGTGACTGAGAGTAAGGTGACCGGGCGCTATCTTTTCGCCAGATAGCGCCTGTCGTCACGCGCCTGCAACCGAGCCTCTGCCGGTGTGGGAAAGATATAGTGAAACAGATCGCGGTAAAAACTCAGGTGCTTCAGCAATCCATCCTGAATGGATTTACGGATGTCTTTAATCAGGAATTCCTGAGTGGTATTGAAGTTAGTCATACTGAAAAAGGTTTTGTCGTAGACGTTGACCACCCCTTCCCATTTCATCACCTGTTCTTCAGGAGACGCGCCTTCCGAGGCGACAAACATCCCTTTATGGGATTTCACTCCCTGTTTACTGACATAGGTGGTTAAGGCGTCATAGCCGCGTTTGTTGCGCCAGCGACAGAATTCATAAGGCACATCGTAATGCGGCAGTACAAAGTCCGGGCTGCGAAAATGTTCATCGCCGATTAATCCATCCAGGGTGACCGTTAAATGAAGGAAGTCCTGCAGGAAGTCGAACTGACGGGTTTTGGTCAGCGTGATATTAATGGTGTAATGGCCAGCCTGCACATACCAGTAATTGGTAAAGCCGGTCACCAGAATACAGAACGCCTGCCAGTCACTGAGTCTTCTGTCGCCCGCCAGCCCCCTGAAACGGCTGATCATCATCCGTGATTTGGGATGCTGATACGCTTTCAGCAGCGGATCGTTCATACCTTTCAGTAACATCAGGCACACTCCTTAATAGATTGCGCTTATCCTGCCACGCCCTGATCAGGGTGAAAAGTGTCGTTGTTCTGAATGTGAGCCCTTTAAAATCTCGCTTGTGGCGAGAAATGTACTGTCTGATTAGGCGAAAAAGAGGGCTGTGTTAATCTGCCGGGCATCGGATGCCGGGCGCAACCGTGAAAGAATGTGCTGCCCGCCATCCGGACGGGCATATCAGAACTGCGCGAGCGTTTTCAGCATTTCCGGGGTTTGCTGCACCATGCGAATTAATAATGCAGCCTGGGCGTCAGGTCTGGCTCTGCACTGCTCCCTGCATCACCACCTCACTCAACCGCCCGACCAGCTTACGGACTTTATCAGGAATAAAACGGGCATCCGGGAACACAGCATAGAGATAACGGTCGGGCAGTCGCCAGTCCGGTAACACCCGCACCAGTCGGCCGGCGGCCAGCGCGTCTGAGCCACGCAGCGTCTGTAAGCCGCCAATCCCGAGGCCTGCTTCAAGAGCCTGCATCAATGCATCGCTGTTATTAGACCGAAACACGCTTTCCACCGGAACAGAAATCCTCATGCTCTCAGAGACCAGCTGCAGCGGCGCATCGGTCGCTATACCACTAAAACGTATATGTGGATGGCGCATAAGGTCATCGGGTGTCTGCAGTGTGCCGTTTCGCGCTATCCACTCAGGGGAAGCCACCAGCACGGTTTCAACCGTGGCGAGTGAACGGGCAGCCAGCGTAGCGGGTGGCGACTCGCTGATACGGATCGCCACATCAACGCCCTCTGCAACGAGGTCCGACAGGCGATCCTCCAGCGCAATATTCAGACGCAGCGCGGGATGCGCCTGCTGGAAAGCGATCAGATGCGGCATCAGCCGCTGCCCGATGCCGCTCGGCAACTGAATATGGAGTCTGCCGTGAAGCGGCTGCGAGCCGGGCCGTAATTGCTGCTCCAGTTCCTCCATCGCACCAAGCAGTTCCCTGACCTGCTGAAGATAATGGTGTCCCTGCTCCGTCAGCGCCATTTTTCGCGTGGTACGGCGCAGCAGCACCACGCCCAGCGCCTCCTCCAGCGCGGCAATCTGCTGGCTCACCGCCGATTGCTTCATGCCATTTTGCCGGGCAGCCGCCGAAAACGATCCTGCTTCGGCGACCCGGATGAAGGTCTGCATCGCAGTCAGTTTGTTCTGCATTTATCGTTTTTCCTGATAAGTGATATCCGGTTCATGGGATTTAATCAGAATTTAACGCAGGTGAGAATGCGGCTTCATTTTTAACCGGATAGCGATCATGAAAACGACACAGGGTAAAAAGGTTGCGCTGGTGGCGGGTGCCAGTGGAATTGTGGGTCAGCAACTGACTCAGGTGCTGGTCGCAGAACAGTGGCAGGTAATAGCGCTGACTCATCGCTCAGGTTCTGCTAGAGGCGGCACAGAGGCTGTTGCGGTCGATCTGCGCGACCGCCTGCAGAGCCAGCAACGGCTGGCATCACTCACCGACGTTACGCATATCTTCTACAGCGCCTGGCTGAATGCTGCTGACTGGGCTGCGATGGTCGGCCCCAATCTCACCATGTTGCAGAATCTGGTTCAGGTCATGGAGGGTGTCGCCCCGCTTGAGCATGTCAGTCTGATGCAGGGATACAAAGTGTATGGCGCACATCTGGGCCGATTCAAAACCCCGGCGCGGGAAAGCGATCCCGGCGTGCCGGGGGCCGAATTCAACGCGGTACAGCTGAACTGGCTGAGCGCACACCAGCAGGGTAAAGCCTGGCACTGGAGTGCGCCGCGCCCTGGCGTCGTTGGCAGTAATCGGCATGGTAACAGCATGAATCTGGCGCTGAGTCTGGCGCTCTATGCGTCGATCTGTCGCGCGGCGCGGCTCCCTCTGCGCTTCCCGGGTTCGCCGGAAACCTGGCACAGCATGGTCGATTTTACCGACGCTCAACTGCTCGCCGATGCTACCCTCTGGGCTTCGCGCAGCGCTGACGCGCGTAATCAGGCGTTCAATATTAACAATGGTGATCTGTGGCGCTGGAGTGAGCTGTGGCCGGTGATTGCAGCGTGGTTTGAACTGGAGATTGCCCCGCCGGTCTCGCTGTCATTCCGACAGATGTTTCAGGATTATCGTGCGCGGTGGCGGCAAATCGCCGTGGAGCACGCCTTAATTGAAGCGGATATTCTGGCACTCAGTGACGGTACTTTCGCTGATTTTGTTTTCGGCTGGAATTACGACATGTTTGGCGACGGCAGTAAGCTGCGGCGGGCAGGCTTTCATGGTTATCGCGCAACGGATGAGATGTTCTGCGATCTGTTTGCCCGCTTTCGGGCGGCGCGCGTTATTCCGTGATGCGCCCGTGAAAGCACAGAGAGCGAGAATATCGCTCTCTGCATCGGGCTGGGTTTAGCGCCCTTTCTTCTTCCGTCCCGGCTGGACAAAGCGTTTGCGAGACGCACCAGCCGCATCCGCTTTTTCAGCCGGTTTGGCGGCACTTTTCTGCGGTTTCTTAGCGGCAGCGGCTTTAGCCGGAGCTTTGGCTTTCTTCGCGGGTTTATCTTCTGAAGAGGAGTTTTCCAGCAGTTTAAACAGCTCAACAAGTTCGTCGTCGGTGAGGTCGCGCCATTCGCCCAGTGGCAACCCCTTGAGATTGACGTTCATGATGCGGGTGCGCTCAAGCTTCGTCACTTCAAAGCCGAAATGCTTACACATGCGACGGATCTGGCGATTAAGCCCCTGAACCAGTGTGATTCGGAAGACAAACGGTGCTTCCTTTTTCACTTTGCACTTTTTCGTCACCGTGCCCAGCATCGGCACGCCTGCGCTCATCCCGGCAATAAATTCATCGGTAATCGGCTTGTCGACGGTAACAACATACTCTTTTTCATGATTGTTCCCGGCGCGCAGGATCTTATTGACCAGATCGCCATGGTTGGTCAGAAAAATCAGGCCCTGAGAGTCTTTGTCAAGGCGGCCAATCGGGAAGACGCGCTTGCTGTGATTGACGAAGTCGCTGATATTATCGCGCTCACCCTCTTCCATAGTGGTGATGATGCCCACCGGTTTATTCAGGGCAATCAGCACCAGGTCGTCTTCGTCGCGCGGTTCGATCAGCTGACCATTCACCTTCACCACATCGCCTGCAAATACCTGCGCGCCCACAGAGGCGCGTTTGCCGTTAATGAAAACGTTGCCCTGCTCAATGTAACGATCGGCGTCACGACGGGAGCAGATACCGCTCTCGCTGATGTATTTATTAAGACGTGTTGATGAGCCAGTCAGCATGATTCCTCCAAAAAACGCGGACTATACCTTACCGGCGGGGGCTTGCGAAGTCTTTGCGCGGGAAACTTTTGCCGCATTTCGTCAGCCTTGCGGCAGCGGGCATTTATAGCTCAATCGCCATCTCAATACAGCGCAACGCGCAGCCCGCCAGCTTTGACGGATAGAGACTTTCTCCCAGCGCGCAGAAGCCATGCTGCTCATAGAAGCTCACGGCGTTCGGCGTCGACGCAAGCGTCAACTGGCGGTAGCCGCGCTGCCGCGCCTCCGCTTTGAGGGTGTCGATGATCAGGCCCGCCATTCCCTGTCCGGTGAAATCGGGTAGGGTAAAAATAGCTTCGACACTGGCGGCGGCGAGATCCAGCGATCCGGTAGCCACTGGCAAACCGGCCGGGCCATCAATCACGAAAAAGGGATTAACGCGGATCATCGCGGGAACGCTGGCAGGCATGCGGTCCGGCGTCCAGGCGGCAATCACATCGGGTGGATAAACCTGCTCGCAGCCGTGACGAATGGCCTGATTTCGGATGTTCCATAAAGTATGCGCCTCTTCAGGCGATGCCTGTCTGACTATCATGATCTCCTCCGGCTATGATCGCGTCGCGCTTCGCTACGTTATCACAGCACGTCCCGCATAACTGACATTCTGGCCCTGTTGCCGTCAATAGCGTGATGGCAGGCATTCACCGTTCTCCGATCCGTTCTGGCATTGCTGCTGCATTGGCAACCCGGTTGTCTCAGCTGTGCCGCATTTGCAACAAGCCCGGCTCATCCCAAACCATTTACTGTTTTAAAAACAGTAATTTATTTTATGGCACGGTTACTGCTTAGGTTTCCGTTATATCTGAAAGTTTGGAAAAAATGAGCGCCTCATTAATTAAGCTATATAAGGAGAGACTATGTCCGCTTCACAGCCTTTACAGTTCGCCTACTGGGTTCCGAATGTCTCAGGCGGATTGGTGATCAGTCAGATAGAGCAGCGAACCCGCTGGGATGCTGCCTACAACCGTAAACTGGCGCAGATCGCCGAACAGGCGGGTTTTGATTATGCGCTGACGCAGATCCGGTTTACTGCCGGGTATGGCGCAGACAATCAGCATGAATCCGTCACCTTCTCGCAGGATCTGCTCAGTCACACCTCGAAGTTAAAAGTGATCGCCGCGCTGCTGCCTGGACCGTGGAATCCGGTATTAGCGGCAAAGCAGATCGCCACCATCAGCCATCTCTATGGGCCACGTATCGCCGTTAACATCGTCAGCGGCTGGTTCCGGGGCGAATTCAAAGCGATTGGTGAACCCTGGCTCGATCATGAAGAGCGCTATCTGCGATCGGAAGAGTTTATTCGCTGCCTGCAAGGCATCTGGCGCGAAGAGAATTTTACTTTTGCGGGTGATTTTTATCGCTTTCGCGATTACGCCATGAAACCCAAGCCGTTGTCTCCGTTACCGGAAATTTTCCAGGGCGGCAGCTCACGTGCGGCGCGCGACATGGCTTCCCGGGTGTCTGACTGGTATTTCACTAATGGCAATACGCCGGACGGCGTCCGTCTGCAGATCGCGGATATCCGTGAAAAAGCGACACGCAATCAACATCAGGTCAGAGTCGGACTGAATGGATTTGTGATTGCGCGGGAGAGTGAACAGCAGGCGCAGGCGGTGCTTCAGGAGATCATCAGCAAAGCCAACCCGGATGCGGTGAAAGGCTTCCAGCATGAGGTCAAAAATGCAGGCAGTGCCTCACCTGAAGGAGAGGGAAACTGGGCGAAATCGTCGTTTGCGGATCTGGTGCAGTACAACGACGGCTTCAAAACCAATCTGATTGGCACCCCACAGCAGATTGCTGAACGAATTATCGAACTTAAGCAGGCCGGTGTCGATCTGCTGCTGCTGGCGTTTCTGCACTTTCACGAAGAGGTGGAATTCTTTGGCCGCGAAGTGATACCGCGCGTTCGTGAGCTGGAGGCGCAGGCAGCACTAATCGAAGCGTGAAAACCGCACACCAGGGCGAGTTTAACGCCCTGTCGCCGCGGCGTAATGAAAAACGCGCGACGTCGTCTGCCGTACCGTTTCAGACAGCGGCAGACGATCTCTGCACAGCCTTTTGATACAGCTTATATTTAAAAACGGGCGTTAAGCCCAACGTTCCATGTTACCTGATGATAATCGCTGTTACCTGTCACCGCTGAAACGCCGGCAAACGCGTTCACCGATGTGCCAATGGGCACGCTTGCGCCCACAGACATGTTGATCCAGTTATCATCACGTGACCCGCTGCTGCGGGTAAAGGCGGTGCGGGTCGATTTCAGTCCGGCGGTAACCGCAGAGTCGCTGTCGCCGAACTGATGGTTGTAGCTCACCTGCGACCAGGGATTGATCACTAAATCTTTGCTGTCGATACGCCAGCCCACCGAGCCGATTTGAGAATGCAGCGTCTGGTCACCAAAGCGCATCGCGGTACTGCTGTTACCCTCTTCTCTGTAGCCATCAACCTGGGTGTAGTCGAGTGCATAGCTGGCTATCGGGCCGGTGGAGACATAGCGGCCCAGCGGTAAATCCCAGCCGGTCTGCACCCTTATTCCCAGCACGTTGCCATCGCTGTTACCCTTCTCCGTGCGGGTCGCCGGTCCCAGCCTGACCTTACGCTCGATATCATTAAAGTTAAGATCGGCGTAATGGACATCTGCATTAATCCAGCCCCGATCCAGATAATTTAACTGGCTCCACAGCGCCGCCAGATTGCCGCGTAAACGGTAATCAAAGCGCGGTGAGGGATCCTGTCGTTGCGAGGTGGTGGAGAGCATGGCGCCGGCCTGCCAGTGATCGGTCAGCTGATAGCCTAAACCCACGGTGCCGGTGGCGCTGTTGGTATTACCATCCAGCAGGCTGTCGCCGCGAAAATCTCGCTGCTGTCCGGCATAGCCACCGAAAACCGTAAACTCTCCGACGCTGGCAGGCTGCTGGCGCTGCTGTTGCAGATGGCCATCCAGCGTATTCTGCGCATCGCCCACCAGCATCGTCGGTGCCTGACTCAGCGCGGCCACCTGCAGCGGCGCATTCAGCACTGACTCAATATAATCGGCGATCAATGCATGCACTGCCGGGCTGGGATGCAACCGGTCGGCGAACAGATATTGCTGTGACTGCGAAAATCCTGGCGTTGAGGAGGTGCAGTCCATGGATGAGACGCCGGGCGGACAGGCCATGCCCGCCGTGTTGCTGAGTCCATACAGGCGCGGATTATCAATCACCTCATTAAACAGGCCATTAATATCCACCCGCGCGATGTTGCCACGTGCCGCCACCAGGCCCTGTTCCTCCGCCTGGTTGTAACGATCGGTGAGCGCCGCCGCCTCCTGAATCAGCAACTGCCAGGCGGCAATCAGCTGTTGTGAAAGCGCATCGCGGATCAGCGGAATCGAAGAGACCTGACCAGCTGCCTCGTTAAGCGCGGTCTCAATTGCCTGTTCTCTGGCGGCACGGTCAGGCGTGGTGACGGTACTCAGCGACTGAAACAGCGCCGCCGTGGCAGGCTGCGCAGCCGGACCCAGTACCTGCAGAATCGCCTGAAGCAGCGCGGGCGTCGCCCCGACATTCGGCACCGTCGGCACAATCACCGTGCCGGCCCCGGCATCCAGCAACCGGCTGACCTGTGAGGCTGCGGCACTGGCACTGTTATCCACGATCTGCTGCGCAGCGAGCGGCGCAAGGGCTGCCGCCGCTAAGTCATTGCCGCCAATCCAGTGAATATAAAGTCCGTCCGGATCGGCGCGTCCGTCGCGCGCCGCAAGGTAGCTATCAAGCTGGTCCTGGGTATTAAATAACGGATTAATCGCGGGCACTGCGACGGCACCGCCCTCGGCATAGTTGTTACCGCCCTGGGCTGAGGGGAGCAGAGTGTCACCCAGCGACTGCGCCAGGATCTCGTCATAGAGCGGATGGGTGGCACCATCATAGGTAAAACGTCCTACGTTTCCGCCATCGCTCAGACTGTCACCGAAGACGGTAAGGTCACTCCATGCCATTGCAGGCAGCGGCGACAGCAGGCTCAGGGTGGCACAGCAGAAAAGGTATTGCGCGTGAAGGGGTTTCATCAGCAGCTCCGCACAAAACAAAGTAAAGGGAAAAGAAGTAAAGCCGCACCCGGAGGCGCAGCACGCTGTAAGCGTAGTCGCCCTGGTAAACGGGCTGATGAAAAGACGCGATCGCGCTCGCAAAGCGGGAAAATTTGACTTAAAGCAGACCCGCGACAATGAAGTTTATCGGGAAACGCCGGTCACAGCTCAATCCTGCAATTACTTTTTGCTGGCGGGTTTCAGCCCGCGATAGAGATCCTGTAGCCGTTTCATGGTCTTAACGGTGCGCTGCGGCAGCGTCGAAGCCACCGACAGGATTAGCATTTCCAGACAGACCATAATCGTGCCGTGCAGAGGAATGCGCCCTTTCTCGCCACCACGGGGCACATTGATCACCACATCCGCCTCACGCGCAAAAAACGAGTCGGTGGCGTTGGTGAGCAGGATAATCGGGATATTCAGCCGTTTCGCTTCGCGCACCACGGTCGTCCCTTCCCGGTGCGTCGACTGCTGCGCCATTATTATCAGCACGTCGCCACGCTGCAGCGCCAGCATCTGTTCTGCCAGCGCAATTCCGGCACGATTAAGCGAAAAGGCGGGCAGGCCGATGCGGTTCAGCAGCCGCACGCTATAGTCCGCCAGAATACCCGAGGCGTTAATGCCAAAAATAGCCACTTCCCGCGCTTCAGTCAGTAGTGCCACGGCATCTGCTGCTGCCACCCGGTTCTGCGGCTGCGACAGCACCTCACAGGCGTGCCGGTGGCCCGCAAGTACGAAGTCGATGGCGCTGTTTACATCACTGGTCACCTCCCTGACCGTAGTGATCATCTTATCTTCCGAGGTCAGTGAAGGACCAAACCAGGCTCTCAGCGTCTGTTTGAGATCGCGCAATCCGCTAAATCCCAGCGCCTGAATGGCACGGATCACGGTGGCGTCAGAGGTCGCATTCGCCACGGCGATCTCCATCGCAGTGCTTTCAAGTACCGTTTCACGCTGTTGATCGATATAGCGCGCCACCGCCAGCAGACGAGGCGAGAGCTGCTTTTCGCGGGCGCGAAGACGATCTGCCACCACATCCACCCTGTTTTTAACTGGCCGGTTCTGTTTCATGCTGTTCCTGCTGCTGAGTTAAACGTTGTAAAAATACAGACCAGGTCTGTTTATCCTGAAGCTTCATATGGCTTAAAAATGTAGTGAATGGCTGAATTTGTCTTCTTTTTCACCTGCAAAAAATGGGGATTTATGCCTCAAACAGTATTTAACATGAAGATAAAATCAATGTATTCATTAACCTGTACTGAACGCGCATCTGATTATCAATGAAAGCACTCTTAGCCATAACTGTAGTGATTTATGTGATAATTGTGTTTACTACTACATTACCGAATGTTTGAATGATTCTCAATTACAGATGAGAAGCATTGTCGTCCGGGTGCCGTAACGATCGTAAAGCCCAAATGCTGATCGCCTCTGTTTAAACCGCTGCATCTTGCAGAACACCTTCAGGGAAGCCCGGCGTAGTCATCAGCCATCAGGGCCTTATTAGCTCCAGAAACAGATACGAAAAGAAAAATGAAAAACAGAGACTCGCGATATCCGGCCCGGCACCCCGCTCTGGTCGTGGCGATCTGCGGTAGCATGCTATTGCCGCAGGTCAGTGCAGCAACCGACAGCGCATCAGATATGACTGTGACCGCCGATGCCAGTTCAGAAGGAAATTACAGCGACACCGAAACCAGCGTTGCCAGTAAAATGCCAACCGCGCGGCTCGATGAAGCACAATCGGTCAGCGTGGTGACGCAACAGCAGCTGGAGGATTTCCAGTCCAGCTCACTGGCGGATGCGATGCGCTTTGTCAGCGGCGTTTCAGAAGCCAACACGCTGGCTGGTACCGAAGATGGCTTTGTACGACGCGGTTTTGGCAGTAATGCCGATGGATCGGTTTATCGCGATGGCATCCGTAGCAGTCAGGGACTCAATTTTGATGCCACGACCGAACGGGTTGAAGTGCTGAAAGGCTCCTCCTCGCTGCTGTATGGCATTCAGAATCCGGGCGGCATTATCAATGTGGTCAGCAAAAAGCCACAATACAGCTGGCACTCCAGCGTTACCGGACGTTATGCCAGTGAAGGTGGCGGTGCGGGTACGCTGGATGTCACCGGCCCGCTGGGCAATGGCTTTGCCTTCCGGCTCATCGCCGAAAAGCAGAATCAGGATTACTGGCGCAACTTCGGCAGTGAAGAGCACACGCTGCTGGCACCTTCTCTGCAATGGTTTGGCGAGCAGGCCAGCTTTCTGATCAGCTATGCCGACTACCGTTATGATATTCCCTACGATCGCGGCACGGCCTTTATCGACGGCAAGCCGATCAATATCGGCTATAAAGATCGTCTGGATGACAAAGCCAATCACGCATGGGGTCATAATAAAACCCTGAATGCCCACTATGACTGGCAGTTTAATGATGAGTGGCGCACCCGGTTCACCCTGGGCTGGAATCAGCGGCGCTATGACAACAATGAAGTCCGCGTAACGGCGGTCAATGCCAGCACTGGCGTGGTTACTCGTCGCGCCGATGCCAATCGCGGGTTTAACCACAAAACCAAATATGTGAGCTGGGACCTGCTGGGCAACCCGAGAATTCTGGGCATGCAACATGCGCTGGTGGTGGGTACCGACTATGAGATGAATCAGACTTATCGCGCCCATCAGTATCTGGGCAAGGTCAATCGCCAGTTCAGTTACTTCAATCCTGACTATGACATCCTTTCACCAGTTACAGATGACAGCACGGAAAACACCACCGGCGCTAATAACCTGAACCGTATTCATAGCCGATCGCTCTACGCCAAAGACAGTATTTCACTCACACAGGACTGGACTCTGGTGCTGGGCGGCCGTTATCAGCATTATGAACAGCGCGCCTCCCGCGGCGTTAATCCCCAGTCAGAAATCCTGAACGATGAGGGTAATAAGTTTCTGCCACAGGCGGGGGTAATCTACAAACTCACCCCAGACCTCTCTTTCTACACCAGCGTCAGCAAATCGTTTACGCCATCTACCGATGTGGATGATGACGGTAACGTCGGCAAACCTGAACAGGGCACGAGCTGGGAAGTCGGCAGCAAATGGCAGCTTTCGCCGAAACTGCTGGCAACAGTGGCGCTTTACCGGATTGATGAAAAGGCGATGTCACTGAACATCAATGGCAGCACGCGGGCCATCGATAAAGCGCGCTCGACTGGCGCTGAATTTGAGCTCAACGGCGAAATCGCGCCCGGCTGGGATTTAAGTGCCAACTACAGCTATGATCAGGCAGAGATCGTCAGCGATCGGGTGAATCCGGAAAACAACGGTAATCGCCTGCAGAACGCGCCGCGTCATGCCGGTGCGCTCTATCTGAGTCATGAGATGCAGATTACCAGCCTGCCCGGCACGTTCAGGCTCGGCGGCGGTGCGCGCTATATCGGCAGCCGTGCGGGCGATCCTGATAACAGTTTCACCCTGCCAGACTATATAGTGGCAGACAGCTTCGTGGCATGGAACAACCGCCTGTTTGGTGAAAAAACCCAGCTGCGTCTGAATATCAATAATCTGTTTAACCAGCACTACTACAGTTCAAGCGGCGGCAACCTGCGCGTCCGTGAAGGCGAAACCCGTAATCTGATGGTACAGGCCCGTGTTGAATTTTAACTCGCTACGTTCGGTGCTACTGACGATCACTGTGATGCTGGTCAGCGCGGGTGCACATGCCCGCACGCTGACCGACATCACCGGTCGCCAGGTCACGATTCCCGACCATCCGCAGCGAATTGTGCTGGGTGAAAGTCGGATGCTCTACAGCGTCGCACTGCTGACGCCCGGTAATCCGCTGCAGCATATTGCCGGCTGGCCGCAGGATCTGAAAAAGTACGATCCTCAGACCTGGCAGGTTTTTGCCCGCCAGTTTCCCCGGATGGAGACAATTCCGGTCGTGGGGCTGGATGGCGTTAACGATATGAATCCCGAACAGGTGATCGCGCTCAAGCCCGATGTGGTGATCCTGCCGCAGCTGGCACGCGACAGTGAAAACGGCGCCGTGCTGGAGAAGATGCTCGCTGCAGCGCATATCCCGGTGGTGAAGATCGATCTGCGGGTCAATCTGCTGAAAAACACAGAGCGTAGCATCACTTTGCTGGGTGAGGTGCTGAATCAGCCGCAGCGCGCGGCTGAGTTTAATCACTTCTACCGCAGCCACATGCAGCGTATTGCCGATCGGCTGGCGAATTATCACGGCCCGAAACCTTCCGTGCTGCTGCAACTGCATCTTGGACGGCGCAGCGAATGCTGCGTCACCTCGGTGAATGGCAATCTGGGTGAGCTGCTGACATTTGCCGGTGGTAATAACATCGCAAGCCAGCAGATTAAAGGCGTGTTCGGGCGGCTGAGTGAGGAGAGCGTGATTGCTGCCCAGCCGGAGTACTACTTTGCCACCGGCAGCGGCAGCGCCGATGAGGCGGGCGCACTGAAATTCGGCCCCGCCGTCACCACGCTGCAGACCCGGAAGAGCCTGCTCGTACTGACCGGTCAGCAGAACGCACTGAAACAGCTGACCGCGCTAAGGGTGGGACATACCGGAGCCATCTGGCACAATTTTTATCTCAGCCCGTGGCACGTCGTAGCGACCGAGTTCTTTGCTACCACGCTCTATCCGCATCTGTTCCGCGACGTCGATCCCGAACAGACGTTACAGCAGCTGTTTCGTGATTTCCTGCCCATCCCTTACTCGGGCAGCTATCTTTATCGGCTGGCACCTGAGAACACTGCGGGATCAGGCGGCTGACGGCTCGCTATTCTTCACCCGGACGATATCGGCCATGACCGACAGCGCAATCTCCGCCGGGGTTTTGCTGCCAATAGGCAGGCCGATGGGCGCATGGATGCGGTCCAGTTCTGCCCGATCCATTCCCGCGATCTGTTGCAGACGTGCCCGTCGTTTCTCGCTGTTTTTCGCCGAACCCATAATTCCGATGTAAAACGCGGGGGTCGCAATCGCCTCCATCATCGTCAGGTCATCAATGCGCGGGTCGTGGGTCAGTGCCACAATCGCCACCGCAGCGTGCGCCCCGTTCAGTTCCAGCCAGCGCGCCGGATGCTGTGATACGAGCGTCACGTTGTCCGCGTCGCTGAAGTGACTTTCCAGCTCCGTCCGCATTTCCGGTCGGTGCTCACAGACCCGCACGTGAAAGCCCAGCATCTGTCCCAGTCGGATGCACTCATGTGCCACGCTGGAGTAGCCTGCGATCAGCAGTTCCGGTATCGCGCCAACCGGCAGTAACATCTGCTGCTCGCTGGCATCCAGTGCGGGCAGCCTCCTGTCGGCGGCAATCGCCTCCCACTGCGCGCGCTCGGCCGGCCGTATCATTTTTACCAGCGGCTGTTGCCCGCTCAGCGCGCGCTGCATCGCCGTCAGCAGCGCCAGTGTAGCGTCATCAGCCGGCAGAAACTCTATGACGATTTCCAGACTGCCGCCGCACGGCAGGCTGACGTCAGGACGCATCCCGCCCTCGCCATAGCGCACCCGCTGACTGCTGGCGCGATACGCCCCCGCCGCCAGCTGCGCCAGAAAGTCATCTTCGATGCAACCGCCTGACAGCGATCCGCAATACGCGCCGGTTTCGTTAACCGTCATGAGTGTCCCGGGTGCGCGCGGCGACGAACCATAGGTGCGCAGCACCGTGCAGAGCCAGACCTGCTGGCCCGCCCGGCAACTGCTCAGTGCTGCATTAATCACGCGTTGATCCAGCGTTATCATGAAAATTCCTTTATCAGCTGCAGATCGGCAGGAAAATCGATATCACAGAGGCAGCCGCGATCGTGAAGCGGCAGCCGGACGGACTGTGCTTTCACGATCGTCTGTGGCCCGGCATCGCCCTGTAACGTGCTCAGCACTGGAAAATAGTGATTCTGAAAACCCACCGGATGGCCCGGCTTGCCCTCAATGACTGGCCTGACGATCGGCGAATGCGCCAGCGCGGCACCGACGGCACGGTAACTGTCAGGCGTCACAAACGGCATATCGCCCAGCGCAATCAGCCAGCCGTCGTACTCATGGCTGGCAATAACGCCCGCTGCGATGGACTCGCCCAGTCCGCCGCTGTCGCACAGCACGACAGTCGCCCGCGAGCAGAGCGACTGGATTGCCAGTGCGTCGGGACGGGTCACCACGAACAGGTCAAGCCCGCTGACAGCGGCCTGATCCAGCGTGCGCTGCAGCACCGGTTTGCCTTCAAGGTCAGCCAGCAGCTTATGCCCGCCCGCCTGCTGGCGAAAACGTTGACTCAGCCCGGCGGCCAGTACAATCAGCGCAATCTTCACTCTCTTTCTCCGCTATGCGTGAAAAACGGGCGCTGGCTTAGCCCGCGCCCGCATAACCACCGTCCGGCCTGCTGGCAGCAGGTCAGGAACCGGTTCAGACAAGCTTGTCGAGCGTAATCGGCAGGTCGCGTACACGCTTGCCGGTGGCATGGAACACCGCATTACTGATCGCTGCCGCAACACCGACGATACCCAATTCACCCACCGGTTTGCCGCCCATGGTGGTCGCCTCGAAATCGGGCTCGCCCACGTTGATGGTCGTAATGCTCGGGATGTCGCCATTAACCGGCACTAAGTAATCTGCGAGGTTGTTGTTGATTACCCGACCGTTACGCGGATCGATGATGCCCTCCTCCATCAGCGCCTGACCCACACCCATGATCATGCCGCCAATCCACTGGCTGCGTGCCAGTTTCGGGTTATAGAGACGACCGCTGTCGAGCGCTGCCACCATCCGTTTAACCCGGATGGTACCGAAATCTTCATCGACCCGGACCTCAACAAACTGCGCACTCCAGCTGTGGGCAGAGAATTTTTCGGGGCGGGTGCCGTCATTAAGATTACGCACCATCCTGTCGCGTTCGCTTTCTGACATATCGTCCGGGAAGGTGCCGCCTTTCACCATCAGACGCTCCGCCGGGGCCAGCGTCGCAAGCTGAGCAAAGGAAACGGCGAGATCGCGGCGCTGAATATGCTGCACCCCGTCGCCATTCAGCGTGAGCTGAGACGCAGGCGTGCCTTTCAGTGGCGACTGTGGCAGTTCGCTGGCCAGCTTCAGCAGCTGGTCGCGCATCCGTTTGGCCGTGTCGTTCACCGCCGCGGTCACGTTGCCCGCCAGCTGCGATCCGCCCGCTACACCCGCGCGCGGCAGTTCGGTATCACCCAGCTGCACCTCAATGGTGGTGGACGCGACACCCAGAATATCGGCAGCGGTCTGCGCAAGAATGGTATAGGTTCCGGTGCCGATATCTGCACCGCCACACTGCACAACAAATTTTCCCTGCGGCGTCAGGATAATTTTTGCTTCAGCCGGTAGTTTATTAACCGGATAGGTGCCGGAGGCCATGCCCCAGCCAATCAGTTCACGCCCTTCGCGCATAGAGCGCGGCGTCATAATGCGCTTATCCCAGCCAAAGGCTTCTGCGCCTTTATGATAAGCTTCTTTCAGACGGCGAGAACTCCACGGCAGGTCGAGCTGATAATCTTTATCTGCCCAGTTGCGCAGACGCAGCTCCAGCGGATCAATGTTCAGGGCATAGGCCATCTCATCCATCGCCACTTCCAGCCCAAATGCGCTTGGGTTTTCACCTGGCGCGCGCATCCAGCCTGGCGTCACCGTATTAATCGGCCTGACCTGATGCTGCGCGGAAACGTTGCCTACTGCATACATGCGGGCGGTGACTTTGCTGCAGTTCTCGGCAAAAACGTCGATGAGTGACGTTTCACTGAAGCTGCGCTGGATAATTGCCTGGATTTTGCCGTCGCGGGATGCGCCCAGTTCCAGCTGCTGCGAGGTCGCCGGACGACCGCCAAGACCGGTAAAAGTCTGCGGACGGGTCAGCGACACTTTGACCGGGCGCTTCAGTGCCCGCGATGCCGCCGTCGCCAGCGCAACATGAGTATAAGGCACCGGCTTAGAGCCAAATCCACCGCCGACATACGGTGAGATGATCCGCACGTCTTCCACGCTAATGCCCATCCACTCGGCAATCTCTACCTGCGCGCCAGCTACCCACTGGCTCGGTTCCCAGACGGTAATGCGCCCATCCTGCCACTCCGCCACACAGGCATGCGGCTCCATCGGCATGTTGTATTCACGCGGGGTGGTGTAACGCTGGCTCAGACGCACCTCGGCCTGCTGCATCGCCGACTGGGCGTCGCCCATATCGATATCCTGCTTCGGGAGCGGTTTCGGTTCAACGCCCTCATCGGTGGCAAAAATCAGTGCATCAGACGTTTCATACTCAATCTCCACCAACGAGGCGGCATAGGTCGCCTGCTCAAACGTTTCGGCGACAACCAGACCGATGTTCTGACCGTTGTGAATAATCACATCGTCCTGAATCGGGGTGTAGGTTGACTGCGCCGCGCCGCCATCGGCAATCGCGGTGGGCTTGTTGATCTTCAGCGTGTTCAGGTGGGTATAGACCGCCAGCACGCCTGCGGCATGCTGCGCTTTTTCCGTCGCCATGCGGCTGATGCGACCGCTGGCAATCGCAGACTGAATAACCACGCCGTAAAGTGGATTTTCCGGCTGATGTTCTAACGCATAACGGGCCTCACCGGTGACTTTCACTTTACCATCGCCACGGGAGCGGGCAGCGCCCAGGCCTTCAATCCGGGTGTCTGCCGCTGAGTTCGCGTTGATCACATCCGGACGCACTTTGTCGTTTACTTCACTCATGCGGTTTCTCCTGCTGCCATCAACGCGCGTGCAATCACTCGCGGCGCCAGTTTTACTTTATAGGCGTTGTGGGTCAGCGCCTTTGTCTCCTGAGTAATCCGTTCTGCCGCCTGAAACACCGTCTCTTCATCAAACGGCTGGCCTTCCAGTGCCTGTTCGACCGATCGGACGCGCCAGGGTTTAGTGGCGACGCCGCCCAGGGCAATATGCACGTCACGCATCACGCCGTTTTCCAGCGTGAAGCCTGCGGCCGCGCTGGCTGCTGCAAACTCATAGGAGCTGCGGTCGCGGACTTTGAGGTAGTGTGAGTGCCGGAGTGACTCGGTTTGCGGCACGTCAATGGCCACAATGATCTCGTCATCGCGCAGATTGTGCTCACGGTCAGGCGTATCACCCGGCAGCAGGAAGAAGTCATCAATTGCGATGCGACGTTTTTCGCCCTGCTGATTCTGCAGTATGACGATGGCGTCAAACGCCACCAGCGCAACCGCCAGATCGCCGGGATAGACGGCAATGCAGCTGTCGCTGGCACCCAGAATCGCGTGATTGCTGTTGACGCCATCCAGGGCGGCGCAGCCGGAACCGGGATTACGTTTGTTACAGGCCGGGAACGTTGCCGGGTCACGGTAGTAGTTACAACGGGTGCGCTGGCGTAAATTTCCCCCCAGCGACGCCATATTACGAATCTGCGGCGAGGCAGCCTGCCAAAGGCTGCCATAGATGGCAGGCGCGCTCTGCTGGCAGGCGGGATGATCGGCCAGCTGGCTCATGGTGACCAGTGCACCAGCGGTGATCTTATGGTCATCAAACTGCAGATTTTTCAGCGCCGTTAAGCCGCTGATGCCAATTAATTGCGGTGGCGTAAAGACACCACACTTCATCAGATCGAGCTGTGTCGTGCCGCCCGCCAGTAACTGACTGCCCGACTGCTGTTTCAGAGTGGCAGCCTCTTCAGGTGACTGCGCAACTTTCCAGCTGAATTCATTCATGCGGACTCCTTAGCCATCTCAGCAGCGGCCTGTTTTATCGCATCAACGATGTGCGGATAAGCCCCGCAACGGCAGAGGTTGCCGCTCATGTATTCACGAATCTCATCTTCGGAACCGGCATGGCCCTCTTTGATGCAGGCTACAGCAGACATAATCTGACCCGGCGTGCAGTAACCGCACTGGAAGGCATCATTCTCCATAAAGCAGCGCTGCACCGGATGCAGTTCACCCTCGGTGGAGGCCAGCCCTTCAATACTGGTGACGTCAGCGCCACCCGCCTGGGCCGCCAGCGTCAGGCAGCTCAGCACACGCTGACCATTTATCAGCACGGTGCAGGCACCGCATTGTCCCTGATCGCACCCTTTTTTGGTGCCGGTCAGGTTAAGATGCTCACGCAGAGCATCCAGCAGAGTGACTCGCGGATCGACCTGCATCTGCTGAGACTGACCATTGACCTGCATTGTTAACGATATTTTTTCCGACATTGTCTGCTTCCCATTGTTGGGGGCTAAAAGATGAAATTTTTATAGGTTTAGTTCTGACGGGAGTTAAATCGGGGAAAATCGTGATAACCCTAATCTTTACGCGCGTATCTCTGTCTTAAGGTTTAGCAGCTTTTTGGCAATCTGGCGGCCATGTCAGGAAAAAGTCAGCGTTATCTGATGAAAAATGGAAGGTAATACGCTATATATTATATAATATAGCGATTTCATATTATTGATTTTAGAGGATATATTTCTGGATCTTCCCTGCCAGTATCGCTTACAGGATTGATGCAGCCGCCTCACTAAGTTTTTCACAAATTACGACCAGGACGTTATCCGCCAATGTCAGAGTTGATATCAGGCGGAGTGAAAAGGCTGATCAACTGATAGTGCCAACCCCGGCATAAGAACAGGCGCGTTAAGACGTGCTTAATCAGACACGCTTCAGATGAGGAGTCTGGCCAAAAATGTCGCCCCTGGCGAAGTCATACACCGGGATTTTCACGGGCTATCCACATCCTCTGTGAAAGTGGCAGAAATGCTCAATCCCTTTCGGTGTCAACGATACTGGCCGATTGCTTGTCATTCCTTCACTGTGACGCCGTTACAGCGACAGGTGAATCGTGATTAGCTGCCGCCTATCAGATGCTGACAACGATTTCTGGCGTCCCAGTTATCCCGGGGAAGCGCTTTAAAATCAGACGCAATTCTGGCAGGGTCTGAATAAACAGTAATCGCATAATCCGATGAAATCTCCCGAGCACCATATTTAGTATCAATAAAGTAGCGTTTACCCGCTTGTGGAATAAATGGAACCCACTGTGAGAGTAAATAGCTTTCCGGGAATCTCGTTTTTTTTCCTTGTGTGTCGTAATCGCTCATTATTGTGTTGAGCTGCTGAAAAGCCATGAGCCTGCCAGGTTGTACCTTTGCTGTCATAACGCGCCCAGCGGAGGGGATAAGATTTGACGCCAGTTGATGACGATCAACTCTGTCATAACAGGTGCCTTTCTTCTCATAGACCGAAAGATAAAATGTACCCACAAATCCCTCTGGATTGATAGCCACCACCGTCGCTGCATCTTTACCTTCGTAATCTGTATAATTAAGGGGTAAAAGCGTGGAACAGCCAGTGAGGAAAATAACGGGGGAAAACGCAGCAATTCTCATGATTTTCGGGATGACATGCATTTATTTTCTATTCCTGAGATGCGTTATGCTGGACGCTATCAGCAAACGGGAATGACACTTAACGATATTTATCGACTAAATAAGATTTACAATCACTTAAAAAAGGAGGCTGGCCTGCCGAATTTAAATTTTACTTAAATAAATCAGGTTATTAATTTAATTGTGAATTATATACGCACTTAATATTTTATCGTTTTGCTAAAAACATTAAAAAGCCCCAAAGGGGCTTTGCGTTATATTATCATCAGGCGTACAGAATCGAATCAGAACCGGTATTGCAGACCAGCTGTAATGGTATAGTTTTTATTTGATATACCCGCCGCATCTCCCCCAATTGATGCTGATTCACCAGAGAATCTGTCAATAATCTGAGTGCTGCCTTTGCCTTCTTCATATTTGCTGTAGGTGAATTCGGCAAACACTTTGGCATTTGGCGTAACATAATAGCCGGCATCTACTGATGTTCCGTAGTACCGCGAATTAGTCGCTTTCTCGCGGAAGGTAAGATCGCGCATGTAATGCTCGTCATTATCGTGTGCCCGCACCCAGTCGCTGAATTTAAATAAGACGTTAAATTCAAAGTCGTTAATACGATACTGACCCGCAAGGCCAATATATGGCATGGAAAAACGCTGGCTATAACCAATACCGCGCTCGCCTCTTGGGAAATCACCGACAGAAGCGCCGTTATCGTAATTGTATGAACCGCCAAAAGCTGTCCAGCTTAAACGGGTTTCCTGATAACCAGCAGTCAGCCCGGCCTTATAGTTATCGCCCTGTAACGCCCAGCCTTTGACATTGAGATCGTATTCATTGGCGTAATTAACATCTGTGCGGGGATGAGATGAATGATCCGTCCAGTCAGACTGGTTGTCATCGAGCCAGTCATAGTCATCCATATGACCCGAACCAGAAGCCAGAGAAGTCCAGCCTCGCGCATTCAGCGTCAGAAATGAGTATGCATCCCAGGATAACTCGCCTTTGAGAATAGCAACATTCTTTATTTTCCAGTCCAGCTGACTGACTTTGCGACCTGTTTCGGTGTCATAAACCATCTCATGAGATTTGCCACTCAGCATCCCAGCTGACGTCGACACAATTAAGCTTTCCGGAGAAAAATTCGGTGAAAATCGACCTGCATCTGCACAGGCTACGCCTGACAGAGTCGCCATCATCATCACTGCAACGGTGCTTTTTTTCATTTCAGTTCCCTATCCATAAAGGTAATCCTTGTACAGCAGCGCCGTTCTTTTCGTAGCACGGCTGCTGGGCTTCTATACTCACCTGCCGGGTCCGGGTCCCGGAGTCCTGGCAAAAGCCTGCGCGACAGCTCATGCGAAGCCGTGATTTTTTACCCCTTTTTGCTCGCAGCGTTGAACCGTTAAGGCAAATTCCTTAATCGGCTGCTTTCTGAAAAACATTAAATATTTTTGTTATTTCGCAGTGCGTCACTCATCAGCCCCTTTTTTGCCTGGCCAGAAAATTGTTTCAGGCGAGCAACTGCTGCGGCTGGCAAAAAGCCGCCTTATGAAAAAAAGACAAATGAGACGACGACGGCAATAAGGAGAGATGTTTTCTGAAGTGAGGTTTAGTAGCACCACACCGCACAGGACACATTCCAGGTGATGTTTTACATTCTGCAAGGTCTGCCAGCTTTAGAACTGGCAGTGCCGTGGGATACAGGCAGGTTTACTCAGGCCTTACCACTGAGCGCATCATTCACAATGTGGTCATCTGTCCTTTCCCCGAAGAGTGATCAAAATGGTTAGCGCGTTAGCTGGATTTATCAGCGGTCCAGCTCGGGCTGCGGCACACTTCTTCAGGTTCGAGCCTGGCCGTAAAGCGCACTAAGGCGGCATGGCTGACTTCAGGCGTGATCAGGCGACAACAGGGGTATCTTTACTTCCCCCTGTTCCCTTTCAAGCTCTTTTTTCTGTGGTCAGAAAGTGAAAAAAGAATGATGTCTGAGCGCTGGGTGACAGACAGGTGCCTGTCACCCATCCTCATCTGACGGAAAAGCAAACCATCGGCGGTGCGAATACTGGCGGCACCTCCAGCAAGTAAATGCTTTCACCAGAAGAAATCACACCTGAAATGCGGCCACCATGCCCCGCAGCGCGTGCGCCTGTTCAGAAAGCGACTGAGAAGCAGAAGACGACTCTTCCACCAGCGCGGCATTATTCTGCGTCACGCTGTCCATCTGCGTCACGGCGACACTGACCTGAGATATGCCCTGCATCTGCTCTGAAGAGGCAAGGGAAATCGTATCCATCGACACAGCCAGTTCATTCACCATGCTAACAATTTTCATAATGCTGTCGCCGGTTGACGATGCGACCGTGACGCCGCTTTCCACCTGGGTTACCGCTTCTTCAATAAGCAGTTTTATATCCCGGGCGGCAGAGGCACTGCGCTGCGCCAGTGTCCTGACCTCACCCGCGACCACAGCAAAGCCGCGTCCTTCTTCTCCTGCTCGTGCCGCCTCAACGGCGGCATTCAGCGCCAGAATGTTCGTCTGAAACGCAATGCTTTCAATCACAGAGGTAATGTCCCGGACTTTAGTCGCGCTCATTGATATGGCTTGCATCGTCTCTGCCATACGTTTGACATCCGTTTCCCCAGCGTGGGTAAGCCGCGCAGTTTCACGGGCCGAGTTGGCGGTCTCATGTGCCCCGCTTGCATTGCTTTTTACGGTAGCAGTGAGCTGTTCCATGCTTGCCGCCGTTTCCTGCAGGGCAGCGGCCTGCTGTTCGGTTCGGGAGGAGAGTTCTGTATTACCCTGCGAGATTTCATCTGCGGCCAGTGCAACGGATGCAGAGGTATCTCTGATATTTGCCACCATGCTGCGCAGGTTGGTCTGCATAACATCCAGCGAGGCCAGCAGGCTGGAGGTATCGTTATGCCGCAGCAGAACAGGCGATGTCAGGTTACCTGACGCAATCGCCGCGGCCAGCGCCTGTGCCTGTGCGGGCTCTCCGCCCAGCTGACGCATGAGCGTCCGAATGATGGAATAACAGGCTGCGATAGCGACAAGGAAAGATATCAATACCATCACTGACATCAGCGTAGCCGTTTGCGAAGCTGCTGCCCTAGCATCCAGAACGGTTTTCCTGCTTACCTGCATCTGAATAGTCGAAAGCCGATCGAGGGCATTCAGCATTGATCGCTGTCCGGGCCTTACGGTTTTTAGCAGGTAATCAACAGTTTCAGACTGAGGTGCTTCCATCGCTTTTCTACCCGCCGTCATGAGCAGACTCAGTGCGGATTCATCCGTCGAGGTCAGATTTTCCAGCGCACTTTTGCCTTCCGCTGAGACGTTTTGCGACATACTGGCAGTCAGCTTGTCCCTGTTCTGAATGTAGATGGCTTTTTGAGCGACCATCCTGTCCCATTCAGGCTGTCTGTCATTCTGTTCATTCAGTAATGCAATATTCCTGACTGCCACCGCCATGTCTCTGGCCGCATTCCGCATGTTCTGAATCAGTTCATAGCGGTAAATTTTATTATTTACAGCGTTTTCCATATCGTCCCTGGCCTGCCAGAGTGCATGAAGTGCCGTCCCGGTGCAGAGAAAAAAAAGGATGACCAGCAGGCTATACCCTGCGACAAGACGCGTAGCTATTTTCATATTATTTTCCGTTATATTTTTGAGATTGCTATGTTGCTCTGGTGTTAAGAAATGAGGTTGAATAAAAAACCATGAAAAATTTTCTCTGGTCGCGCCATCAATAACGGCGCGACAGAAAATATATATAGACGATGGGAGAGGAAACTAAGAAATCAGAAAGAGAGGAGCACGCCTGAAAAAATACAAATCATTGATAGTTATCAATTAAAATAATGACTACCAGCAAATTAATTAGTGTTAAAAAACATTTCACGCTACAAATTATTTCTAAGCCTGTTTTTTGTTCAACACGGCTGCATGTATTGCCGTAATCATAAATTTCTAAGGGAGTGCGTTTTTTTTCTGTTTCACATAACAAACATGAATCTGTGCTGATACCAACATCAATCATTACTGAGAGATTAAATTATCCGCTCCGGGCACAGAGCGGATGTCACTACCAGAACTGACATGATGAGTCATTCGCCGTTTAAAGCATCAACTTTCAGGCTTGAGAATAAGTCTGTTTAGACGCTCTCCACTCTGAAATCCGAATTTGACCGCGCATATTATTGCATCAGGATGGTTTATCACCGCAGATGCTCTTTTCGTTATAACGATGTTTCAGCCGTTCCCGCTGCCGGGTTTTCCGTCCCGCAATGATCATCGCTACGACAAACACCACAGCAAACAACACCACGATCGTCGGCGCAGGTGCGCTGTCGATAAAGAACGAGAGATAAACGCCGCTCAGCGATACCAGCACCGACACCATAACCGCCACCAACAGCGCATGTGAAAAACGACGGGTGAGCAGCACCGCAATAGCGCCGGGCGCGATTAACAGGGAGATCGACAGGATGATCCCCACCGCTTTCAGCGTCGCTACAATGGTCAGCGAGACCATGCAGAGCAGGCCGTAATGCAGCAGACGGGCGGGTAAGCCAGATACCTGCGCCTGCAGAGGATCGAAACTGAACAGCATAAAATCACGCCACTTCACTACAATCACCATAACGATGATCAACGCGATAATCGCTGTCTGAATGATATCTGCGCCGGTGATGCCAAGCATGTCCCCAAACAGGATATGATCCAGGTGCACTTCAGGCTTCACGGCGATGTAGAGGATTAGCCCCACCGCGAACATGCCGGAGAAGACAATGCCCAGCACGGTGTCCTGCTTAATGCGGCTGTTGTCCTGCAGGAAACCACTGGCGACGGCACAGAACAGCCCTGCTACAAACGCGCCCACCGCCAGCGGCAGTCCTGCCATCCAAGCGAGCACGATGCCAGGGAATACTGCATGGCTCATGGCATCTCCCATCAGCGCCCAGCCTTTCAGCACCAGAAACACCGACAGCAGCGCGCAGGGGATTGCCACGACCAGCGCAATAAGCAATGCGCTATTCATAAATGCAAACAGGAAAGGGTCAAGGAGCCACATTAGCCAGGCTCCTTTTCAGAGTGATGGCGGCCACGACGCCGGTTAGCCAGCAGGCCATGTTTTGGTGCAAAAACAAACGCCAGCAGGAACAGCAGCGTCTGCGCGACCACAATGATGCCGCCCGTTGCGCCATCCAGGTAGTAACTCGCCCAGGCACCCAGAAAACTGGTGATGGTGCCGATCGCGACAGCAATCATCAGCAGACGCGGAAAACGATCGGTGAGCAGCCAGGCGGTTGCGCCAGGCGTCACTACCAGACAAATCACCAGAAAGGCACCGACAGTTTGTAGTGCCGCCACGGTAGAGACCGCCAGCAGCGTAAAGAAGAGAATTTTCAGACGTTCAGGCCGGAGTCCAATGGCGCGCGCGTGATTCTCATCAAAGAAGGTGACCATCAGATCTTTCCACTTAAACAGCAGAATGATGATCGACAGCCCGCCAATCAGCGCCAGCTGGAATATATCGGCTGGCGCAATCGCCAGTATGTTGCCCAGCACAATGGTCTGTATGTTCACGGCAGTCGGATTAAGCGAGACCATAAACAGGCCCAGACCAAAGAAAGAGGAAAAGATCAGGCCAATAATCGCATCTTCTTTCAAGCGGGTGCGCTGATTGAGTAACAGCATGCTGCCCGCTGCCAGCCCGCCGGAAAGAAATGCCCCCAGCGCAAACGGCAGTCCCAGCATGTAAGCGCCCGCTACGCCTGGTACAATAGAGTGTGAGAGCGCGTCACCTATCAGCGACCAGCCCTTGAGCATCAGATAGCAGGAGAGAAACGCGCAGAGCCCGCCCACCATCGCGGAGACCCACATCGCGTTAAGCATGTAGTAATACCCAAAAGGTTCCAGTAACAGCGCCATGGTTAGCCCCCCTCTTCCCGTGCGGCATGAGGTGCAATAAAGGGACGTTCATTATCGGTGATGATCTGATCGTCCAGCCCCTTCACCATCACATGACGCAATACCCCGCTGAACGCACGCTCAAGATTAGCGGCGGTAAATGTAGTCCGGGTCGGGCCGCTGGCCAGAACCGTGCCTTTTACCATCACGGTGTAATCACAGAACTCCGTAACCGAGCCCAGATTATGGGTGGAGACCAGCATGGTTTTACCTTCATCGCGCAATTCCCCCAGCAGGCTGATGATTCTGGCCTCGGTCTGAACATCCACGCCGGTAAACGGCTCGTCCAGCAGGATCACGCTGCCCTGCTGCGCAATCGCACGCGCCAGAAACACTCTTTTCTTCTGCCCGCCAGAGAGTTCGCCGATCTGACGATGGCGATAATCCAGCATATCGACCCGGGTCAGCGCCTCACTGACAATCTGCTGGTCATGCGACTTTGGCCTGCGCAGCAGACCCATGTGCCCGTAGCGCCCCATCATCACCACATCTTCCACCAGCACCGGAAACGACCAGTCCACCTCTTCCGACTGCGGCACGTAGGCGACCAGACTCTGCCGCAGCGCCTGGCGGGTCGGCATCCCCAGCACCAAGATGCTGCCGCTGGCGAGCCGCACAAATCCCATCAGCGCTTTAAACAGGGTTGACTTGCCGGAGCCATTAACGCCCACCAGCGCGGCAATCGATCCGCCCGACACGCTGAAGCTGGCATCATGCAGCGCAGTATGTCCGTTGCGATAGGTTACCGTGACGCCTGAAACCACAATGGTGTCTGTCATTGCGTTTTCTCTCCCGCTTTAATGCCCTGCACCAGTGTCTCAGTGGTGACTTTGAGCAGATCAAGATAGGTTGGCACCGGTCCCTCCGCGTTACTCAGGGAGTCGACGTAAAGCACACCACCGTAATGGGCACCGGTTTCCCGCGCGACCTGGCGGGCGGGCTTATCTGACACGGTGCTTTCACTGAACACCGCCGGAATGTCATTTTTCTTCATCTGGTCAATTACCCTTCTCACCTGCTGCGGCGTACCCTGCTGGTCAGCATTGATCGGCCACAGGTAAAGCTCTTTCATGCCCAGGTCACGCGCCAGATAGGAGAACGCGCCTTCACTGGTCACCATCCAGCGTTTCTGTTCGGGAATAGCGGGAATCTGCTGGCGCAGCGGATCCAGTGCCGCGGTAATTTTTTGCTTATAGGCGGCAGCGTTCTGACGGTAGGTCTCTGCGTTGACCGGATCATATTTCACCAGCGCATCGCGAATGTTATCGACATAAATCAGCGCATTGTCCGGTGACATCCAGGCGTGCGGATTCGGTTTACCGTTATAGGGCCCTTCGCCAATGCCCATCGGCGTTACACCAGCGGAGACCACCACTTCCGGGACGCCGTCCAGATGCTGATAAAAGCGCTGAAACCAACGCTCAAGATTAAGCCCGTTCGCCATAATTAACTGCGCACCCTGAGCCCGCCTGATGTCACCGGGCGTGGGCTGATATTCGTGTATTTCAGCACCGGGCTTAGTAATAGAAGTGACCTCCGCGGCATCGCCAGCCACGTTCTCAGCCATGTCAGCTATTACCGTAAACGTCGTCACTATCTTAAATTTTTCTGCTGCATAGCTACTGCTCGCCATCAGGGTTGTGAGCAGTGCGCTCAGTAACAGCGTGGTGATCTTTTTTATCGGGACCATTGGGCGGGCTCCAGAAATGATTAAAAACAGAACATAATTAGCATAGGCTATTTTTTATAGCACAGGCTATACCTTCCGGAAAGCAGGGAGATGTGAAGTTTCTTCAGCATTCAGGCTCAGTTGTCAGATTTTGTAAAGGAGTTCAGTTACTGTATGATATAAATAGGAATATTTTTGATGATGTGTGGCATTCAACCCGCTTATAGCTTCGCGACAGGCGGGTTTTTCACCTGCCTGATTCAGTGATACAAAATGAGAAAAGAGGTAATGGCATAAATTAGCGTTCGACTACGCTCTGCCATCCACAAAAGGAAGTTGCATTGCCGGATGATATTTTCGTAACAGACGTAGCAATTTCATAATTAAAATAATCTTATTGATAGGCCAAATTAATTAAGCCTGATGAATTTTTTTGCTACAGTTAATGTTACTTACCGCAATCACCCAGGAGGATATTTTGTATTTTTCCAGCGACGAAAAAGCGAATGTCATCATTGGCGAAGCCGCAATGAACCTGTTTAATGCTGGTCAGGAAGTGAACGTTGAGCTGCTGATTAAAGAGTTGCAGGTTATGGCTGACTCTGAGGTGAATGAGTATCGCCTTAAGCAAATGCAAACTGCACGTCAATGGCTGACGGGATTCAAAACAATTGGTTCTCGCACTACCGGTCCGGCAAACTGGCTATCCAGAAATACGGGTATCGATCAGGCTATCAGCGCCTCAGCTGATGATATTTTCTTCAGGCCTTAACATGGCTGCTAACCTTCTGCCGGCCTGAGTAGTCAGGTCGGAACAGCGGAGGGCTTGTTCCTGTACAAGAATATGGTACAATTTTCACCTCGTCACCTCCTCCCGTAACTCACTGTTTTAAATGCTATAGCATTTTTTGCACAAAAAAATCTATTCCAAAAATCCAAAATTCTGTACAAGTTTTGAAAAGATGTATAACTTGCGCATTAGGAATGCTATACATTTTCACCATCTGAGGAAAACACCATGCGTCAGAACGGACAAGCCCCGGAAACGATCAGCGATATTGCCCGTTACTTCAATCAGGCCAGCTCACCTTCCCAACAGGAAACACTGGGTTCGATAGTGGTCGAAATTCTGCGCGCAGGTCATAGCCTTAGCCGTAAAGCAATTTGCAGTAAACTGTTGCGCCGCCTTGAACTGGCTGCGACGCCAGAAGAACAGAGCCATCTGCATGAATTAATTGCGATGCTTTTTCGTCGCGAAGATTAATGTCCGCTCACCGCGTCAGCTAATATTCACGATACCTGCTCTTAGCCAACACTCAGGAAGATTTACCCACAGGAACGAAGCCCAATACTGCTTTGCCGTATCTGGTGCACCAGGTTGCACCCGCTGACGTATACGGACCTGCAGCAAGGCCAATGATTCGTAATCAGAGAAGCCAGTATGTACAGAAGTGAAGATGAGAAACTGACAGATGTCATGATCGGTGAAGCCGTCCTGACATTGCTCAAGTCAGACAAACCGGTGTCGAGTAATGCTTTAATCGCACAGCTTGAACTCATGGCTGCTAACGCCGATGACGACACAAAAGTGTCTGTGATTCGTAAAGCCATCACTGAAGTTCGGAACGGCATGGTCGCCGCACGTAAGCGTGTGCAGGGCGACGGTGCTGAACGTGATAAGACGACGCATCGTATGAACAGCGATGGCCCGCCTGATGGGTCTAAAAAGCACTGATAAAAGGTATTGCGTGCCTGTCGGACACGGCTGGCAATAAGCGAAGCGGCATCCTTTAAGTGAAATTTTTATTGGCTGGCTGGGCAAAACGAAAACAGCGTCTACACTCGTTTTTGACTTCACCCATTGCGTATAACGAATTTTCCTCAGAGAAAGAAAAATCATGCAACACTCTTCATCAGATTTATCCATCATTGACTATTTTCGTAGTGAAGGCGATTTGCTGGCACCGGAAACCGAACTGCTGGGCGCAGTAATTCGTGACATCGTGGCTGATCAGGGATGTGTGACCAACAAAGCGATAATTCTTTATCTGATCGCCGAACTGGAATGCACGTCCGACGTGATCAGACTGGATGTGTTGCGCAGAACGCTGGAAATTGTCGTTGGCCGTACGCCTGACGATAGTGATATCTGATTATCTCTCCTGCGTTATCCCTGATAACGCAGGATCAGTGAGATGAATACTCTGCTTTCAGGTAATTTTTGACGAAGAGATATAACCCACCTGGTGAGTATTAAACGCCCAACCGTAGTTGCAAGGTATATAGCAGGTTGCAACGGCCATAAACAACCCTGGCGCATCCATTCTTTCCCGAGCAAAATCCCCCTATCAGCTTCCCCACGACGCTCGTATCACTCTGCTGGGCAATAATCCGCGCGAATGTTATTTATTTGCTGGTAACAGGCAGCAAATCACTTCTGGCTGAACTCTACACTGTCTGTCGTGCAGTCAAGCATGGCAAAGAATTCCCCGGAAGCTGACCCATGGTTACGCTGAGTAGGGGACTAACCAGATATCATTCCCGAATGTCATCTGCTCATAGTCAATAAGAATTCCATTCTTTTCGGCTGCTTGCTGAGCGTCAGAAAAACTTTGCCACTCTGCCTCATCTCCGGTTTTAGCCCGAATGACTTTAGTCATAATTGTCTGATTATCATAATGTCGGCAGGCTTCAGTCCGGGCAGCACTAACTTCAGAAGGTCTGAAAGATACGATGATGAGAATCATTACAGCAGATGCGAGCACTGCCAGAGATGTAATGGCGATGACTAAAATTCTGACTAACCTTTTCATGTGGTACTCATCCTGAGTTTCTAGTATGAGGATCATATCTGATGGCACCGCTTCACTGCATAGCTAATAATTTGCATTGCTCACAAATACTTAATCGCCAGCACTTTAATTTCAGTATTTGGGGGCAATAATACAGCCATCATTGTTACTTAAGATCAGAACCGGTTTGCCACACAGGTCGATTTGAAACAGCCTTTAAGATTTAACAATAGATGAAAATAAGATGCCTGAAAAAATTATGCTCACATCTGGCGCAAAACCGATGTTCGTTTTGTTATTCCAAAATGACCACAGATTACACTCTCTCCTTACTAATGCGATGATACAAATACCGGCGGTTGCTGCACGGGCGGAACAGAGAAGTGACGCTGCATACGCTTTATCTCCTCTGCCGGGGGCAGACCAAACAGGCGTTTAAATTCACGATTAAACTGCGACGAGCTTTCATAGCCCACAGCGTAGCCTGCTGCGGCAGCGGTCATCTGCTGGCGTACCATCAGCATGCGTGCCTGGTGCAGGCGTACCGATTTCACATACTGCATCGGCGGCATCCTGATAATGGCTTTGAAGTGAAGATGAAAGGTCGGGACGCTCATGCCCGCTTCCCCTGCCAGCTGAGTCAGGGTCAACGGCTCTGCATACGTGGTATGGATATGCTTTACCACTTTCCCTATTTTGCTGAACTGCCCCTGCATGGCCAGCGCGGCACGCATGGCGTTGCCCTGTTCGCCCGTAAGTACACGGAAGTAGAGTTCACGCAGTCGTGCATGTCCGAGTATCGCGGTTTCAAGCGGACTATTCAGGGCTTCAAGCAAACCCAGCACGGCTCCCTTTACCGTGTCGTCCATCTGGCTTGACATCATACTCTGCGGCGCGGCGGGAGGATGTGAAGCATCATGCTGATCGATCTGCAGGATGAGTTCAGCGGCAAGCTGAAAATCCAGATGCAGGTAAATAGCCAGCAGAGGATGATCCGCGGACGCGTCAGTTTCCATAGTAAACGGCACAGGCACGGAGACCGCGAGGTAGTGATGTTCGTCATATAAGTAAGTCTGCTGGCCAAAGTAACCTCGTTTGCTGCCCTGACAGACAATCACAATGCCCGGATCATAAAGCACGGGTGTTCTGGCAAGAGGACGGTCGGCGCGCAGAATTCGCACACCGGGTAAGGCCGTCAGGTTGTACCCCTCATGGGGCGCTAGGGCTTTGATCAGGGCAATTATTTCGCTCATTACAGCACCTCATAAGATCAGGCAAGAAAACGAGAAGATACGGCCTGAAAATACATCAGCAGTGAGAATACCATGCAATCTCAACGGTTCATGGGAGTTCTTTTATGTCATCTTTAAAAACAATCTTAATAACTGGCGTCAGCAGTGGCTTTGGTCTGGCACTGGCGCGCGAAGCCCTCGATGCCGGGCATCGGGTCATTGGTACCGTGCGTAACCGCGAAGCACTGCAAACTTTTGAGGCGCTTGATGCACAGCGTGCCGCAGGCCGCCTGCTGGATGTCACGGACTTTACGCGTATTGATGAAGTTGTCAGGGAGGTTGAGTCCACAGTCGGTCAGATAGATGTGCTGGTGAATAACGCAGGGTACGGCCATGAGGGCATTTTGGAAGAGTCCTCCCTGGCAGAAATGCGCCACCAGTTTGACGTGAATGTTTTTGGCGCAGTGGCAATGACCAAAGCTGTCCTGCCGGGTATGCGTGAGCGCCGTCGGGGGCATATCATTAATATTACCTCGATGGGCGGATTTATTACTTTGCCCGGCATCAGCTACTACTGCGGCAGCAAGTTTGCGCTGGAGGGTATTTCAGAAACGCTGGGCAAAGAGCTGACTCCGTTCGGCATACACGTCACCGCCGTGGCACCCGGCTCATTCCGCACCGACTGGGCGGGACGTTCAATGGTACGCAGCGCCCGCACTATTCCGGATTACGACACTCTTTTCGGGCCCATTCGTCAGGCCCGCGAGGAAAAAAGCGGGAAACAACCCGGCAATCCCGTAAAGGCTGCTCAGGCTATGCTGGCATTGCTGGAAAGCCCGAACCCACCCGCGCATCTGTTGTTAGGCAGTGATGCCCTGACTTTGGTACGGCAAAAACTTGTGGCAATGCGTCAGGAAATTGATCGCTGGGAGAATCTTACGCGTTCAACCGATGATTGAGGCGTTGCTGAAACAGAGCGTAAAGGCCTGAACGATCATGGCGAGTGACAAAAACGGCCATGAGTTCTGGCGTTCCGCACAGGATAAGGTAACCGATTCAGGTGCAGAGTCTTGCGCCGCCTGAGCGAACATTAAAAGGTTCTCAGCTGGCTGCCGCATCCCCCTGAATGTCGCAGCCAGCTGAACTTGTAGTGCTATCCGTGTGAGATGGGGTGATAAAGCTGGCAGAAGCGATGGTAAATTCCGTGCTGGCACTGGAGCGTCGTCTGGCCGGAAACGCAGGATATTCATTTATGCATAATCATTTCTCAAATCACACATAGTCATAACAGTATAAGTAACAACTTAAGCAGAAGAAAACGCTGCCTCAGCCTGCTGATATTACAGATGTTTTCATTGAAATTTAAGAAAAAGTTTCACGAAGCATTTATTCTGAATAAAGATTTTGGCCGATGCAGTTAATTATTGGGTTTCATTTCAGGCTAAAAGAAGGTAATTCTGGCTGAATTCAAAAAATGCAATATAACCGGACTGATATTAAAACTCTTCAGTTTGAATATTTTTGAACTCTGCTTACTGCTTTTTATTCTCAGTCAAAGCGGCTCTGCGGAATTAGGGCATAAGGGTAAGGTTCTGGATGGCGCCCGCCATCGGCGTCATCAACCTTAATGCATTTTGCGTGTAAAAAAGCCTATTGCTTCCTGGCACAATGCTTTCAGTTTGCTGTCACGCGTCTCTTCGCTCAGGCGAAACAGAGCGTCCGTAATGTCGTGAAAATGAACCGGCTCTCCCGCCTTGATCAAATCACTGACGACCGCGCCAACCAGTGCACGGATCTCGTTATCGTTGTCGTACTTCACACGACCTCCCGATGGTGTATGCATGTACAGTCTAACATTATTGGGTGTCAAAAAACAAAAAAGCCGTTTTAACGGAAATATAAGCGAAGCGGCAAACAGGCTATAAATCATCCAGCCCGGTACTTGAGCTGACTTTATTTAAGTCAGCACCATGTGCTTGCCAGTAAATAGTCAAAAGAGTGTCATCACTGCCAGAATCTGAGCTTGAAAATACCGGAAGTGAGCCGATCATTTATATCGTTTAATGGAACCCTGAGTTTGAGGTTTATAAAATCTGTTATTCCTGTGCCCGATGCCGCATTTTTCACGTTGCCAGCCAGCGATGCTTTGAACAACGTGTTTCAGTTGAAGCAAAGCTATTAGCCAGTATTATGATAAAACTCTTCTTATCCTCTGCTACCGCGAGTCCTGCATGGCTAAATTCACCCTCAAACAGATTGCTGCCCAATCGGGGCTTAGCCTTGCCACTATTGATCGCGCCCTGCATCAGCGTGGCAATGTTCATGCGCGTACTCAGCATCGGATTCAGCAGGCGATAGCGGACCTGGAACTGATGCATAAAGCCGGGCTCGCCAAAGGCAGAACGATTTACTTCGACGTCATCATGCATACTCCTGACCGCTTTCAGCCACTGATACGTGAAGCGCTCAGCAGTCAGATCGCCAGCTTTGCTGCTTTCAGACTTCAATTGCGTTTCCACTTTGGCGCGAATCTCACAGCGGAAGCCACTAATGCGCTGCTGAAAAAAAAAGCGGTTCACAGTCATGGTGTCATTCTGAAAGCGGCCTGCTCCGATGAGCTGAATCCCACTATTGAATCGCTCTTGAAACAACGCGTTCCGGTGGTCACCATGATGAGCGATTTACCCGGCAGTGCGCGCCTGCGCTATATCGGCATGGATAACTTTGATGCCGGTAAGGTGGCGGCTTTTCTGATGTCAAAATGGCTGCGGGTCAGCCGTTCGCATATTGTGGCGGTGACCGGCAGTCGCGATTTCATGGGTGAACAGGAGAGAATCCACGGCTTTCAGCATGCGATGCAGCAGTTTGCGCCTCAACATCAGGTGAGTGTGGTGGCGGGCGGATATGGCATTGACGCGCGGATGCATCAGTCAGTGACGCAGTTTTTACAGAGCAATCCGGAAACGGATGCGGTCTATACGGTCGGCGGCGGCAATCCCGGCATCCTGCGCGCATTTGCCGAACAAAAGCGGCATGTGAACGCCTGTATTGGTCACGATCTCGATCAGGAAAATTGTGGCCTGCTGCAGGCGGGTAAGATTGATGCGCTGATCGAGCACAATTTACAACTCGACGCATTGCACGCCTTCAGAACACTGCTGGAATTTCATGGCTTTCTGCCCGCCTCAGAACCACCCGCGCCCTACTCTAAAATCAATATTATCACCCGATACAACATGACAGGCTAAAGCACTGACACGTTGTAATCCCGCATAACACCATGAGGTATATTGCGATTGCGGTGTCTCTGAATGGCTCTCCGGTTGACCGGATCAGGTTGGTCAGCGATCACCACTATCCGCGCTGATTAACCGGAGGCCTTTCTCACAGCCTGACGTGATCGATCAACGCCCTCAGCTTGGGGGCCAGATTTTTACGGCTGGGAAAATAGAGATAAAACCCGGCAAAGCTGGGTAACCACTCATCCAGCACCGTCACCAGTTCGCCGCGCGTGATGTAAGGCTGAAAGGTCTCTTCCATGCCAAAGCTGATGCCGCACCCGGCGCAGGCGGTGCGGATCATTACCCCCATGTCGTTGGTTGTCAGCTGCGGATTGACGGCAACATCAAACTCCCGTCCCTGTTCAGCAAACTCCCAGCGATAAGGCGCCAGGCCTGGCCCTTTCCGCCAGCCGATGCAGCGATGAGTGACCAGCTCTTCAGGATGCCGCGGCGTGCCTGCACGCGCCAGATATGAGGGTGATGCTACCGCCACCTGACGCTGCGCAGTGGAGACCGGCACCGCAATCATATCCTGCGCAATCACCTCGCCCAGCCGCACGCCTGCGTCATAGCCCTGCCCGACAATATCAAACTCGTCATCGGTCACGGTGATATCCAGCTCAACCAGCGGGTAGGCGGTAATAAAGCTCGCCAGCAGTTCGCCTCCCAGCATCCGCTCAGCAATCGAGGAGATCGCCAGCCGCAACTGACCACGCGGCTCAGCCGCCAGCTCGGCAATATCGGTGACGGCGTGGTTAAGCTGGTTGATCGCCGGAGCCACTTCCGCATAGAGCCGCTGTCCGGCTTCTGTCAGCTGAACAGAGCGCGTGGTGCGCTGCATCAGTGAGATATTAAGCCGATCTTCCAGACGCCGCAGACTCTGGCTGATCGCCGGTCGGGTCACGCCTGGCTGTTCCGCTGCCAGCCGGAAATTTCGGGTCTGCGCCACAATCACAAAAACTTCGAGGGCATTCTTATCCGCATTCATTAGTCAGATTTAGTTACCAGTCCGTAAAGCGTCAGGTGGATTATCTTTATAATCCAGCCCCCGTATGATCGCCAGTGATAACCTGACTGGAGAGACAAAATGACGCAGAAAGTTATTTTAATTACCGGTGCCTCAAGCGGTATCGGTGCAGGCATCGCACGTGAACTATCAAAAACCGATGCCATTCTATTACTGGGCGCGCGGCGCGAAAGCCGTCTGGCCGCGCTGGCTGAGGAGCTGCAGCTTAATGGCTCTGAGGTGGCGATCAAAGCGCTGGACGTTACGCGCCGCGCAGATGTGGCGCAGTTTGTGGCGTTTGCGCTGGAGAAGTGGGGACGGGTTGATGTGATGATCAACAATGCCGGGATTATGCCCCTGTCACTAATGGCCTCGCTCAGGGTCGATGAGTGGGATCAGATGATCGATGTGAACATCAAAGGCGTACTCTATGGTATCGCGGCGGTGCTGCCGACCATGCTGTGCCACCAGCGCGGACACATTATCAATATCGCATCAATTGGTGCGCTGGCCGTGTCCCCCACGGCGGCCGTTTACTGTGCCACCAAGTTTGCGGTGCGGGCGATTTCAGACGGTTTACGGCAGGAGAACAGTCAGCTGCGGGTGACCTGTGTCCATCCCGGTGTGGTCGAGAGCGAGCTGGCCTCAACCATTACCGACCCGACAGCTGCTGAAGCGATGCAGCATTATCGCGCTATCGCGCTGCAACCGGATGCAATTGGTCGCGCAGTGCGCTATGCGATTGAGCAGCCTGAAGAGGTGGATGTAAACGAGATAGTCGTGCGGCCAACCCGCACACAGCAGTAAGCAACCGGCCCGCTGCGCGATGTGCAGCGGGCCGGAATATCAGTAAAGGCTTCTGCGGGTTCGCTGCACGGTAACGGCAATGGCCGTCAGTGCTACCAGCATCAGAAACACGCCCAGGCCAACCATCGCGTTAAACCCATAGGTTTTAAACAGCAGCAGCCCGGCGATACAGCCGCTCAGGAAGGAGAATACCGTGGTCAGATGGGTATGCAGAACCTTCTGGAAGAAGCGACGATCGTCGGTTTCCAGATGCACAGCATGAGACGTATGTGCAAAAATCCACGACCCCAGCGCTATGCCCGCATCGGTCAGTGTGCCGGTAATGTGGGTCGATCTGACGCGGCCATTGGAGAGCTGCGTCGAAGTCGCATTATGAATACCCATCAAAAAGCCCAGCATTATCAGTACTTCCCCGTTAAAACTTGGCCGGTAGAACACGATCTCAAAGATCGACGCCGCCGTCAGCGCCGCACCTTCCGCCAGAATAATCAGACAGAAAATGGTGCGTAACTTATGCCTGATACCCACCACTACCGCCAGCCGGGCTACGGTACAGCCCAGTACAAAGGCAACAATCAGCGCCATCAAAAACAGCATAGTGTGAAGATCGCTGGTGGTGACCTCCTGAGATATCTGCGAAGTGTTACCGGTCATATGCGATGGGAAAAATCCAAACGCGCCCAGCGCCATAGCATTAAGGATGCCCGCAGTAGTCGCCAGCACCAGCGCCAGCAGTCGGTCTTCGGTATGTGAACGAACTTTCTTCTTTTTTATCAGCACAGGCTTCCCCACATCAGGTGAATGCAAAACGTTCTTATAAGGCTTCAAGCATACAACCTGATGAGAATTATTCCTGTCAGAACCAGATAACTCTGATGAAATAAGCCATTAATTTTGCTGATTTTTATAAAGCAGATTCAGTTTACTTTTAAAAGTGTCAACGACGCGATGATCTACCAGTGGACAAGCCCTGCTAAAGCGGATAACAAATTCAGTCGACGATGAAGAGTTGCGCACCTGTCGTTGTAAAAGAACGATGCGGTTCAGCCTCATCCGCGACCTGATAGCTCACGCCCGGAGTCAGCACGAAACGGCGGCCATCTGCCAGTTCAGTATGCAACTCGCCCGCCATGCAGAGCAGAATATGATCTTTGGTGCACCAGTGGTCGGCGACATAGCCTGGCGAGTAGTCGACCATGCGAACCCGGATGTCGTTAAATTTCATGGTTCGCCAGGTCGCCTGCCCCTGTTCGCCGGGATGTATCGTTTCTTCAACCTGATCCCACTGCGTCAGGCCAAACGGCAGATTGTCTATTTTCATGCGATTCCCCTGTTGAGGATGAATGTTAAGTCAGCGCCTGGATAACGGCCTCCTGCGCGTGGATCAGCGTAGTATCAAACAGCGGCACGCTGGCATCGGAGGCATCCACCAGCAGGGTAATTTCGGTGCAGCCCAGAATAATGGCCTCAGCCCCCTGCGCCACCAGTGACTGCATAATCTCCCTGTAGCGACGACGCGACGCGGGATTGATTTCGCCCAGACAAAGCTCGTGGTAGATCACCTCATGTACAAACAGACGATCCGCTTCATCGGGCGTCATCACCTCAAGACCGAACTGCTGCTGAAGACGCCCGCGATAAAAATCCTGCTCCATAGTGAAGCGCGTCGCCAGTAATCCGACCTTACGTATCCCGGCCTGCTGAATGCGACGTCCGGTGGCATCGGCAATATGCAGCAGCGGTATGTCTGTTGCGGCGCTGATTTGCGCCGCTACTTTATGCATGGTGTTGGTACAGAGCACGATGAACTGCGCCCCAGCACGTTCCAGATTGCGTGCCGCGTCAGCCAGGATCTCGCCCGCCTGCTGCCATTCGCCCGCAGCCTGAAGCTGCTCTATGCGCTGAAAGTCGACGCTCCAGAGCACCAGTTCCGCTGAATGCAGGCCACCCAGTTGCTTTTTAACCTGCTGATTGAGAATGCGGTAATAGAGCGCGGTAGACTCCCATGACATGCCGCCTAACAGACCAATAACTTTCACACTGCACTCCGGTTTCAGGGGGTTTATTCCAGCATGCCAGATCGCCATCGAACGGCAACGGCTTTGTTCAGGCTGCCCTGTTTTGCGGTCTGAAGCGGCAGGCCATCGCCATCAGCAACACCACGCCAGCGCTCATGGTTAGCCACGCCTGATTCAGAGATGTGCCGCTGTCACGCACCCAGCCCGCGATCAGCGGCATCAGCGCCGCAATCAGGTATCCGCCACCCTGCACCCTGGACAGCAGCCCCCCGCTTCTCTGGCGCTGCGCGCATGATCCAGCGTGACAATAAGCGACAGCGGAAACAGTGCGCCGATGCCCGTACCCAGCAACAGCGCAGAGAGCAGTGGCATCGTATTCGGGTAAAACACAAGGCTTAGCAGCCCTGCCAGCAGCAGGGCCAGCACGCCGAGCAGCAGCGGACGGCGATCGGGAAAGCGATGTAAGGTGGCTGTGACGATGAAGCCTGCCACCACTTCGGTTAACGTCAGCGCGGCGCTGGCAGCGTCATTGCCTCAGACACCAGGCTCACCTGCGGCGATCGCCTGACTGCAATCAGCCAGATTAACAGCGCTATCAGCGTTAACCCGCCGGAGAGCGCCAGCGCGGGTTGCAGACCCAGCAGTGAAAACAGCGGTTCGGCACTGGCTGCCGTCAGCGCCGCGCCTGCCATAATTCCGGTGCTGAACAGTGCCATCAGCGTCGCCGCTGCGTCAGCAAAACGTTGCCGGATCAGCGCGGGCATCATTGCCTGGATTACGCCAATGCCTGCGCCACCCGCCAGCGCGGTAAACATCAGCTGAGCGGAGGTCAGGTTAAGGCCGCGCCACAGGCAGGCCAAAGTCAGACAGAGCAACCCAATTGCAATGCCGGTTACCGGCCCGAAGCGGGCGATCAGCCACGGTCCGGAGAGTGCCACCAGCCCCATCATCGCCACCGGCAGTGTGGTCATCAGACTGAACGCCGTCGCCGACAGCCCGGTTTGCTGTTGCAACACCGGAAACAGCGGGCCAATAATAGCCAGCATTGGCCGCAGATTGAGTCCGACCAGAAAAACGATCGCGGCAAACAGAGTGGGGAATATTTTCATCATGCAGGCTCAGCCAGAAATTGACGATGACAGCACCGTGCTGTCACTACCTATCTTAACGTTAAGATAAATTCCGTCCACTGTTAAGAGGCTGAGCACAACCCGACAACATAACCCCGACATTTGCAAATGATTTATGCATGACCATATCGATTTCGTTGTCAGCCAGTGGGACAACGCGATGCCCGACCTGGACACCGCTTCCATGCGTATCTTCGGCAGGATGCTGCGGCTGATGAAACATCTTGCAAAAGCGCGCAGTGAGGCACTGGCGCCGTTTGGTTTTCAGGAGGGTGAATTTGATGTGCTGGCGACGCTGCGACGAGCGGGATCCCCTTATCGGCTGTCACCGACTCAGCTCTACCAGTCGCTGCTGGTGACCTCCGGCGCAATGACAAATCGCCTGAACCGGCTGGAGCAGCAGCATCTGATTGAACGTGTTGCCGCGCCGGATGATAAGCGCAGCATGCTGGTGGGGCTGACGCCGCAGGGTCAGCAGCAGATTGAGCAGGCACTTCGTGCACATACTGCCATTCAGGAGGCGGTGCTGGCACCGCTGGCCGCATCAGAGCGCGCCGAACTGGGGGGGTTACTGAAAACGCTGCTGCTTGCCTTTCCCGGCGAGGCAACAGCCGAATAAAAACGCCGTCAGCGCTGCAGTCATGGTGAAGGCAAAATGGTTCGCGAATCAGGATTACAACAGATGATGCCCGGGGCGCAGAACAATGCAACGCAGATCGAAGCGCCCGCAGGCTTAACATTGCCTCACTGGCTATACGGGCTTAACGCTGAGCTGAATCTGTGGCAGGATACGCGCCCTGCGTCTGGCCCTACCCGGCTGACTGAACTGCCCACAACCGGTGACAATAATGGCCAAAGTAAAATTCATCCTTCCCCTATTGCTGATCCTGGCTTTCGCTGCCTGGTGGCTTATCCCGCACGATAGTGAGGAAGATAAAGCGTATTACGTCGCGGTGTTCTGCGCGATTGATCACCACGGTCTTCAGCCGTTCGACCAGCAGATGCGAAATGTTATTGAAGGCGGTAATTCTGACTATGCGCTGCAGAAAATAGCCTATAAACCGCGGCTGGGACGCAGCGTGATTGGCCGCTGGGAGCAACTGAAAGCCGATGAGCAACAGCGCGCCGCGCAGGATAATGGGGTCTGCCAGCAACTGCTGAAGCACTAAGTGGTGGCGGGGAGTGATGTCTGATGATTCACATGATAAAGGAGATAATATGACCCTGCCAGAACGCAAAAATTATCCGCAACTGGGCGAAGTCAACGCACCTTATGTCCATGCAGTAAAACATGACGCGACGCTGTATGTCTCAGGACTGACCGCCTTTGGGACGGCCGCTCAGCAGGGTAATATGGCTGAACAGGCTGAAGCCATTTTTGAACAGCTTAACACTGTTGCCGCTGCTGAAAATACGTCGCTAGCCGCGCTGCTGAAAGTCACAATATTCATCACCTCATTCACAGAGATCGCCGCGCTGCGGGGAGTGCTCTATCGTAATTATGGCGAACATCTGCCTGCCAGCTCGCTGGTCCAGGTCAGCGGACTGTTCTCCACTGACCTGCGCATCGAGATCGAGGCTATTTTTGCCCTCTGAATGGCAATCCGCATCAAGAGCGTTACTACAGCTGCAGATCTGAAGCGGCAGCGCCTCGCGCCAGATAGCCGATGCGATAGGCCTCCGGACCGGATGCCGGTCGCTTTTGTAATACGTTAACCGTTAATCCCTGCCAGCGGGTTACATCCCAGGCGCTGAAGCCTGTTGGTATAGGCAGTGCTGCAAGGTTTGCATGCGGAGGAATCGTCCAGCGGTTAAGCGTCATAAAACGGGCTTTAGCCAGATCAGTGATGAGCGTCTGTTCCTCAAACGCCAGCCAGCTTTCGATGATCGGCCAGCCAAAATCCCTGACCAGCGCCGCAAAGCCCGGGCTTTGCAGGAAACGCTGCATGCCACTCGCCTCCCGCCAGAAATAGAGCGGCGCATAGCGATTTTCATTAAGTTCCCCATCCTCGCGGCAGGCGTAAAGATACGCTTTTGCCAACAGCCCCGGAAAGCCATCCAGCCGGGCACCGTTCAGCCTGATGCGCTGTACAATAATGCCCATGTCGTAGTCCGCAGGCAGCGTGAAGCGATAGTGCATGATAATCATAACGCCGCCTGTGCCAGCATCTGGCCGCCACTAAAACTCCACTCTTCGCTGCTATTAAACTGAATGATGATCATCACATCATCAGGATCGATTGCCATCTCTGTCTTAAGTGCCGCGCAAAGTGCGTGATAAAAGCGTTCCTTCTGTTGACGGGAACGCGGGCGGCCTGCCGTTATCTGAAACAGTACGAAATTATCGCTGCGCCCGCCGCTGAGATAGTGGCGATCAAACACACGCTGAGGGATGGGCAGCATCTCTATGACCTGAAAACAGTCCTGCTCAGGCACATCAAATTCTGCGACCAGCGCCTGCTGAAGTAGCGTGGATAGCAGATGCAGATCCGCATCGCTGTAACCTTGCCGCAAGGTGATCCGGGTGAAGGGCATCAGTGATTATCCTCCAGATGGCTCAGCGCAGTCACGGCAGCAGGCCAGCCTGCACAAAACGCCAGATGCGTGAAGCTCTCCACCAGTTCATCCTGCGTCAGTCCATTTTGCCGGGCGTAATTAATGTGCCATTGCAGCTGCTGGACGCGACCCAGCGCAGTTAACGTTGCCAGCGTCAGCAGGCTGCGCTCACGCGGTGACAGCAGACCGCGCTGCCAGATATCATCAAACAGCACCTGCTGCGTCAGTTCAGCCAGTTTGGGCGCGCACTGCGCCAGTGTTTCCCGATCCAGTAATTTTTTCATTGCACACTCCTCGTTGGTCAGAGAGAGTGTCACTCAGCTCGCTAATCCTGAAAATCAAATTAATCAGCATCTACTATCCGTGTTTTAAGGACAATTATGAACAAAGTACCGGCATCGCTTGACATGGATGCGCTGCGCAGTTTCGTGGCGGGCATTGATGCTGGCAGCTTTGCTCTTGCGGCACAGCACCTCTGCCGATCAACCTCAGCCGTCAGTGCGCAGCTTAAAAAACTCGAGCAGCAATGCGGTACCGCGCTGGTGATGAAAAAAGGGCGGCACCTGCAATTAACCCGCAGTGGAGAGCAGCTGATGAGTTACGCCAGGCGTCTGCTGTCACTGAACGATGAGACTTTGCGGGCAGTAAAAGGCGAAGCGTTGCAGGGCGAAATTCGCATCGGCATGCAGGAGGATTTTGGCGAGGCGCTGATGCCTGCCATCCTCGGCGCGTTTAACCGGCAGCATCCGGATGTGATGCTGACCGCTCGCGTTGACAGAAATCTGGCGCTATTAACGGCACTGGCTCGCCATGAGCTGGATTTAGCGCTGCTGTGGCAGGCAGAACAGCAATCCGGCACGCAGGTGATCGGTCAGTGTCCGTTAGTCTGGATACAGCATCCGGCGTTTGATCTGGCAGGGATTCTGCAGCGTGGCGAGCCGCTGCCGCTGGTGGCGTTTGATGCGCCTTGTGTGATGCGATCCCGCGCCACCGGCACGCTGGATAAGGCGGGCATTCCATGGCGCGTGGTGTTTACCAGCCACAGTCTGAGTGGCATCTGGGCCGCACTGCAGGCCGGGCTGGGCATCACCCTGCGCACCCGCGCGGGATTGCCGGAGGGGCTGGTGACAGAATCACAGCGACTGCCGCAGCCGGGCCATCTGGGTATTGCGCTGGCGCGCTCAGACCAGAGTGATGATCCCGCGCGAACGCTGTTGCAGCACCTGATCACCGAAGCTGCCCTGCCCTACGTTCAGCGCTGAGTTAAAATGCCTGCTGAATCAGTAACGAACAGTATTCCGCTGAAACGTCGCGATCGCCAAACAGTATGTGAAACATCACGGGCGCGACAGCGACATCGACGAGACGATCAACGTCAAAACCCGCTTCCCCGCGCGCGATGGCCCGATTGTTCAGGGTTTCAAGATGCTGATAAGTGAATCCACAGCATTTATTGCTGGCCGCTTCAGCATGACTGCCAATCACATCGGCAAGCAGCTCACGGCCCACTTTTGAGGACATCTCTTCAGCATACTGCTGAATAAACGCGGTAAGATCGCCGATCATCGAGCCGGTATCTTCCGGATCGGCAATCGGACGCATCCTCGCCACGGCAACATCCGCCAGCAACTGGGCCAGATCGCCCCAGCGTCGATAAATCGTGGAGGGTGTTACGCCTGCCTGTTCAGCGATCATCGGTACGGTAATGGCGGAACGATCCCGTGTTTTCAGCAGCCGGTTGACGGTGTCATGCACTTCCGCCTGAATACGGGCGCTGCGGCCGCCCTGACGAATCATCTCCCTTGCCATCTCATACTCCTGCTTTTATCCACGTCAACGTTTTGGTTAACGCAACGATGTTGCATTAACAGTTAGCGGCAGTGTACCGCATCTCAGGCTGAGCAGGCGCTAAAGTGTGCGATCGGGCGTGTGACAATCAGGGCTGAAGTTTACTCAGGCCCGCTTTGACCGGTTCTCCGCTGAAATGAGACGAACGGTTATCTGATGCGCCTATCCATAACAAACTGACTGCCATTACCGCTGAAATAAAAATCGTACGACTATCCATAAATCCTCCCCTGAGTAATGCGGTTAAGGTAATCCAGTCTGCAGGGAATTAATCGCAGGATAAGAGAGGGTTTCTCAGAGGTTTAAGACTATAAGAGGACGCAGACAACGCTGCGCCCGACTCGCAAAAGTTTAATCAGACGTTAAGCGCGTTGCCAGCGTCAAGCCATTCCCGGCGGCTCAGGGCATACATCAGGCTGGGAGGCAGCCCTTCCAGATCGTTGACCTTTTTCAAAAACGTTAAGCCTGCTTTTTCCAGTACCTGGCGCGAAGCCAGATGGTTTTCACGCACCACGCCTGTGATGACGCTGAGTCCGGCCTCCTCAAATCCGTAGCGAATGGCTCTGCATGAAAGCTCAGTGGCATATCCTTTTCCCCAAGCGTCTGGCTCAAACCGGTAGCCGAGATTATTGGTCTGACGGCCGTCAAACTGGCTTCTGAAGACGCCACCAAAGCCGATAATTTTTTCCGGATGGGCTTTCTCAAATATTGTCCAGTCGCCAAACCCCTGATCCCGGTAGTTATCCTGTATGCGCTCCATTGCCTGAACAGCATATTCCCTGTCAGGCCACGGGCCTCGCGGGTTAAATTTATGCGTTTCCGGGTCGCCATAAATTCTGAACAGATCGTCAAGATCCTCACGAAGGGTAAATCTGTAGAGCAACCGCTCTGATTCCCAAACCATCCTTTGCTCCTAATGGGTACTGATCAGGTTAATCCTTTATATCAGCATGATGTTCTGATACCAACACCTGGGTTTACAGGTCAGGCAGGGTAATCCCTTCCAGTTTAACGGGGATTCACGGATCACAGTGGATAGTGATCACAAAGGACGATGCAGTGTCTCTGACTCATCAGCTATTGGTGTTAGAGTCCTGCTTAAACCTTCGCGTCGAATCGGTGGCGTCTTATTGCCAGCGTCCTGAGGATCTTATCAATGAAAGGAAAGTGCAGACATGGCTGAACAGAGCAGCATAGTGACGGATCTGACCGAACTTGAACGTCTTTATGGCACTGTCGCCCCGCCTTCTGTGGCTAAGGTGACCGATCATATTCATCCCGCCTATCGTCCGTTTATAGCCGCCTCGCCTTTTGTGGCCCTGGCAACATCGGGACCGGAGGGACTGGATGTTTCACCGCGCGGCGATCCGGCCGGATTTATCGAAATCGAAGATGATAAAACCCTGCTGTTGCCGGACAGACGCGGCAATAATCGTATCGACAGCCTGCGCAATATTCTGCAGGACAATCGGGTCGCGCTGCTTTTTCTCATTCCTGGCATTGGCGAGACGCTACGTGTGAACGGTACGGCGGCGATCAGCACCGACCCGGCGCTGCTTGAACGCTTTGCTGTCAATAATCAGCTGCCAAAAACCGTGCTGCGCATCCACGTGGAGAGCGTTTTCTTTCAGTGCAGCCGGGCGATTATCCGCTCCGGGTTATGGAACGCTGAAACGCAGATTGCGCGGCAGTCGCTGCCCAGCACCGGCTCGATTCTGAAACAGATTGCGGAAATCGATGGCGATGCCTACGACAAAGCGCTGCCAGAGCGATTAAAGAACTCGCTTTACTAAGCTCCTGCGAGTTGCACTCCAGGCAGCGTGCTGAAGAGGGAAGTACTTATATTTTCGGGCCGCAGATGATCATGCACCTGCGGTCGTAGCCCTGCGAGAGTGTTACGCAATGCTCTCCAGTATCTGCTTCGCCTGAAGGTAGTCGTATGAGATCACTTCAATCTTATTATCACTGAGATCGCTGAAATAGACTGACATCGACACGTCGTGGTCACTGACGCTGAAAGGGATTTTATTCTTACTGAGTACAGGCAGAAGTTCGTTAAAGGATGACGCTGCCACCCCGAAAGCCACTGTATGGCCCGGATGCTGAGATTTTCTCTGGAAAAGGGAAAGTGATGCTCTGTTATTCCTGATGACAAGTGGCCCGCCCTGCTCAAACCAGAAGTACAGTGCATCGTCGCGGGAAAAGCCCAGAATTTCGCTATACCATTGTTCTGCCTGCCCAATATCTTTTACATATAGATGGATATGATCAATTTCCGTTATCTCTATAGTTTTTCTCCCTGATGATAATTTGCTGAGATACCTGGAAGAGAATTGTAGATAAATAACCTGCAAAGCACCTGAACTTCTGTCAGGAGAGCAGAGATTGGGCGGTAAAATTGTTTTCATGTTCAGGGCAAACAGTGTGCCCTGCACTGCAGGGTTAAAAGCTTTCATGCAACCCTCATCCCCACCGCAATAAACGTTAAAGCAAAGATATTGCATTAAGCTCAGAATCGCCGTATACCTTATTAAAAGCTAATCCTTTGCATTAAGGTGACTCCCATGAACCCCACCCTGACACCGCAGGCGGCTACCCGCACCACGCTTTTTAGCTTTACCGGTGCGGCGCTGATCTCAGCCACCAGCAGCGCGCCAACGCCGCTCTACCCGCTTTATCGCAGCCTGTTTCATCTGACGCCGACCATGATGACGCTGATTTTTGGTGCCTATGCTTTCGCGTTGCTGGCCGCGCTGCTGACGGTGGGTAAAGTGTCCGACTATACCGGCCGCCGTCCGCTGATGCTGCTGGCCCTGGCGATTAACGTGGTCGCGCTGGTAATCTTTATGGTGGCCAGTTCGGCTCCGGCCTTGATTGCCGCCCGACTGGTACAGGGCTTTGCTACGGGTATTGCACTGCCGACCTTCGGTGCCAGCCTGATTGACGCCAGTAAAACGCGTGGACCCCTGCTCAATTCGTTCACCGCGTTTCTCGGGATGACGCTTGGCACGCTGACAGGTGGCATTCTGGTCAGCTTTGCGCCGTTTCCTACGGTCACGATTTACGCGCTGCTGATGGTGCTGATGATTGTCGCGATGGCGCTTCTGCCCCTGATACCTGAAACGATTGCACCTCAGCCGGGTGTACTGGCCGCGCTGCGGCCTCAGGTGAGCATTCCGCGCCGCGCACTGGGCCCGTTGCTGAAAGTGACGCCGGTGAACATCGCAACATGGATGCTGGGCGGATTTTATCTGTCACTGATGCCCACGATGGTGGCAAATGCAACCGGCCTGACGTCGCCGTTCATCGGCGGCTCGATCGTGGCAACGCTGATGCTAAGCGCAACGGCAGCCGTATTACTCTTTCGTCCGTTGCCGCCCGCGCGGGCATTAGTTATTGGTACGCTGATGCTGATCGCGGGTGTCAGCGTCACACTGACAGGCTTTTCCCTGCACAGCGTGGCCCTGCTCTATCTGGGCACCGCCATTGCGGGTCAGGGGTTTGGATCGATTTTCTCCAGCGTGCTGAAGATCATTATGCCGTTAGCGGAGAGTCATGAACGGGCCGGATTGTTCTCCGCCTTTTTGATCAAAAGCTATCTCGCCTTTGCCCTGCCCGCGATTGCGGCCGGTATTGCCGCACCCCATATCGGGCTGACCCAGACCGCCTGGTTCTATGGCATGACCCTTATTGTGCTGGCGCTGGTGTCACTCCTGGCGGTCAGAGGTCGCGCATTAGCTGGCACGGCCTGCTCATAAACGTCACTGGCGCGGCCAGATATCGGCCGCGTCATCCATAAACGGCAATTTTCACTTACACTCAATGGATTAATTCCAGGCGCAATCTCTGCGTGATGCCGTGAGTATGATGTTGAAATCCCAATCTGATACGGTCTTAGCCCGGTTTTCACCCGCCACCCGACGCTGGTTTTCTGCCGCCTTTACTGCGCCGACGCCGGTGCAAAAGGCGGCCTGGCAGGCGATTGCCAGCGGAGAGCATGCGCTGGTGATCGCGCCTACCGGTTCCGGGAAGACGCTGGCGGCCTTTCTCATCGCCATCGACACGCTGTTTAAGGTCAGAACTGACCAGCCTGCTCCCACACGCGAAACGACCACCCGCATTCTCTATATTTCACCGGTCAAAGCACTGGCAGCCGACGTGCAGCGCAATCTGAATCTGCCGCTGGCAGGTGTTTATGCCGAACGGCAGGTGCTGAATGAACCGGAGATCGCGCTGAATATCGGTATGCGCTCCGGCGATACCCCCACCGCAGAGCGCGCCAGGTTATTACGCCGTCCGCCCGATATCCTGATTACTACACCTGAATCGCTGTTTCTGATGCTGACCTCCAAAGCACGCACCACGCTTCAGGGCATCACCACGGTTATTGTCGATGAGGTGCATGCGGTGGCGGGTTCAAAGCGCGGTTCCCAGCTGGCGCTGAGCCTGGAGCGGCTGGATGCGCTACTGCCACAGCCCGCCCAGCGCATCGGGCTTTCCGCCACGGTGCGACCGGTTGAACGGGTAGCAGCCTTTCTCGGCGGCTGTCAGCCGGTTCAGGTAGTTAATCCTGCAGCCGTTCGCACGCTGCACCTGACGATCGAAGTGCCGGTTAAGGATATGACCGATATTGCCAGCGCCGACGACCTGACCGGTGAGGCAGGCACTGCAAGCGGATCGATCTGGCCATATATCGAAGCACGCATTCTGCAACAGGTAATGGCCCATCGCGCCACGCTGGTATTTGTGAATTCGCGTGCTCTGGCAGAAAAGCTGACGGCGCGGCTCAATGCGCGTTATCTGGCGCAGCAGATCCCTGCTGAAAATCAGGATGAAGAGCGCGCCGACGATCTGATTGCCCGCTCCCACCACGGTTCCGTTTCGAAAGAACAGCGCGGCGGGATCGAAGCTGCCCTGAAGCAGGGCAGTCTGCGCTGCGTGGTGGCGACCTCCAGTCTGGAACTGGGCATTGATATGGGGCCGGTAGATCTGGTGATCCAGGTGGGCGCTCCGCTGTCAGTCGCCAGCGCCCTGCAGCGAGTGGGTCGCGCCGGACATCAGGTTGGCGGCATCTCCACCGGCATCCTGTATCCCCGCACCCGGCGCGATCTGCTGGATTCGGCCGTGATATTACAGTCGATGCGAGCGGGCCACCTCGATGCGCTGGCTCCGCCCCGTAACCCGCTCGATATTCTGGCGCAGCAGACGCTGGCGGCTGTGGCAATGGATCCTCTGCAGGCTGATGACTGGTATGCAAAGGTCTGCCGGGCCGATCCATTCCGCGCTCTCTCGCGTCGGTTGTTTGATGCCACACTTAATATGCTGGCGGGTAAGTTTCCGTCAGATGCCTTTGCTCAGCTGCGGCCACAGCTGGTGTGGGATCGCCAGAGCGGACTGCTGACGGCGCGACCTGGCGCTCAGAATCTGGCCGTGACCAGCGGCGGCACCATTCCCGATCGCGGCATGTTCAGCGTCATCCTGCCCGAAGGCGAAGAGCAGGCAGGCTCTCGTCGGGTCGGCGAACTGGATGAAGAGATGGTCTATGAATCGCGGGTCAACGACATCATTACTCTGGGTGCAACGTCGTGGCGCATTCAGCAGATCACACACGATCAGGTGCTGGTGGTGCCCGCGCCTGGCCGTCCGGCCCGTCTGCCCTTCTGGCGCGGTGAGGGCGTTGGCCGTTCTGCCGATTCAGGTGCCAGCCTCGGGCTGTTTCTGCGTAACCTGAACAGTGCTTCACCGGATGATGCGCAACAACAGCTGCACGCGCTGGGGCTGGATGCCCGTGCAGTGACAAATCTGCTGGCTTTACTGGCTGAACAGCGTGTTGCGACCGGCGTACTGCCCGACGATCGCACGTTGCTGATTGAACGCTGCCGGGACGAAACTGGCGACTGGCGGGTGATCCTGCACTCGCCATGGGGAAAACGGGTTAATGCTCCCTGGGCGCTGGCGATTGCCGCCCGGATCCAGCACCGCATGGGTATTGATGCTTCCGTCGCAGCCAGTGATGACGGCATCGTAGCCCGCTTTCCCGCCAGCGAAGGGCATCTGCCCGGCGCTGACCTGTTTATTTTTGACGCCGACCAGCTCACGCAGGATGTTACGGAGAGCGTCGGGCAATCGGCACTGTTCGCCGCCCGCTTCCGGGAATGTGCCTCACGTGCGCTTCTGCTGCCGAGGCGCAATCCGGGTAAGCGTTCACCGCTCTGGCAACAGCGGCTGCGCGCCGGTCAGTTGCTGGACGTCGCCCGGCAGTATGATGATTTTCCCATCCTGATCGAAACCGCACGCGAATGCCTGCAGGATGTCTACGATCTGCCTGCCCTGCACCAGCTGATGGAACAGCTGGAACAGGGAAATGTAAAGCTGGTCGAGGTGACGACCGAACAGCCCTCCCCCTTCGCCGCCCCACTGTTGTTTGGCTATGTCGCAGAGTTTATCTACGCCAGCGATGCCCCACAGGCAGAACGGCGCGCCTCACTGCTGGCGCTCGACAGTAATCTTCTGGGTGAACTGCTCGGCCAGGCCAGCAAACGTGATTTGCTGGCACCTGATGTGGTTGAGCAGGTCGGACAGGAATTGCAGCGCATTAATTCCCGCTATCAGGCACAACACGCCGAAGGCATCATCGATCTGCTGCGCGACCTCGGCCCGCTCTCCGCTGCCAGTATCTCAGCGCGGTTCAGTGGCAATGACCAGCAAATCGCAAACGCCGTCGCGTTATTTTCTGCTGCCCGGCGAATAATCCCGGTGATGGTCGCGGATGAAAAGCGTTGGGCAGTGATTGAAGATGCGGCTCGCCTGCGCGATGCGCTGGGCACGGAGCTGCCAGACGCTCTGCCCGACACATTTCTGGAGCCGCAGACCGATCCGCTACTTGATCTGGTGAACCGCTACGCCCGCACCCATGCGCTGTTCACCACCCGACAGCTGGCGACCCATTTCGGTCTGGGCGTGGCCGTTGTGAATGCGGTGCTGCTTATCCTGTATCAACAGGGCAGCCTGCTGAACACAGGTGCGGCAGCGGGCACATCGGAAACGGAGTGGGTTTCCCCAGAGATCTTTAAACGCTTGCGCTTACGTTCACTGCAATCAGCACGCGAGGCAACCCGGCCGGTTTCACCCGCCGCCTGGATCAGCCTGTTGCTGACGCGACATGGCCTGCTAAACCACGCGCATCAGGGTGGCAGCGGGCTGCTGCGGGTGATAGAGCAACTGGCGGGCGTGCCGTTACCCGCCTCATTATGGGAGTCACAAATCCTGCGCGCCAGGATTGCCGACTATCAGCCCGCGATGCTCGACGAACTGTTAGCCAGTGGCGAGGTGATCTGGTGCGGACATAAAGCGCTGGGACAGAATGATGGTCTGATCTCGCTTCACCTGGCAGAATTCGCCGCTGAGACGCTGCCGGAGGCTGACGCGACACCCCCTCTTACACCAATCCAGCAGGCGATACTTGACGCACTGAGCCACGGTGGCGCGTGGTTCGTGCATGAGATTATGGCGCAGATGGAGCAGCCGGAGGCACAATCCACCGACAGCTATGACGCCCTGTGGCAACTGGTGTGGCGGGGCTATGTCACGGCAGATAGCTGGATTGCGGTACGTGGGCTGCTGACCACGCCAGGCGTGACCCGTTCACGTCCGGCACGCACTCTGCGCACCCGCTTTGGACAGCGCTTTACGCCTGGCGCATTGCCCGCACGCCGTCCAGCGGTCAACACGCTGGCCGGGCGCTGGTCACAGATTAACCGGCAGGAGATTGCGCCTGCCCGACTGGCTCTTTCGCTGGCAGAAAATCTGCTCGACCGTTATGGCGTGATCACACGAGGCAGTGCAGTTTCAGAGCAGATCCCCGGTGGATTTCCGGCGTTACAGCCCGTACTGCGCAGCATGGAAGATGCCGGGCGACTGCTGCGCGGACAGTTTGTCGCCGGGTCCGGCGGTGCGCAGTTTGCTGACCATCAGACCATTGAGCAGCTGCGGGCGCTGGCCGAAGCGCCGACCGATGTCACTGAGGCAGTGACGCTGGCTGCACTCGATCCCGCGAATCCGTTTGGCGCGATGCTGAGCTGGCCGGTTCATGCCAGCGGCATACGCCCGACGCGTCGTCAGGGCGCGCGGGTCGTGATTGCTGACGGCATGCTGATGCTCTTTCTGACGCCGGGAGGCAAAGAGTTGCTGACATTCAGCGATGACCCTGAACAGCTTGAGACCGCAGTCGCTGCGCTGGGCGTGGCGCTGAAACGTGAAAAGCCCGCGAGTTTTACGCTGGAGACGGTAGATGGTGAAGCGGTGTCGCAGTCACCGCTGCTAAACGCATTGCGTCACGCCGGTTTTTCACGGGTGCCGCAGGGATTCAGCTGGTATAGCTGACAGATTTTTCGCGCGCGTTTGTTTCGCGCACAAAATCGATAAACGCCTGAAGCGGAGCCGGAATCAGACGGCGATCGTTGTAGTAGAGCCATGGGCCGGAAAAACTCAGCCACCAGGGTTGCAGCAGCGGTTCCAGCCTGCCGCTTTCCATAGCCGGTCTGAGCCACTCATCAAACAGATAGATCACCCCGCTTCCGGCAATCGCGGCCTCTACAGCCAGATCCATTGCCCCGCCGACGGTCACCTCCAGCGGCCCGCGGGTTTCAACGCTGATCTCTTCTCCGTCGCAGCTGAATGTCCAGTCAGCCATGATGCCGCTGGCATAACGGCCACGCAGACAGCGATGATAGATCAGCTCGCGCGGGTGATCGGGTCGGCCATGTTCCGCAAGATAAGCCGGAGACGCGGCCAGCGCGAACCGCTGCTGACGGGGGCCAATAGGCATCGCCACCACATCCTGCTCCAGCCGCTCATCATAACGAATTCCGGCGTCGCAGCCGTCACGAAAGACATCCTGCACGCTGCTCTCAGCCACGATTTCCAGCTGGATATCAGGATAACGCCGCAGAAATTCCGGTACCAGTCTGGGTAATACCAGCCGGGTGGCACTGACCGGCACATTCAGCCGCAGCGTGCCGCGTGACGTGTTGCGATAGCGATTCACCGCATCCAGCGCGGCATTAACTTCATTCATGGCGGGCAACAGACGTTCCATCAGCGCCCTGCCCGCTTCAGTCAGTACTACCGTGCGCGTCGTCCGGTGAAACAGTCGGATACCCAGTTGCTGTTCTGCCCGCCGCACCGCATCGCTCAGGCGTGACGCGTTGCTGCCTGTAATACGTGCGGCTTCCCGGAATCCTCCCGCTTTCGCCACTGCCACGACAGCATCCAGCAGCGCCATACCAATCGCATTGTGCATCACCCCGTACAGTCTGTCCTGATTTCACCGGATAGTTGCACAGCTGAATCACCGTTACAATTGATCTACATTCACGCAGGAGGTTTTCATGTCAGATATCACCATGACTTATCCGTTAGGCGATCGTGAAGTTAACCGTCTCGGCTACGGCGCAATGCAGCTGGCCGGGCCAGGCGTGTTCGGGCCGGTAAAAGATGAAGCACGCGCAATACAGGTTTTGCGCGACGCCATCGCGGCGGGCGTCAATCATATCGACACCAGCGACTTTTATGGCCCGCACGAAACCAATCAGTTAATCAAAAAGGCGCTCCATCCCTATCCACAGGATCTGACAATTGTGACCAAGGTGGGTGCCCGCCGCGATGCAAAAGGCGGCTGGCTGGCGGCGATGGAACCTGAAGCGCTGACCCAGGCGGTGGAAGATAACCTGCGCAATCTGGGGCTGGACGTGATTGAAGTGGTGAACCTGCGCAGTATGCTGCATCCGGCAAAGCCCAGAGAGGGCTCTCTGGCACCCCAGCTGGAGGCGCTGCTGACATTACAGTCGCGCGGACTGATTCGGCATATTGGCCTGAGCAATGTCACTGCCACGCAGATCGCTGAAGCCCAGGCGATGACGCCCATTGTCTGCGTGCAGAATATGTATAACCTGGCGCATCGACAGGATGATGAACTGGTGGATCAGCTGGCGCAGCAGGGCATCGCTTACGTGCCGTTTTTCCCGCTCGGCGGCTTCTCTCCCTTGCAGTCGGATCAGCTTAATGACGTTGCTGCGTCCCTGAATGCGACGCCGATGCAGGTCGCGCTGGCCTGGCTGCTGAGGCGCTCGCCCAATATTCTGTTGATTCCCGGCACGTCCTCACCGGAACACCTCAAAGAGAATCTGGCCAGTGGCAGCCTGCACCTGTCGGATGAGGTAATGGAAAAGCTGAACGCGATATAATCACAGGCCCGCCTCATGCGGGCATGTGGCTTGATTGATTCAGAAACTGATAAGGCAGGTCGCCAGTTGCGGCTTGTCACTGCAACCGATGTGGTGATTGATTCGGTTAATCATGTAAGGGTAAAACGGGTTAGAGGTCGCGCGCATAATTGAGTCCAGTCCCACAATCAGCACCGCACTCTCGCCGCGCAGTGACAACGTACCAAAACTGATACCGAACTCATTCTTCTTCGCAGGTACATTGCCGTAGAGACCATCCTCAGCCGGGAACGGGATCGCCACGTGCGACAGCGAGTAAAGCCCGGCCGGATAGTTTATGGTCAGTGGCTGGATTCGATCCATAATCTCACCGGCAGGCACGCTTTTAGTCACCATTTCCAGCGACGTGGCGGCAGCATTGGTGATCACCGTGGAAGAATAATGCCGACGGGCCGCGGGTAAGAGCTGATTCACTGCCGTGTAAGCGGAGTGACGGAATAACGGGCTGACGCTGACGGCATGATTGATATCGAACAGAACCAGCTCACTGCCGTTTTCTGGCAGATAATTGTATAACGAGCGAATCACCGACGGCGTGCTGACAGTAGAGTCCATGACCGACTGAAAGGTCAGTACTGGCGGGAAGCCGGACAGCTGCTGATTACGTGCGTAGTGCAGGATCTCTTTCTGCAGCGCCTGCGTCAGCAGATAGGTCTGTCGGGCAGCGTGCACCGGAAAAGAGTTATATTTAAACGGATTAAACTCCGGCACGATATTCAGCCAGGCTGTTTTCGAGAAGGCCGGGAAAACAGAGGGCAGTCCGGCAATCCCGGCAAATCGTGCAAAACGGGTGACACCGATCATTGGTGATAACAGAATCAGCTGCTGCGGACGACGCAACGTGGCGTCGCCCAGGCTGTCGAGCGCATATTTTACCGCCAGCGCCCCGCCGTTAGAGAATCCCACCAGATGCAGTGGTGTCCGAATACCCGCAAGACGGGTTGCTTCGCGCACCGCCAGGCGTGTAGCCGCCATCCAGTCCTGCCAGTCCACATCAGTCAGGCCCGCAGGCACCGTGCCGTGACCCGGTAACCTGATTGCTACGGCCACATAACCCTGCTGGCGATAGGTATCTGCGATATGACGCAGACTGTAAGGACTATCGGTCAGACCATGCAGCAAAACAACTGCACCACGCGGCGTGCCTGCTGGACGCAGAATATATGAACGGTTCCAGTCCTGCGCAAAATGACCTGGATAGATCAGGCCGCCGGAGAAATATCGGTTGAGCGGGGTTTTCTCATCCGCATCCAGTTTTTGACTGACCTGCTGCTTCATCTCATCAAACAGATGATTTTCAGCGTTAAGATAACCGGTGTAACTGGCTTTATCGAGCTGTTCAGCTGTCAGCTCATGCGGGATCCAGGTGTGCCAGCGATGTAATTCCGGGCCACGTTCCGCTTCATAGATGCGAATGATCAGTAGCAGCACTAACACTAAACCCACGACAAGCGTTGAACGCCAGAGTCTGCGCGTGACAGTTTTTAACTTCCGGGTCATAAATCCTTTCCTGAAAAATTAGAAGGCATAGCGAAACCACGCGAACAGCACGTTGCCATTATTGTAAGTGCCGGGGATGTAAGTGAACTGGACATTCACCGCTTTATAACCGGCAGAGAACAGCGGCAATATAATCGGCAGCGGAATATAGTTGTCAAAGTCTTCACGCGCGGTGATACCCGCTGTTAATCCGGAACCAAGCCGGAAGTCCTGACCGGAGCCTGGATACCATCCCTTCTCCCAGCCATAACCGACAATGGGCTGCCACTCATTGTGCGAATATATTAACGCCATCGCATAAAGCGCACGCCAGTTGCCGCTGTCGCTATAGCGGGAAACACCCAGACCGCCGCCCCAGGGATTCTCGTATAGTTATCGGTTTTTTCTTTATCGTACATAAAGCGGGCGTACCAGCTAATAAACGGCAGATAGAGATCGGTGTGCTGAGGCGCGTTCCAGGTTTGTGCAACATCGTCAGTGAAATCATTCCACCAGGATGAAACCGGCATATTTTCAGCATGCAGAGGCGTGGCAATCAGTAGTGCATCAGCCACTGCCACAGAGTTTGATATATTCATGGTGCATCCCAGTCAGCATGCGGAGCAGATGAAAAATGAGTATAGCGCAGAGTCAGATTCAATCTTTGTCAGCGGTCATGCTTCGCTTAAATGGCGGTTTAAACCGTCAGCGGCATATGAAGATAGGCCGGATATGCTGGCGATTTCAGCCTGAAATCGCCAGCATATCCGGAAACCCACCCGCAAAAATCATGCTGATTACAGTGAATGATGTCTGCTTAATTGAGAGAAAGGGGTACGACGCGAGGGGGGCTGAGAAGTGAGAGAAACCGGATCCAGCCGGCGGGCCGAATCCGGTTGAGACTTTAGCAGGCTTCAGCCTCCTTCGACTTTTCACCAAACTTCTCTTTCATGTGTGACTCAATCTCTTCCAGACTTTTGCCGCGCGTCTCGGGCACCATCGCCATCACGAAGATCAGTGAGCCAACGTTAATCGCGGCAAATATAAAGAAGGTCGTGCTGCCGGCATACTCCATGATCGGTGGAAAACCGAACGCGACCACAGCATTGAAAATCCACTGTAGTGAGACGGCGCTACCGGTTAAAACGCCACGCAGCTGCATCGGGAACAGCTCCGACATCATCAGCCAGTAGACCGGCGAGATGCACATTTGCATACAGAACAGGAACAGCAGAATACACCCCAGGGCGAGGTAACTCTGCATCAGGCTCGAACTCATAAAGGTCATCACGCTGCCCAGCAGGATCTGTGCCGTAATCACCAGACATAGACCGGTGATAAGCATGGTACGACGCGGGAAACGGCTAATCGCCCAGATACCGACAAAGGTCGCCAGAACAGAAACCACACCGTTACCGATAGTCGCGGCAATGGAAGCGCTGGTTCCCAGGCCGGTCGACTTGAGGATGATCGGCGTGTAATACATGAAGCCATTAACGCCGGTAAACTGCGCAACAAAGCCAAGTCCGACACCAATAATCATCAGGCGGATAACCCACTTCTCGCGAATCAGGGTTTTCGCATCCGGCCCGCGTTCCGCTGCCCTCGCCTGCTTCTTCATCTGCGCCATCTCATGACGCACCTCACGCGGTGTTTCACGCAGATACTTCAGAATCTTTTTCGCCTCTTTCAGACGCCCTTCCGCCACCAGCCAGTGTGGTGACGCCGGAACAAAGAACGTACCGATAAACAGCAGGAAGCCGGGCACCATCGCAATCGCCAGCATATAGCGCCACAGGTGTTCATCATGCAGCAGATAGCTGAGTAGCGTACTGGCGACATAGGCAATGAGCTGTCCGGTGACAATCATCAGCTCATTGCGGCTCACCAGCGGCGCACGCAGACGTGGCCCGGCAATTTCGGCAATAAACACCGGCACGGTTGAAGAGCCACCGCCGACAGCTATTCCCAGCAGGAAGCGCATGGCCACCATTACATTGACGGAAGGCGCCAGTGCCGTACCGAGCGAACCCAGTACAAAAATGACCGCCAGGGTGCGAAGGGTAATGCGACGGCCAAAACGGTCCGAGAAGAAACCACTGAGAAAAGAGCCGATAGCGGCACCGAACACCAGCGAAGAGGCGACGAGCCCTTCTGTGAATGAGTTCAGTCCAAGACCACCCTGATCGGGTGGTGAAGTCATGTAAGGTAATGCACCCGAGATAATCCCGGTGTCATAACCAAAAGCCAGCGCGCCCATAGTGGCGACCAGCACCACTAAAAAAATGCGCTGGCGTACTGTATCCGCAGGCGCGTGATCGCCCGCTTCCCCAGCGTCTGGTGTATTTGTACTCATAATATTCCTGCCATTAATAAGTTAAACATCCGTTTGATCAAATTTCATACGGAATAGAAAAGGAACACATTTACCGATTGGGTAAAGAAGTGTAGACGGTATTTAAAAGTTAGCTGCGGCAATGCGCCTTTTATGGCGTAAATAATTACCAGCAAAAATAAATCCGCGTCATAGTGACGCGACGGAAGTTATTTTAACATCTTATTAACGTTCTGAATCCTTTCTGTATCCAGCTCAGGAAATGTGCAATATGTGGGAACTGGGCAAACCCACGCAGAAAGACCAGAGGGTGGGCGCTGACGGGCAGGCTATGCTCAGTCAACACTCTGACCAGTTTCCCGCTATGCCGATAATCCTCCGCCAGCAATTTACTCTTAAAAATAAAACCGTGGCATAACATTGCCGCTTCAGGACGCATATAAGAGCGGTCAGAACGAAATAACCACTCTTTATCCAGCTTATTTAATAGTTGCGCCGCAAACCAATGCAGTCATTCAATAAGCGGTGACTCCGATAATATCAGCGCGTGATGGATTAAATCCACGGCCTGACTGACAGGATGCTGTTGAGATACGCTGGTGAGCCTATCACTGGCATCGTTTCATGGCGGATAGTTTTAATCCCGGAGCATACCCAGCGCGTTGATGGCAACGATATCGAATCGCTGAAGACAGCCTTTGACGCAGCACGCAGCTGGCCGGAACCGTAGCCGCGCGTCATCATCTGCGATACCGGAATGGGTAAAGGCGTGTCGTTTCCTGAAAGCCGGGAGAAAAACCACTTCTTCCGTGTTGAAGCAGATGAGTGGGACGAAACCCTGACCTCACTTGAGCAATGAGTCTGATATAAGTTTACAACCGCAAAAAAACGGCTGACCACTTCCGCTATGATCGCCTCGATTGCTGCTGAGGGTCAGCCCACGGTTTCGCACCATTCGGGCATGCTCTAATCGCTCTGGCAGAGCAGCGATCCGATTTGGTCGGTCTGACGACAGATTTGAGTAAATACACCGACCTGCATCTGTTCGCGGACGCTTTTCCGCAGCGCTTTTACGGGATGGCAATGGCGGAACAGTGACTGATGAGTGCCGCAGCAGGAATGGCGCGCGAGGGCTTTATGCCTTTTGTCACCACCTATGCCGTGTTTGCTTTCCTCCGCGCCAATGATTTATCTGCATGGCAATCGCCGAAGAGAATCTGAACGTCAAAATCGCCTGTACGCTGCCGGACCTGACCAACGGTTATGGGCCAAGCCATCATGCGACTGACGATCTGGGAGTTTTTCGGGGTATGCCAAGCCTGACAATCATCGATCCCTGCGATGCCTGGAGATTAATCAGGTCATCCCGGCGATTGCCGCACATCAGGGCCCGGTTTAACTGCGCCCGCTGCGCGGTAAGGTTCCGCTGGTGCTGAATAAATATGATTATCGCTATCAGCACGGAAAGGCCCAGTGTCTGCGAACGGGCAAAGATGCGGTTATCATCAGTAGCGGATATGACCCTGCGGGCACTCGAAGCCGCTGAGGTGCGGCAAAAGCAGGGCATTGAAGTTGGAGTGGTTCGCTCTCCTGTGATTAAGCCTCTGGATGAAAAGACAATTTTGCCAGAAGCAGGGGAAGCGCTGCATCCTAACCAGTGGCTTATCACAGCAGAGAATCATTCAATCACGGGCTGGTTAGGCGAGGCAATCGCAGGCTTGCTGATGCGGTACCATGTGACGCCTCGCTTTAAGCAGATTGCCCTGCCGGATGCATTCCTGGTAGCAGGCGCTTTACCAGCATTGCATTACCGTTATGGCATCTCTGCCGATGCGATGGTCAGGCAAATAACAGTCTGGCTCGAAGCCTGATTTATGACAAAACCGGGCCTGACCCGGTTTTGTATCGTTGTTTGCAGCACCACATAATAATCCTGTTATCGCCTCCATCTTACGCACTCCCCAGTCTATATGACGATTGCCGTGCTCAACGCTGGCTGCGCATCAACAGATTCTGATGAGCCCGCCAGCCGTTTATCTGTGCAGCTCATCCTCTTTGACTACCCATTCACTGTAAACAGTTTTCCGGCCAGTTGTGTCCCTTTCCTGAGTAGCCCGGGTCTTATTTCTGCCGTTGAGCACATCCTTTCATCTGCTTTACTCAATACAGTGAATCTGTCTGAAGTAGCCGGTTTCAGATCACCGGCACCTTCACAGTCCAATCCAGCTCATGTCATTCGCATCAACAGACAAATAATTTTAGCCTGATGAGAAAGTTATCCACTTTTTCTGTGGATAAGTGAGGGATATTTTCTGTGTATCTTTTTTCACTCGGAGAAGATGCCTTTGCTGTTAGCCGGTCAGACTGCAATTATGATCTTAATGAAGCGCTTACATCCGGTAATCAGGGCAATTTCCAGCAGTTAGAGTGGCGATTTCAGGCTGAAATTTACGGGTATTTTCTCTTATAAACAGTATCTTAAGCGCTAATTTTCGCTGGCGGCCAGCATAACTGTAAAAAGAGTTGCAGAGAAAGCATCGGCCGATATGAAGCAATTGTGCAGGAACTGATGTCTGGTAAAAAGTAACTGGTCACTAATGAACCAGCTACCGTAAATCTTTATTTCCAATTTGCGACCGTTGAATGCGTGAAGGCAGCATTTGAACCCTTGGGATGTGACATAAGAATTTTAATCCGCTTTTTACATTACACACAATTCACGAACGCTGGCGATATATTCAGGAGGAATGGCGATTTCACAGGAATCAGACTCAAGAATTCTTATATTATATCAATAAATTCAGCTATTTATCGTGATTATCGCCATTGAAAATCTGGCGATTTCAGCCTGAAATTCGGATTTCATGCATCTCTTAAGTGTCTTTCAGCTTAACAAAGCAATAAAAAAAGCCAGCGTCTGACGCTGGCTGATTTTGAAGTTTATAAATTAACGATTAAGATATTTCTTCAGAGTCTCGGAAATGACTTTATCCAGCTCTTCCTGCAACTCTTTGGACTGCCGGTTAAATTCATAACTGAACATCCGGCCGCGTACCTTCTTACGTGCAAAGCGATCTTTATCAGCAAAAGACCAGAGTGCAGTCGCCTGTGTTTTATCTTTCTCAGGCTCTTTCATCAACGTCTGGCTGCCCTGGCGAATCAGACGCAGAATGTGATTTTTCAGCTCATCCTCAGCAAGCCCTTCTCGCGCGCAAACCACATCTATTTCCCGCGAGATAGAATTAATCAGAACTTCAACGCTTTGCCCGGATTCACTTAATTTGTCAGCAGCCTGCAACAGCGCTTTGTAATCAGGATAAGTCAGCTCAGCGTGATTAGGGAAAAGTGAGATCAAATCCGACGGAACGCTGGCTGCCTGAAGAGCACGCGTGACCTTCGCCTGCGATAATGCCTGATTCTCAGCGATCTCTTTTTGCGAAAGACCACCCTCTTTTAATGCCAGCAGGCGCATTCCCACTTCCCGCAGATTATGTTCGCGGGCCGTCTGAATATCCTGCGCCAGTCTGCGTGCTTCATCAGCGCTAATAGCGGCATCAGTGACCAGTACGTCAAGCCCTGTTTTACAGTAAAGCGCAGCCGCACGTCGACGTGAGCCGTCAAGAATCTCAATGCGGTCATCGCGTATTACGCCAATGGCCGGGAAGAACTGCTGAAGCTTAATCGTACGGATAATGTCGCGTAGTGAATCGGGTGTCAGGCCCGCCTGATCGCGACCATTGGTTTCCATCGTCACGAATGTCTTGTTTTCAACATCACTGGCGGCAATACGTTCAAAGCGAAACAGAGCGCGCTTGCCCGTAGCCAGAACGAATGTCTGATTGTGCTGACTGTCCGGCATATCATTTTCCAGTGGAGTCTGGCTGAAGGTTCTGCCAATCGTAATTCTTTTTGCGCTCATACAAACCTCAGTTCAGGCGAATAAATTCGATACGATCAAAGACGGCTTTTGCAAAGTCCTCTGCGGCGGATCTTGCATTTTTCAACGCTTCGCTGCTGCCGACGTATGTCGAAGGATTCGCAGAAATAACCGTATCAAAGGATTCGCCGCAACGTTCAAAACCATCAAGGCGGGGAAGGGCAGCATCAAGCATGTCACCACCAAAAATCTCTTTTGCCAGACTATGACAGAGCTTGTGGTCGGCTTTATTAGAGAGTTTAGACATGAAGCCAATGTTGCCCTGCAGGCGACAGGTGGCGCCGGAATCCTCAATAATCGCAATCAGTTCCGGCAGACGCGTCAGGTATTTAAGCGTGGAATGAAAGTCGACCTGAGCCGGTGGTACCGGCGTCATCAGCAGATCAGAGGCCGCAATGGCGTTCTTAAGGAAAGCATCAAGATGCGGGCCGCTGTCGATAAAGATAAAGTCATAATCTTCCTTCAGTTTGGCAATGACGTTGTCATACAGCACGGTATGAACATTTTGCTGCGGCAGATGTTCTGCGCAAAGCTGGTCCCAGCTTGAAGCGATAAAGGCATCATCAATTGAAGCAGGCAGCACATCCACACCCGGAATAATCGACGGAACGATAAATTCCTTCACCAGCTCATCACGGGTGACATTCTGAAGCATTGCCTGAGCCGCTGTCGCTTCCACAAGCCCTACTGAACGTTCATGGTTTAAAAACATGGTTGCTGAGGACTGGGGATCAAGGTCAATCACCAGAATACGTAAATCTTCAAACAGCAGATGAGGATGGGCACGAAGTGCATGAGCCAGCGAGACGGTAGAAACCGTTTTAGAGACACCGCCCTTCAGATTACCCACAAAAATGGTATAGGCATCACTGTGGCGATCGCGATATTTCGGCACACCACGATGATGATAGATATCGATAATGTTATGAATCGACATCGCATATTTAACGGAAGAACCGGCCGCACGCTTATCAAACAGATAACCGCTCTCTTCCATCTCATTTACAGCGTAATCGACACTGGCTCGTGTCAGTTTGGGCAACTTTGCTAACGCCGCTTTGGCATAAACCTGATAGTACGTATTTTCATGCAGTTCCTGCTTCTGCGCCTGAATCTGGTCGGTGAGGCTCAGCAGCATGCGTTCAGAACGCTGTGCAACCTTCATCACCTGCTTGTCATCATTAGCCATAGTTGCTCCAAACATGTAGGATTTATGACTTTATACATAAATCCTGCACGTGAGGCAATAAAATATCCTTTCTACATAATCTTCGTTTTTATGTAACACCCCAGGTTTTGGTGAGGTTCATCACATTATTATTTCTGATCTGGCAATTTAAGCAGCATAAATGCGAGCAGCGTTCACTGTAATCAGCAGGACATTCACTGTAATCAGTAAAAATTAATCCACAGCAGGAGCAGGGGGGATAATAAATTGTACCAGGCGCGTTGATGTGTCTTAACGTTCACTGTAATCAGTAAAGTCAGTTCTGTATCACGTGACTTACCGGAGGTACTTAACGTGGTGGTGCAGAAGATTCACCGTATTCAGAAAGCCCATGCGATAAAGCCTGGCTGATACCTGTCGCTGAACGAGCCAAACGTTCACTGTAATCAGTAGTGTCATTCCAAATACCCGGGCAGCAGTCACGTTCACTGTAATCAGTAAACTTGCTGATCAGATAGCAGGACAGGAAGCCGTACTGAGTGAACGTTCACTGTAATCAGTAGTGAGGAGCCGATAAATCCTGTTTGGTTCATAAAAGCATCTGAAGCTGATGAGATAACAGGCAACTTCAGTTTGGGAGCCCGAATAGATAGGCAAAGATGAACAAGTCAGTCCGATAATGTTTACTGCAATCAGTAACGAGGAGATATCGAACATTCACTATAGTCAGTAAAAAAGAGCCTTGCTGATCAGACATTCACTGTAATCAGCAGAAGCGTCGGTTCAGTTCGGCCGGAATTGAAGACAGTAAGGCCAGGATACGCAGATATCAGTTCGATTCTGGCAATGCTCAGGCCGTCAGACATCAACGCCTGAACATGAGTTGTGTCATCACTGCTTTCCCAAGAATGTTCACTATAAACAGTAAAAGCTGCAAAGCGTTGCATCAAATTTCAGCTATCATTCACTGCATTCAGCAAAGCATTCACTGTAATCAGTAAAGCAGCATTCAATTGGTTCTGACAGCTCCGCGTTACAACGTTCACTGTAATCAGTAAGCGTCAGGGGAATTCGCAGCACACCGGTAATCTGACGATGCCAGCCGGCAAACATTCACTATAATCAGTAACAGTGTCACCGCTGGCATTACTGATAAGTCAAAGCGCCTCAATGCATGACGTACGCCAGCCGTGTTGAACGTGAATGCTGACATTCACTGTAATCAGTAAAGTGCTCATAGGGAATCATCAGAAAGAGGCGCTGTCCTGCCTGAATCAGAATGTTCACTGTAATCAGCAAAGCCGCCCCTGGAAAGGGCTAACCAGTTAGTAAGTAAGCACATACTTACTTCATAAGTCTTATGGCATAGCACGACAGGAAAAGAGGGCAGGAGAGCATGATTATAAACCATGCCCCGTTTACTGATTACAGTGAACGTTACTGATTGCAGTGAACAGAGGTGGAGTACTGATTACAGTGAATGTGAGAGGAAGGGCGCAATATCACTTTCAACGGTAAAAGTGACACTGCCACGCAGAAATGCTGATTACAGTGAACGTCAGGAATTAATCTTCAAACTCGATCTCGTCCAGCGAATCGATGCTATCCAGATTTCCGATGCCATCAAGCTTAGGTGTGCGACTATGGATAATGAAAAAGACTGAGCGGCCACGCTTCACTTCTGAATAATCCAGATAACCAATCTCCTTCAGTTGCTCCATTGCACGCCGCACCACATGGTTCTGCGTGGTGGTCTTAGAGCCGAGATTAAGGCGCATACGCAGGCGTGCCAGCGATATCGGTGCCGGATTGGTCGGCAAACTCTCAAGGAAGGTATAGAGCGCCTGTGCAGACTCTTTACGCTTAAGGCGGGATATTGCACGAAGCTGAAGCAGTACCTTGTGATCGAAGTTATAGAGTTCGAATAGTTTGGGATCCGCCTGAATCCGCACAATATCTTTTTCGCGGTCGTAATAGGCTGACTGGACAAGGTGAGTATGATACGCCTTGCCGTTGCCTTCAAAAGAGAGCGTGTTGGTTGCAATGCGGCGCAGAGAGGCATCAAGACGCTTACGCAGTGCAGCAGACGAGTTGGCAGAGGGAATACCGCACATCTTCACAAAATCGATAAACGGCAGTGTGACGGTATCGCCTTTGGTCGGATAGCGCGAAAAGGACTGAATAATACCTGCCCAGGTTTTGAAATCGTTATCCATATCCAGCCGGGCGCCGGTAATGGTAATCTTTTCGTAGCCTTCCGCCTTTACCAGCGTCAGATTTTTCAGCTCTTTCGTCGCATCCGTTGATGCCATTGCACCGGATTTACCCCGTGCGGTTGATTTCAGCGTTGGCACGAACAGTCCAAGACGCATCAGTGCCACCGGCTGAACGGTATTATTCTTGTTGGGATGAAGCTGAATAACTTCACCACTGTTTTTTGTCACCGACAGAAAAGGTTCAAGTAACGCTTTGTTTTCGTTGTCTTTATCTGCCATAGCGTAGGATCTTCATTCTGTGGATGAAAGGGATCGTTTTCTGACTACAGTGAACATTAGCACTGTTTACAGTGAACATTCTACCTGGTACAGTGAATAAAGTACTGATTACAGTGAACACTTTACTGATTATAGTGAACGCGATCACCCTTTGAGCCCTTGCGGAGTGCGGCCTGCGACGATCGGGGATCTCTTAGGATCTCTCTATGATCTATTAAGGATCGTTTTTTTGGATCGTGTCACTGTATAAGTGGATAACTGCTTATCAGGCATCATTTTCAGACTCACGGACAGGTGGTGTAATCACATCATCATCTCCGAAATCCCTGACACTTACTGAATACTGCCTTTGCAATTCAGACATTCTCAATTGATAAACAACTTCCTCACTATTATTCATTTTTCATCATTAACTACAGCGCGTATCGTTTCTCAATCACTGAACGAATGAGGAACACAGCACCATGACCGAACATGCCCTATCACGTAACCCTGCAACAGGCGAAATTCTGGCACGCTATCCTCTGCAGAACAGCACCGAACTGGAAAAGACGCTGGCGGAAAGCGCTTCTGCTTTTGCAGCATGGCAGCGCAGTAGTATGAGTGACCGTGTACGCGTATTGCGTCAGCTCGGCGAACAGATCCGTCTGAGAGAACAGGATCTTTCTCGCATGATTACGCTGGAGATGGGTAAGCCCATTGCACAGGCTCGCGCTGAAGTACTGAAATGTGCAAATTTGTGCGACTGGTATGCAGAACATGGCCCGGCGATGCTGGCCGATCAACCTACTCAGATTGCCGATGCCTGGCAGCGATTCCGTCCTGTCGGGGTGATCCTGGCTGTCATGCCATGGAATTTCCCCCTGTGGCAGGTTCTGCGGGGCGCAGTCAGCATGTTGCTGGCAGGTAACACCTATCTGCTAAAACACGCCCCTAACGTCATGGGAAGCGCCACACTGATGGCTGAGCTGTTCACAGCAACCGATCTGCCAGCAGGTGGCTTTAACCTGATCAATGTCGACAACGACGGTGTCTCAGTCGCGATTAAAGATGACCGCATTGCCGCCGTCGCGGTAACCGGCAGCGTGCGGGCGGGTGCAGCAATCGCAGCACAGGCAGGTGCAGCGCTCAAAAAAACGGTGCTGGAGCTGGGTGGATCCGATCCTTTTATCGTGCTGGCCGATGCCAATCTTGATGAAGCTGTGAAATCTGCCGTGATCGGACGTTTCCAGAATACCGGACAGGTCTGCATGGCGGCCAAACGTTTTATTGTGGAAGCCCCCATCGCGGAAGAGTTCGAAAAACGTTTCACTGCAGCGGTACAGGCACTGAAAATGGGCGATCCGCTGGATGAAAACACCTTCCTGGGTCCGATGGCACGCACCGATCTGCGTGACGAACTCGACGGACAGGTAAAAGCGACTCTTAGTGAAGGTGCGCGACTGGTTCTGGGTGGTGAGAAAGTGGCAGGACAGGGAAACTACTATGCACCAACCATTCTCGCTGACGTTACCAGCACCATGACCGCGTTCAGGCAGGAGTTGTTTGGTCCGGTCGCGGCTATTGCCGTCGCGCGGGATCCACAGCATGCACTGGAGATCGCCAACGACAGCGAATTTGGCCTCAGTGCTACCGTCTGGAGCGGTAACGAAGAAACTGCCGATCGGCTGGCGCTGCAACTGGAAGTCGGGGCCGTGTTTATAAATGGCAACGGCGCATCCGATCCGCGGGTCACCATCGGCGGCGTGAAGAAAAGCGGCTATGGTCGTGAGCTGTCATATTTTGGTGTCCATGAATTCTGTAACGTGCAGACCGTCTGGAAGAACCGCCGCTAGTTTTTACTGCGCTGCCGGAAGATAGGCTGGCGCAGTTTTAACGACCTCACTGAGCGGACGCAGCAACCGATGCGGGGCAAACCCACTCAGCATTGGTGAAGGTGTACCGCTCAGCATCTCCTCAGCCACCAGTCTGCCCAGCAACGGGGCAAGGGTCATGCCACTATGGCTGACCATCAGATAAACGCGTGCTGAGTCACTGATGTAGCCCAGTGCGGGCAATCCATCTGCCGGACGTGATCGCTGTCCTGTTTCAATCCGCTCAATTCTCGCCCCTTCCGCATTGTTAAACAGCCGACGCAACCGACGCAGCATCTCTTTGCCAGTCAGCCCCTCCGGAGAAGCGGGGCGTGACGGATCGGCATGCGCGTCAAGATCCAGAGCCTGCAGCATCAGGCGTCCTCCGCCATCCGGCCGTACATTCAGTTCCGGGGTAATGAGATTGCAGTTAAGCGGGATAGGCAAAGGCTGTGTCTGCGCCAGAAAACTGCACGCAACAGGATCGGCGCGGTTCGCATCGGTCATCGCCAGTTCAAGTCCACACTGACTGATCAGCTCAGGTGCCCAGCGACCGGTTGCCAGCACCAGCTGATCCCCGCGCCACTCATCGCCACTGGCCAGCGTCAGATGCACATCCCGCTCCGATTCAGTCAACGTCGTTACCTCGTTGTTGCAGACCAGCTGACCGCCACTGGCACGCAGGTCGGCAAGCAGAGAGGCGATGAACAGGCTGGGATAAAGCAGGCACTCCGAAGGGAAAAACCACGCGTGCTGAATGCGGGGATCGAGCCGCAGTCCGGGCAGGGCGCACAGTAACGCAGCGCGGCTACGCTTTTCAACGGGGTAATCGAGCGCAGCAAGCTTTGCTGCGCGCTGCGTTAGCTGGCGCAGGGATGATTCATCGGCTGCCCACTCCAGCGAGCCGGTTTCAAGCAGCCAGCGGGGCAATGCCGGGTGGCTCGCCTGCCATCGCTTGTGCTCGTTTATCGCCCGGGCATTGAGTTCATGATAGTGGCCGGGTTCTTTACCGTTGGCATTGACCCAGGCGTAGCTGACCTGGCTGGTGCCGCTGCCAGGCAAACTTTTGTCGAAGACAGTAACCTGTGCGCCCCGGCGGGACAATGATTGCGCGACGGCTAAACCCAGCACGCCTGCACCAATAACAGCTATACGTTGTGGCATATCCGGCCTCTCCTGAACAGAAATCAGCGGGTGGTGGCCACCCGTCGGGACGTTTAACTATTGCGGAGCGACAGTGTGCGGTCAACCGTTGCGTCAGGCAGTCATCTCATCAAACCAGACAGGCACCGGATCGTTCAGCGTAACCCAGTGCTCCGGCCCTGCAGCCATCTCATGAGGCGTCAGGAGTGCGCGATCCAGCGCGGCAATAATGTGCTGCTCATCCATATCTATGCCGATAAACACCAGCTCCTGACGCGCATCGCCGGTGCCTTCATGCCACTGCTCAGCGATGAAATTGAGCGAATCTGCATCCTGTGGCCAGTTGTCTCGCGGCACGCTGACCCACCAGCGCCCGGCGTAACCCTGGCGAGCCACTGCGCCCGCCTGCGACCACATCGCCGCAAATTCGGGCCGGGTGGCCAGCCAGAAGTACCCTTTTGAGCGAATCACACCGTCAAGCTGGTGGTTTACAACCTCCCAGAAACGCTGAGGATGGAAAGGACGACGCGCGCGATAGACAACGCTGCGGATCCCATACTCCTCTGATTCCGGCTGATGCTCGCCCCGCAGGGTCTGAAGCCAGCCAGGGGCCTGCGCTGCCCGGTCAAAATTAAACCGGCCGGTATTCAGCAGACAGTCCAGCGGAACCTGCCCGAATTCGCTGTTCATTATACGAGCGTGTGGATTGAGAGCACGCAGCATACCCTGCAGCTGATGGAGCTCCGCCGGGCTGAGCAGATCCGTTTTGTTCAGCACCAGCAAATCACAGAACTCAATCTGATCCACCAACAGATCAACCACCGATCGCTCATCCTGCTCGCCCAGAGACTCGCCGCGAGACTGAAGATCATCGACTGAACGGTAATCACGCAGGAAGTTAAAGCCATCTACCACAGTAATCATGCTATCCAGCCGGGCATAGGCTGAAAGGCTTTCACCCGCATCGTCTTCAAACGTAAAGGTTTCAGCAACCGGCAGGGGTTCAGAAATGCCGGTCGATTCAATGACAAGATGATCGAAGCGACCAGCCTGCGCCAGACTTTTCACCTCCAGCAGCAAATCTTCACGCAGCGTGCAGCAGATGCAGCCATTACTCATTTCGACCAGCTTTTCATTAGTGCGTGACAGTTTTGCGTCGCCGTTGCGCACCAGGGCCGCATCAATGTTGATTTCAGACATATCATTGACGATAACTGCGATCCGCCGTCCTTCACGGTTATTCAGAATATGATTGAGCAGTGTGGTTTTACCGGCACCCAGAAAACCGGAGAGAACTGCAACCGGCAGACGTGGATCGCCGGATGTCTGAGAAGAGAGTGTCATACTGTTACCTGTCAGATGAGGTTAAATAATTATGTTATAACATAACATTAATAACACTGTTTTCAATCCGGATTTCTGGTTTTGTGGCAGTTCTCAAAGTGGGTTTAAAGAAAGGAGAGGAAATGCAGCAACTTACACTGGTTCCCCGTGTGATGCCCGTCGTCAGACGCGGCGAGAAAACCTCCACGATACGCTGGCAGGAGGGCGATATCGCCACCGGCCCGCTGAGGCTGGTCAATCAGCAGGATGAAGCCGACACGGTGATCGTCTGGGTGACGCGGATCGATACACTGCGCTTAAACAAAGTCGCTGCGAAACTGGGGAAAGAGCACGAATGGCCGGATGCGGTGCTGCTGGAGGGGATGCGCGAGCACTATCCGGCGATCAGATTGAGCAGTGAGGTGCAGCTGATTACGCACCTCACACCCGCAGAAACCCGGCAGAAACTTGCTGAGCGGTAACTAGCTGTGCTCTATCACCAGCAGCGCCAGCGTATCGGCTTCCAGCGCCCGAAAGATATGCAGCTCGTCGCCCGGATAGGTAATGTAATCACCCACATCCAGCTCCACCGCGCTGTCCACCGGACCCACCAGCGCCCGTCCTTTAGCAATAATAATATGCTCAATCGTATTGGGAATATGGGGCTGTGAAATGCGCTCACTGCCAGGCTGAACCTCCAGCAGATAGATATCACGCCGGACCCCGGGCGGGCAGGATGCCAGCAGAACCGCCTTATAGTCTGCCAGATCGGCAGTTACCGTCAGACCTTCTCCACGGCGGATCACCTGCAGACGACGCGCATCCGGCTCCAGCAGCCGTGAAAACGGAATATTCAGCGTCACGCACAGTGACCACAGCGTCTCAATGCCCGGATTGCCGTTACCCGCCTCCAGCTGTGAGAGCGTTGATTTGGCGATACCGGCACGACGCGCGACTTCAGCCAGTGACAGGCCGGCTCGCTGACGTTCACGCACTAAGGCATTGGCAATGATGCTGATAGGGGTATTCAAACGCACTCCTGATAAACGAAAAGTTTTTTATATCGAACGCTTTGTTCGTCTTGTAAAGCGATGGTGAGGTGTTCATTATATCGGATAATACGTTCATTATGAGACAGAGTGATGCTTTTTCCGCAAATGCAGTTGCTGGACAAAGGGGTGATCAAAGCGATTTTTCTGGTCTGTCTGGCTGATGGAATTGTCGGTTTATCCTATGGCTCGCTGGCCTCCGCCGACGGGTTTCCGCTCTGGGTGCCGCTGGCGCTCTCAACGCTGGTGCTGGCAGGCGCGTCTGAGTTTCTGTTTATCGACATCGTGGCTGGTGGCGGCAGTCCCTTTACTGCAGCCGCCGCAGGCCTGCTGGTGAATGCGCGTCATCTGCCTTTTGGCATTGCGGTCAAAGATCTGGTTGGAAAGGGGCCCCGGGGCTGGTTTGGCTGTCATATCATGAATGATGAAAGCGTGGTATTTGGTATCTCACAACCACAGCTGGCCCAGCGTCGCAGCGCTTACTGGCTGTGCGGCATCGGTATCGGCTTAATCTGGCCGGTGAGTGTTATGGTTGGGGCGGCGGTTGGTCAGTTTATTCCCGATGTCTCGGTGATTGGACTGGATGCGGTGTTTCCGGCGATCCTGATTGCCCTGATCTTCCCGGCGCTGCGGCAGCGGCGGACCCGGATCCCTGCCACCGTGGGCGCGCTGCTCTCATTGCTGGCGACGCCGCTGGTTCCGGCGGGCATGCCGGTGCTCTTCTCGCTGCTGGGCCTGCTGACATGGCGATCGCGCAAATGACGCATCAGGGAATGATCATCGCCGGCATCGCCATGCTGGCCGCCGGAACGTATCTGATGCGCTTTGCCGGCGTCAGGCTGGGAAACCGTCTTCCGATTAGCGAACGTACCCAGCAGATGCTCTCCGACGCTGCCACGGTGCTACTGCTGGCCGTCGCGGCCACGACTACGCTATTTGAGGGCCAGCACTTTGCTGGTGTGGCACGGGGGGCGGGCGTGGGTTTTGCTCTGTTACTGGCATGGCGCCGGGCACCACTTATTGTCATTATTCTGGGGGCGGCAGCGATGACCGCGCTGCTGCGTTTTCTCGGCGTGGCCTGAGGCTTCATTACGCAATTCCGCCGCTTTCTCTCCCGGAGACGCTGTAAAGCGTCTTCGGCGCCCATAATTGCTATCTGACAGGGCATCACGGCATGATGGTCATTCATCACCCGCCGGAGTTCACGCATGAATCGTCCATTACAGATTGGTTTGTTACTGTTTCCTGATGTTACCCAGCTCGATTTAACCGGCCCGTGGGAAGTATTTGCACGCACGCCCGGCGTGGAGTGCCATCTGATCTGGAAAGATCGTCAGCTCGTGCGATCCGATCGCGGCCTGTCGATACTACCGACTGCCACCTTTGTCGATTGCCCGTTACTGGATGTGATCTGCGTACCGGGCGGGCCAGGACAGATTGCCCTGATGTCGGATGAGGAAACGCTGAATTTTCTGCGTCGGCAGGCTGACCACGCACAGTGGGTTACCTCGGTCTGTACCGGTTCGCTGGTGCTGGGCGCTGCCGGATTGCTGAAAGGATACCGTGCGACCTCACACTGGAGTTCCATCGATCAACTGGCTTTGCTGGGCGCGGAGCCGGTGAATCAGCGGGTGGTGCGTGACCGCAATCGTATCAGCGGCGCGGGCGTCACTTCCGGCATTGATTTCGCCCTGACGCTGGTGGCAGAAATTGCCGGGGACGCCGTCGCCAGAGCCATTCAGCTGCAGATGGAATATGACCCCGAACCGCCGTTTTCCTGCGGCTCGCCGCAGACCGCGCCGCCCGAGGAGGTTGAGCAGGCACGGGCGAAAATGGCTGAGTTCATCGCCACGCGGCGTGCAGCAACGGAGCATGCCGCACGGCGATTACAGACTGATCAGCTTACGGACGCCGGGGATACGCAACAGCAGCAGTGAAAGCGCCATTGAGAAGATCAACGTCAGGGCGATGACCAGCAGTTTGTCGCCCAGGGTCTGAAAGCGGATAGCGGCTGCCAGCAGGTAATGCAGGATATAAACGCCGGTCATGGTTTTGCCGAGGGTGGTCAGAAATGTGGTCAGCCATTGGGCTTTATCCGGCAACCGGATAGCGTTAAAGCAGGGGCAAAGCTTTGCGGCGCGCCATGCGGGAAATCGCCTGCTGTAAAGGATGTCCGCGCTGGTGGTCGATCTCTACCCCTTCGACAACGACGATGGCATTATCCAGCAGCATGCTGAGCGAGATAATCAGCGCGCCCAGCGACACCCGCTGCCGTTCCAGTTTAAACAGGTACATCATCAGTAGCGTGCCGAGCACGTTTAGTGCCAGTGACGCGGCAATCACTATGCCGCTGCGCAGGCCCATGAACAGCAGCAGCGTTCCCACCACAATCGCCAGCGCCATCAGGAAGTTGAGGATAAAGCCATCAACAGACTGTTTCACCTCATGCGCCTGGTTGTAGAACACTTTCAGGCTGATCCCGGCAGGGGTATTCTGCTGGTAGTGTGCTATACGGGCGGAGAGCGTGTCCCCGACATCAATCACGTTGACGCCAGGCGCAAACGAAATGCCGATTGCCAGTGCCGCTTCACCATCGGCAAAGTAGATATTGGCAGGATTATCGGTCACGCCACGTGTCAGCGTGGCGATATCGCGCAGATGCACGTTCTGCGGGCTGCCCGCAGGCAGAATGGGCAGATTCGCAAGGTAGTCGAGCGTCTTTAATTCGCCGGTAGGGTGAAAACGGATTGATTCGCTGTCGATCCGCAGCGTGCCGGCACTGGTAACACTGTTGTTCCAGTTCAGCAGATCGGCGACGCGCTGCGGCGTCATGCCATAGGCGGTCATTTGCTGGCGGAAAGGGCAATGCAGACCTCCTCCTGCTCAACGCCCGCTACCGCGACTTTCGCCACGCCGGGCACCAGCATCAGATCGCGCCGCAGCTGATCGGCATAGTTACGCAGTTCACTTTTCGTAAAGTCTTTGTCATGAATAACGAAGAAATAGCCATAAACATCGCCGAAGTCGTCGTTAACCAGCGGAGCCTGCACGCCTGGCGGAAACTGCCGGGCCGCATCGCCGACCCGACGGCTTAGCTCATCCCAGATTTGTGGCAGCTGCTCGGCAAGATAGCGGGTATGGATATTGACGGTAATCTGCGACAGGCCATTGCCTGAAATGGACGTGACATTGTCCAGTGACGGCAGGCGTTGCAATGCATTTTCCAGCGGCAGAGTCACCTCTTCTTCGACCTGCTGGGCTGCCGCGCCAGGATAGTGAGTTACAATCACCGCAGATTTGATGTTAAACCGCGGATCCTCAAAGCGGCCAGTGTTCAGCAGTGCATAAATGCCACCTACGCCCGGCAGCAGAATAACCATCCAGATGCGAAGGGGTTTATCAAGAAAGTGCTCCAGAATACGCATTATAACCCCCGCTCACGCTGCCAGATGCGCACCGCATCAACGTCACGCTGCTCACCCACACTGGCAGCAACAATGCGGTCGCCCGGCTGCAGTCCGCTGATGATTACGCGCCTGCACTCTGGCACTCACGCCATCAAGCGGCGCGCGCAGGGTAAGAAACTGCAACTTTTCCTTCATCATTTTCAGTGCGGTATCGCGGTTAGCACGCTGCACATCCATTTCCGATTGTGAAACGGCGCTGCGCTGGGCCAGCGTATGAAAGCGCTGAAATTGCCGCTCCGTCAGCTGCAGCGCTGTCTGACGATCGCGTACCCGAAGTTTCGCATCCGTATCGTTCAGGGTGGCAAGAATTTGCCCCGCTTTCACGGGCGTTCCGTCACGGATATCCAGCTGTACCAGCTGGCCCGCCCTTTTGAAAGCCAGGTCGGTATTATTTCCAGTCTGAATATGTGTAGCAAATACCAGCATATTCTGCGCAATATCCGGCCCAAGGGTAAAAAATTTATTACGCGGAGAGGTGGCGCGTCCGGTTCTTTTTTTCATCGCATGCTGTCATAAATAAGCAACAGAGAAAAACGAGAATAACCTTGCGTTTAATCATTTTATTCGCCTTAACATCAGCTATTTCACTGCGGTTTAATAAGCGTCAAAGCGTCATTAGCCTGGTGCTTATTGCCACCGGGATAAAAATATTTTTAATATTCGTAATCGTTATTTTAACGAGACGGCAGGGCCGCTTCGCCTGAATCGGGTTACGCCGCTATATGAGAGACCACCAGCCAGGTCAGTAAGCCGACTAATGTGGTTGCGGTGACCGCGAGAATAACGAAACCGCAAAGCATGATAATGCTCTTTTTTTTCATCAGAGTTTCCTTTTGTGAGCCAGAGTAAAAGCCGACGCACACTGCATCAGCATACTTAAACCTTAGCTAAACAAAAAACAACGTTGTCATTCTCATAATATAAGTCAGATTTAATTTAGCCATTTTATGTTATTCATCAGGCGTTTCTTACCTAAATATGATATCGGTCATTTCCGGCAGGAGCGGCTTCCCGCAAAATGCATGTCTTTTAATTGCGCCTTTAATTCATCGCTAAATGGCACGAGGTTTATATATGCTAAATAATGATAAGCAGGATAAAGCCTTAGCTTTATCTGAGCGCCCCTGGTATCAGCGTAGTGTAGCCGAGATATTTTCTGATCTGCAAAGCTCTCCGGCAGGATTATCGACTGCTGACGCACAGGAACGTCTGCAGAAACAGGGGCCAAACGCGCTGCCGCAAAAAGCGGATAAATCAGCGCTACTCAAATTTATCGCTCATTTTAAAGATGTGCTGATTTATATTCTGCTGGCCGCATCGGTGATCACCGGGCTCATGGGCCACTGGGTTGATACCTTTGTCATTATCGGCGTAGCCGTTATCAATGCCCTGATCGGCTTTATTCAGGAGAGCAATGCCGAGAAATCGCTGAACAGCATTCAAAACATGCTCGCCAGTGAAGCGATGCTGGTGCGGGATGGCAAACAGGTCACCGTCGCAACACGCGATATTGTGGTCGGCGACGTAGTGATGTTACGACCCGGCGACAAAATCCCGGCGGACCTCAGACTGTTTGAGGTCAATAACTTGCGTGTTGAAGAGGCGATTCTCACCGGCGAATCGACGGTGGTGTCTAAGAACATCGACACGCTGAACGGTGAAAAGTCGCTGGGGGACCGTCTGAATCTGGCGTTTTCTGGCACCACCGTTAGTTCTGGCACCGCCTCAGGTGTGGTCATCGCCAGCGGGGGTGATACGGAACTGGGCCATATCAACGAAATGATCAGCGGCATAAAAGAGGCTAAAACTCCGCTGCTGGTGCAGATCGACAAACTGGGTAAAGCCATTTTCCTTATCATCCTGGTCATGATGGTCGTACTGTTTATCTTCGGCTTCATGCTGCGTGACATTCCACTAGGCGAATTGCTGCTGTCCGTCATCAGCCTGGCCGTTGCCACCGTGCCGGAAGGTCTGCCCGCCATTATCTCCATTATTCTGTCGCTGGGTGTGCAGTCGATGGCGCGCACCAATGCGATTATCCGCAAACTGCCGACGGTAGAAACTCTGGGTGCCATGTCCGTTATCTGTTCTGATAAAACCGGCACACTCACAATGAATGAGATGACGGTGAAAGCGGTGGTACTGGCAAAAAGCCGCTGGCGCGTCAGCGGCAACAGCTACGAACCCAAAGGCGAAATTGTGGCTGAGCAGGGCGGCAACGCGAAAGCTTCAGCGGCACAGGATCCGTTGTTCCAGCAGTTCCTCCATGCGGTAGACACCTGTAATGAAAGCCAGCTGCGTCAGGAAAGACAGGGGCTCTGGACGATTGTTGGCGGCCCGACTGAAGGCGCACTGAAAGTGCTGGCAGCCAAAGGTCTGACGACGCCTCAGCCGGTTGACGTGGTGAGCAAGCTGCCGTTCGATTCCCTCTATAAATATATGGCGGTCAGCTGTGTAGCTGACGGTGAATCTTATGTTCTGCTGACCGGCGCACCGGATGTGCTGCTGACGCTGTGTCAGCAACAGCAAACGTCGGACGGTGCAGAGCCGATTGACCGTGCTTACTGGGATGCAGCCATCACTACCTATGCCAGTGAAGGATTACGCACCGTTGCTGCGGCCTGGAAAAAAACCTCCGCACCCATTACCTCGCTGGATCATGCCGATCTGAAAAGTGACATGGTGCTGCTGGGGCTTGCCTGCATGATGGATCCGCCGCGTCCTGAAGCCATAACTGCCATTGATGAATGCCAGAAAGCGGGCATTCGCGTCAAAATGATCACCGGCGACCATCAGGAAACGGCAATGGCGATTGGTCAGATGCTGGGGATAGGCAACAGCCAGACGGCCATCACAGGTTACCAGCTTGAACATATGAGTGACGCTGAACTTGCGGAGGCGGCAAAAACCTATGATATTTTTGCCCGCACCAGCCCGGAACATAAACTGCGTCTGGTGAAAGCACTGGAAGCGAGTGGCGAGATCGTGGGTATGACCGGCGACGGCGTCAACGACGCACCGGCGCTGAAGCAGGCGAACGTCGGCATCGCGATGGGGATTAAAGGCACGGAGGTAACAAAAGAAGCGGCCGATATGATTCTGGCCGACGACAACTTTGCTACCATCGCGGCGGCAATCAAAGAAGGTCGTCGGGTTTATGACAACCTGAAAAAAACCATTCTGTTCGTTATGCCAACCTGTATGGCGCAGGGGCTGCTGATTATTATCGCAATTTTGATGGGTAATCTGCTGCCGTTAACGCCGGTACAGATCCTGTGGATGAACATGGCGACCTCCGCCACGCTGTCGTTTGGTCTGGCATTTGAGCCAGCAGAACCCAATGCGATGTGCCGGCCACCCCGTAATGTCAAAGCACACGTCATGGACGCTTACGCCATCTGGCGCGTGGTATTTGTCAGCCTGCTGATTTCAATCAGTGCCTTTGTGCTGGAAGCCTGGCTGCAACCGCGTGGCTACAGTCCTGAGTTTATCCGCACCGTGCTGCTGCAGATGCTGGTTACGGCGCAGTGGGTCTACATGCTTAACTGCCGCAATACGGATGGTTTCTCCCTGAACCGTGGCCTGCTGAAAAACCGCGGTATCTGGCTGGTGACGCTGGTACTGATTGTGCTTCAGGCGATCATTATCTACGTGCCGTTGATGAACACGCTGTTCGGAACCCGCCCGCTGCCGATTAACTACTGGCTGATTTCGCTGTTTGTCAGTATCGCAATCTTCATCGTGGTAGAGATTGAGAAACGCCTCACCCGCGCATGGCGGGTGAAGACGCCATCACTGAGTTAACTCTGACTCCAGGTCCTGCTGCGGATAGCTCGCCAGCAGGACCTTCTTAATCAGATAGGTCAGAGGAATAGCCAGTATCCCGCCAGTAATCCCCAGTAACGCCTGCCAGAAGAGAAACGCCAGCAACTGTGTGGTGAGCGCCAGATTGAGTCGTTTACCAATCAGCAGCGGTTCAATCACCGACCTCAGGCATAAATTCAGCACCATAAAGAAGCCTGAAACCGCCAGCGCAACCTGTAAATCAAACATGATGTAGCTCTGGATCACCGGCGGAATCGCGGCCAGGAAAGAGCCCAGCACCGGCACATAGTTAAAGATGAACATCAGCACGCCCCAGAAAAAGGCAAACTTCAGCCCGATCAGGTGCACACCTAAACCCACGATGATCCCGCCAGGAATACTGGTCAGTGTTTTCACCCGGGTATAAACAATCACGCTCTCAATTCCCTCCTGTAGCGCCAGATAAAAGGCCTGATTTTTTCCGCTGACCCGCTGCTGAAGCGCCGCTTTCAGCAGCGGCATCTCATAGAGCATGAACAGCAGCATCAGGAACACCATGATCCACCAGGAGATGACGCCGGGAATTTGCGTCAGAAACGCGGTAACGATGCGCACTATTGCACCCGCATCGACAAAAGTGAGCATCTGGTCAGGCGTCATACCGATATCAAGCCGGGCAAAGACCAGTGTCAGCTGTTCCAGCCGTGCCGCCAGCAGCATGGGGGCCTGGCGGCTGAGCTGTATTAAATCAGGTGTCAGTGCCGTTAGCTTGAGAGTAGTAACTACCATGATCATCAGCATCAGCGTAATCACCAGCAGAGATGAGATAATGCGTGGAATGCGCTTTTTATCCAGCCGGGTAATCAGTGGGTCAAGCATTATAGCCAGTAACGCCGCCAGCAGGACCTGATTGATCAGCGGTGCCGCCAGATAAAGGCCGGTGAGAATAATTGTCAGAGAGGCGAGAATAAACAGCACGCGCGCCAGCGGTTGCCAGAGAGTAAACCAGCTCAGTCCCATGTTCGGACTCCTTCAGCAAAGATAAGCAGCAGTATAGATGAGGCTCACCTGTCAGTGCTTTGCGTCAGGTCAGAGGGGAGGGGGCGGGAAGACGAAGGATTGGCACTGCTGATTTTATGCCAGCATAAAAATGCTTTTTATCGCAGTCGAATCAGTCTATGTTTAAGGGAACAATCATTTCCCAATGGTGCTATCAATGCATGACAACCGTATTAAAGATCGGGGACGACCACGGGCATTTGACACCGATGCGGCACTCGACAGCGCAATGCTGGTTTTCCGGCAAAAAGGCTATCACGCCACCTCGATCGGTGATTTGGGCCAGGCTATGCAGCTGACCACCGGCAGCATTTATAAAGCCTTCACCGACAAACAAACGCTGTTTGCTACGGTCTTTGCCCGCTATCTCTCACAGCGTAACGGCAGCTTAACTGCGCGGCTGGCGCAATGTGAAAATGGCCGTGAGCAACTGGCGGCGCTGCTGAATTTTTACGTGGATTCAGTGCGCGATGTGGAAGGCGAGCGCGGCTGTCTGGTCGCGGTAAGCGCCGTGGAGTTGCAGACGCTGGATGAGGAGCTGGCCGGCGCGGTCATCGCGGCGCTGATGCGCAATCAGCAGAACCTACGGCAGATTATCAGGCTGGGTCAGCAGGATGGTTCGGTTAATTCTGCACTGGACTGTGAAGCCACCGCTTCGCTGATGCTCTGTATCGTGCTGGGGATGCGCGTGGCCGGTAAAGTTGCGGCTACCCGGCCCGATAGCAGCATCATCCCTCTGGCACTGAAGTTACTCGACTGAATTTTTTTATCTATTAAGGAAGTGATCGCTTCCTTATTATCCGGAGGCATTATGTATTCTCAACCCGATTATCAGCATCATTTTATCAACGTTGGCACACAGCGCCTGCATTACCTTAGTGCTGGCAGCGAACACGCAGAAACAGTGGTGTTGCTCGCTGGTTTTCCGCAGAGCAGTTACGCGTGGCGGGAAGTGATTCCCAGACTGGCCAGTCGTTTTCATGTCATTGCACCCGACCTGCCGGGGCAGGGTGATTCAGATTTCCCGGCCAGTGGCTATGACACCGACAGTGTAGCGACATGCATTGTGACGTTGCTAAATCAGCTGGAAATCGAACGCTTTCATCTGGCCGGACATGATGTTGGAGCATGGACCGCCTGGTCACTGGCGGCAGCCCATCCCGATAAGGTCAGCCGTCTCGCGCTGCTGGATGGCGGTATTCCCGGTGTGACCCTGCCTGACCTGCTGCCGATGGTCGGTGATAGCGCCTGGAAAACCTGGCATTTCGGCTTTCACTGTGTGGATGATCTGCCGGAAGCACTGATCACCGGCAGGGAGGCGATCTATCTTGACTGGTTTTTTAACCGTAAGGCAGCGAATCCTCATCTGATTGATGCGACGGCCCGACGTGAATATCTGCGCATTTTTCAGCAGCCCGGCGCTCTACGCGCGGGACTGGCTTTTTACCGCGCCTTCGCACAGTCGGCAGAGCAGAACCGTCAGCGTGCGTTAAACGGTAAGCTGTCAATGCCGTTGCTGGCGGTGAGTGCTGACCAGGGATCGATACCTGATATGGCTACGCCGTTACGCGCTGTGGCGCAGCAGGTAAGCAGTGAAACTATTCATAACTGCGGTCATTTTATTCCTGACGAACAACCGGAGAAATTAGCGGAAATACTGGCAGACTTCTTTAGTTAACCCCCCGCCTATACGCTGAATGACACCGCTCAGAAAGTAGGGAAAGTAATGTGGGACGGCGGATTATTAATATTATTGCTGATCCGCTGCTATCTCATACGGCTTTCCAATAAATAAATATAAGATGCTGATTTTTAATGATTATTCATGGGTTATAACGCGTTGCTTTCTGTCACGTGCTGTGAATAAATAAACGGTCACCACCATCCAACGTCAGGATGAGCTTAAAAAGAGGGCCGGCATCAGATTGCCGGTCTCATATTGCCGGGGCTGCGATGAATCAGGAAAAAGAGCGACTGGCCGGGGAAATAAAAGCCAGAGTTAATGAGATTGAACCGCAATTAGTGGCGATTCGGCGTGATATCCATGCGCATCCGGAATTAGGCTTTGATACGCTGCGTACGGCCAGTCTGGTCACAGAATATCTGCAGGCGCTGGGATTGAATCCCCGGACAGGAGTTGGCCGCAGCGGTGTCGTGGTGGATATCGACGGCGCGGAGCCGGGTAAGACACTGCTATTACGTGCTGATATGGATGCGCTGTCCATACATGAACAGACGGGTTTATCCTTTGCCAGCCACTATCCCGGCAAAATGCACGCCTGTGGTCACGACATTCACACGGCGACGATGCTGGGTGTGGCCACAATCCTGCCGCACTATCGTCAGCAGCTAAAAGGCCGCGTCCGGCTGATCTTCCAGCCTGCGGAAGAGACACCAGAAAGTGGTGCTGAGGCGATGATCGCCGATGGCGTGGCCGACGGCATTGACTGGGCAGTGACTCTGCATAACAAACCTGAACTGGCTGCGGGTGACGTTGCCCTGACGCGCGGTGCCAGTACCGCCTCCAGCGACGAATTCGACGTGACGGTGCACGGCCTATCGACCCACGCGGCCCGTCCGCATATGGGCACCGATCCGATACTCGCCACCGTGCATCTCATCAGCCAGCTCCAGACTATCATTTCGCGTGAACGCGATCCTGCTCACTCCGCCGTGTTAACCATCGGGCACATTCAGGGCGGCACCACCCACAACATCATTCCTGACAGCTGTCTGTTTCAGGGCACCATCCGTACCAAATCGCCGGAAGTACGGGCTGCGATGGAAGCGTCATTTAAACGGATGTGCGAAGGGGTGGCACTGGCGCAGAACGTCCGCATTGAAGTTAACTTCCAGCGTGGCGTCCCACCCTTAATGAACGACGATCGCCTTATCGATTCACTGGAGCAGATTCTGTCGCATCAGTTTGATAAGGCCATTATCGCGCAGCCCAGCGCCAGCTTTGGTGCCGAGGATTTTTCACTGTTTACGGAACGGGTACCGGGTTGTCAGATTCATATTGGATCCGCTACGCCGGGCCGTGACGATCATCTGCATAACTCCGACTATCAGCCGGACGAACGCAGCATTGCCGCCGGGACGCAGGCGCTGACCCGCCTTGCTATTGATTTACTCTCTTAATAATAAAGACATGAGGTTTATATGATGATGCGTAACCGTCTCCTGAATGCGTCTCTGACCGTGGCACTGCTTGCCACTTCCGCCTTTAGCCAGGCGAAAGATTTCGGCACGCTGAAGTTTGCTACCGAAGCGGCTTATCCTCCATTTAACCAGACGACCCCGAGTGGAAAAATCGTCGGCTATGAGCCGGATATGGTGGCGGAGCTGGCGAAGCGTGCAGGTTTCAAATATGAAATCATCGCTCAGAAATGGTCAGGCATGATCCCGGGCCTGATCGACGGTAAATATGATGCGGTGATAGATGCGGTGACGGTGACGCCAAAGCGCGCTGAAGCGATCGATTTTACTCATCAGTACACCGTCAGCGTTTCCGGCTTTGTGACCGCAAAAAAAAGCCCGCTTGCCACGCTGCCAGGTAGCGGCACGGTGGTGACGGCGGATGACGACGCCGGCATGAAAAAAGCAATCGACGATCTGAAAACCACGTTTAAAGGCAAAACCATTGCGGTGCAGGTCGCCACTATTCAGGCGGACTTCCTGCAGAAATACCTGGGCGATGTTGCCACTATCCGCACCTATCAGGCCGGTCCTGAAACCTTCGCTGACCTGATGAATGGCCGTGTTGATGCCGTCATGGCTTCACGCACCAACCTCAATGCCTTTGTGAAAAAACACAGCGATGCCATCAGCAGCAGCGGTTATGGCTTTTCGGGTGGTGTGCTGGGTGCAGGCTCGGCGATTGGTCTGCGTAAAGGTAACAGTGAGCTGCAGCAGGTGCTGAATCAGGCGCTAGACTCAATGATCAAAGATGGCACGCTCAGCAAACTGTCGATGAAATGGTTTGGCGAAGATGTCGCGCCAAAAGCGTAACCACTGATGCTGATGAATATTGACTGGCAGATACTGGGCTTCGGAGATGAGGGCTGGGGAGGCGTGCTGCTTAACGCCGCCGCCGTCACGGTCAGCGTGTCGCTCTGCGCCTGGCTGCTGGGTGCCCTGTTGGGCAGCGTGCTCTGCTGGATGCAGATTGCCGGTTCGCGCTGGCAGCAACGGCTGGCGGCAGGCTACATCACGCTGTTTCGCGGCGTGCCGGAACTGCTGGTGATCTACCTCTTCTACTTCGGTGGACGTCAGGTGGTCTCCACGGTGGGCACCGCGCTGGGCTTCCAGGGGCCGTTCGATGTGAACGGTTTTGTGGCGGGTGCGATCGCCATTGGTCTGATCTCCGGTGCCTATCAGAGCGGCGTATTTCGCGGCGCGTTCTACGCCATTCCGGGCGGTACGCTGGAAGCGGCGACCGTGACCGGCATGGGGCGGCTGATGATGTTTCGCCGCATTATCGTGCCACAGGCGTTACGCACCGCGCTGCCAGGCATGGGCAACCAGTGGCAATCGGTGATTAAAGAGTCGGCGCTGGTCTCGGTAACAGGGCTGGTGGAAACCATGAACCAGATCTCGACCGCAGCCAACTCTACCCAGATGTCCTTTTTCTTCTACAGCGTGGGTGCGGTGACCTACCTGATTATCACCACCTGTTCCGATATGGTTTTCCGCTACGTGGAAAAGTTTGCGATGCGCGGTCAACAGCGCGTGAAGGGATAAGGAGTCCACGTGGATATGATGTTTTTACAGCAGACGCTGCTGGCGCTGCTGAAAGGATTGCCGCTGACGATTAATCTGGCGCTGCTCTCGCTGCTGGGGGGCGGCGTGCTGGCATTGCTGCTTAACCTGCTGCGCATGACGCGCGTCGGCAGCCTGTTCTGCCGTTTCTACGTCTGGCTGTTTCGCGGTACGCCATTGTTAATCCAGATTTTTATGGTCTATTACGGTCTCGGCAGTTTACCGGCAGTGCGCGAAAGCCTTTTCTGGCCGCTGCTGCGCGATCCTTACTGGTGCGGCTTGCTGGCGCTGATCCTTAACGATGCGGCTTACACCTCGGAGATTCTGCGCGGCGGGCTGCGTGCCGTCAGCCAGCAGTCACTGGAGGCGGCTAAGGTCTCGGGCATGTCGTCGTACAAGATTTTTATCCGCATCACTTTACCGATTGCGATTCGTCAGGCGCTGCCGGCTTACAGCAATGAAATTATCTCTATGATTAAAGCGACGTCGCTGGTCAGCACCATCAGCCTGATGGAAATGACCGGCATTGCCGACTCAATTGTTTCCTCCACGTTCCGGGCGCTGGAGGTGTTCCTGAGCGCGGCGGTGATCTACCTGATACTGACCATGCTGGTCAGCAAAGGCGTATCGATGCTGGAGCGACGCTTATCACCCTACTATTTCGGAGCACGATCATGACCGCACCTACTATCATGCTGAGTCATCTCAGAAAGAGTTATGCGGGACATGAAGTGCTGCACGACATCAGCCTGACCGCGCAGGATGGCGATGTGATTTCGCTGATTGGTGCCAGCGGTTCAGGCAAAAGTACGCTGCTACGCTGCATCCCGTTTCTTGAAGTGCCGCAGGCGGGTGAAATCGCGGTTGGCGAGATAAACGTCACGCTGGATAACGCCGACGAAAAACTGAGTCGTGAGCAACGCCGTCGCATCAAGCTGATGCGGATGCAGCTTGGTTTTGTGTTTCAGAGCTTCAATCTGTGGCCGCATAAAACGGTAATGCAGAACATCATCGAAGCGCCGGTTCATGTGCAGAAGCGCAGCCATAAAGAGGCGATTGATGAAGCCGAAGCGCTGCTGCATAAAGTGGGGCTTTACGCAAAACGCGACGCCTGGCCGTCGCAGCTGTCAGGCGGGCAGCAGCAGCGCGTGGCGATTGCCCGGGCGCTGGCGCAGCAGCCGAAAGCGATCCTGTTTGATGAGCCGACCTCTGCGCTGGATCCGGAGCTGGTAGGTGAAGTGCTGCGGGTGATCCGCAGTCTGGCAGAAGAAGGGCGTACCATGATTATCGTAACCCATGAGATGGGCTTTGCGCGTGACGTGTCGAACAAAGCGGTGTTTCTGCATCAGGGGATGATTGAGGAGTCGGGTTCGCCGGAACAGGTGTTCCTCGATCCGATCTCGCCGCGCTGCCGTGCCTTTGTGAACAGCCACTTTGAACGCAATGCAGGCTAGAGTAACCGGGATGATGCCCTCTGGCTTCAGCACTGATGTCTATCGTTTGAAGCCATGTTCAGTATTAATCCATCTGGCGCAGGCCGCCCGCCAGCTGGGTGAACACCTCGATCATCTTTGGCAGTGCTTTTTCCGGGTCACTGCTGGAGCCGACCCAGAGTGCGGCATTCAGTGCTGCGCTGTTCAGCAGATGCGCGGCGGCATCGGCGTCTACCGGCTTGATCGTTCCGCTCTCGGTCAGCTTCACAATCGTTTCGCGCGTGGCTTCCAGACAGCTATTCTGGCTGGGCCATTGCGCGGGATCACCCAGAAACGCCGGGCCATCGCGCAGCACAACACGCTGCACTTCTGCATCCATGGCTAACTGAATATAGGCGATGCCTTCTGCCACCAGCTTCTCCCACCCATCTGTCACGCCGGATGCGGCTGCTTTAGCCCGCTGCGCCATCTCACCATCAACCTGTGCCACGACCGCCGCCAGCAGCCCCTTTTTATCGCCGAAATTATGGTAAAGCGCACCACGGGTCAGGCCCACGCTGGCCGTCAGTTCATCCATAGATGCTGCCGCAAACCCTTTTTCAGCAAATGCGGTGCGCGCTGCTGCAATCAGCTTTGCACGGTTCTCTTCCATTGTTTCAGCGCGACGTTTAGCAGCCATAAGCTCTCCTTTCATATACGTCTCGTATATTATTTGACATACGCGGCGTATGCGTTGTTAATGTGACATACGCCGCGTATATTAGATCAATCCTGTGTGCGCCGCATCCTGCTTTCCCGACTGACGCTATGAAAGGAACCACTATGATTACGCGCGAACCTGTTTTCCCCGCTAACCGTCATGCCCTTTATGAGGAGCATGGTTATTCTGCTGCCATCCGCTCAGGCGATTTGCTGTTTGTCTCCGGTCAGGTGGGCAGCCGTGCTGACGGCACGCCCGAACCCGATTTTGCTGCTCAGGTTGAACGGGCGTTTGAAAATCTGGCGGCCACGCTCGCTGCTGCAGGCTGCTCTTTTGACGACCTGGTCGATGTCACCACGTTCCACACCGATCCGGACAACCAGTTTGAAACCATCATGCAGGTGAAGCAGTCCATTTTTCCGCAGCCGCCTTACCCTAACTGGACTGCGGTGGGCGTTACCTGGCTGGCAGGATTTGATTTTGAAATCAAGGTGATTGCCCGCGTTCCGCCACAACAAAAATAACCCGGTCATGCCATAAACGGATGCCGGAAGAAAATAATTAAAATTTTTGCATCCGTTTTCTTCGCTCATTCGTATTAACAGATAAGGGCACATCGGCCCTGTCTGCTAACTCAATGAGGGAAGTGAAAATGAAACCATTCCTGCCAGCTCTGCTTTTTTCTGCATTTGTTTTCAGCGGTGCCTCCTGTGCGGCATCCATGGACAGCGATACGGTCATGGTCGGTGGTGCTGCCATGTACCCGTCAAAAAATATTGTTGAGAATGCTGTTAACTCGAAAGATCACACCACGCTGGTCGCGGCTGTTAAGGCTGCCGGTCTGGTTCCAACGCTCGAAGGGAAGGGGCCATTTACCGTTTTTGCGCCGACCAATGCCGCCTTTGCAAAATTGCCGCAGGGCACCGTCGACTCTCTGCTTAAGCCAGAGAACAAACAGAAGCTCACCAGCGTTCTGACCTACCATGTGGTCGCAGGAAAACTGGACATGAAAGCACTGGAGAAAAAAATCAAAGCGGGTGGAGGCAAAGCGGAGCTGAAAACGGTAAATGGCGCATCCCTGTGGGTGATGGCAAACGGCCCGCACAACATTCAGCTTAAAGATGCTCAGAGCAATGTCGCTAACATTACCACTTATGATGTGAATCAGAGCAACGGCGTCATTGACGTTATCGATACCGTGCTGATGCCGTAAAGCATTACCTATACTGTGCGTAGCCACTGATACTGTGGCTACACCTTAACAGGGAAGCCGATGACAAACACTGTGCCTCATATTCAGGCTGACTTAATGAACCAGATTGCCTGCGGTGATAAATCTGCGCTGGCGCAGCTCTATCACGTCCTCTCACCCCGGCTTTACGGCATTATTCTGCGTATGGTCAGACGGCGCGACTGGGCAGAAGAGATCCTCCATGACACCTTTATTCAAATCTGGCAGTCGGCCAACTTCTACGACCACAAGCGCAGTGAACCGCTCATCTGGCTGAGTCACATTGCAAGAAACAGAGCGATCGATTTTCTGCGTAAACACGAGAACAGATGCTGTTCGATTGAGGAAATCAGCGAAGCTGAAGCGGATTTTCAGCGTTCACGTCCCTCTGACGAAGGTCCTGCAGAGGCGCGCCGCCTTCAGCACTGTATGGCGCAGTTACCGTCAGAACAGCGACAAAGCCTTTCGCTCGCCTATTATCGTGGCCTGTCACAGAGTGAGATCGCAATCTCCATGAGACAGCCCGAAGGAACGGTAAAAAGCTGGATCCGTCGCGCGTTAACCCATCTTCGGGAGTGCATAGGCTTATGACTGGTCAGGAAAATGATGATCTCATTGCCGCGGAATATGTGCTTGGGCTAACAGACGCAGACACCCGGCAACGGCTGGATAAACGCTTTAATGACGATGCAGCCTTTGCCGCAGAGGTGGTGCGCTGGCAGAACGCGTTCAGTGGCATTGACCTGATGACTCAGGAGATCGCCCCGCCTTCAGCACTCTGGCAGCAGATTGCGCAGGATGTTGATCGGAAATCTGGCATCCCCGGACAAAAACGCAAACAGCAGCATCCCGGATTCTGGCTCGGTTGGGGCCTCGCCGCGGCAATGACCGGCATACTCGTATTTAGCTGGGTGATAAAGCCCGATGCGACGCACGTGCTGCAGCCGATTGCGGTACTCAGTGGCGCGCAGCCCGATGCACAATTTGTTGTGAGTCTGGACAAGAGCGCGTCATTAATTCAGGTCTCTGCACTAAACGTCATGCTGCCAGAAAATAAAAACTTACAGCTGTGGCTGATAAAGGGCAGTGCTCCGCCACAATCACTGGGACTGATCGATCACCGTAACAGTAACGCCTTTAAGTTGCCTTCCGGGGAGCTGGATAATAAGACCATACTGGCGGTAAGTCTGGAACCAGTGGGTGGTTCTGAACTCAGCGGGCCGTCCGGGCCGGTGATTTTTCAGGGCAAAGTCACGTTGCTTTAACTTGCATCATCGTAGATTTATCGGCCGCCTGGCCGTGAATGCATGTTGTGGCCTGGAAGAGGGGTAGCCAGGCAGCTTTCAAAACGTGCACCGGGCAGTCAGTCTGTGTTTTTTGATTTTATGGCTGAAATGAGTCGGCCCGTCAGCCAGCTCTTTCCTGAATGGCCAGGGCAGTGAACTGCGTTAACGGATAAAACGTCGCTCCCCCGGCACGCGGGAGAGCGACACGCTCACGCAATCAGGATTGCCCGGATATCGTTGACGTTTGTTAACGTAGGACCGGTTATCAGCAGATCATCCAGCGTGTGAAAATAGCTGTAACTGTCATGGTCATCGAGAGAGTTAAGCGCATTAAGGCCGCTCAGTTTGCCGCGTGTGAGTGTGTCCGGAAAGACCATCGCACCTGCCGCATCTTCTGTGCCATCAATACCGTCACTGTCACCAGCGATGGCCCAGATACCCTCCTGACCCTGCAATGCACAGGCAAGGCTGAGCAGAAACTCAGTGTTACGCCCCCCTTTTCCAGCCTGACCCTGCCTGACCGTCACGGTGGTCTCGCCTCCCGATAGCAGCAGCGCAGGACCGCGAACCGGCTGACCATGCTGCTTCACCGACCTGGCGATACCGGCCATCACTACGGCCACTTCACGGCTTTCACCCTCAATTGCGTCCCCCAGAATCAGGGGCGTCAGCCCGTGCAGGCGTGCGGCCTGCGCCGCCGCCTGCAACGCCAGCGCTGGTGCCGCGATCAGCCTGACTTCACTGTTCACTGCGTTTTCCACCGGACTGGCGGGCTGGTTCAGCACGTTGCGAACCGCTTCAGGGACCGCGATACCGTAACGTTCGAGCATCCTGAGCGCGTCGGGTGGCGCACTGTGATCGGCAACGGTAGGGCCGGACGCCACGTCCGTCGGGTCATCGCCCGGCACATCACTGATGATCAATGACACGATACGTGCCGGCTGCGCCAGGCGTGCCAGCTTGCCGCCTTTCACTGCGGAAAGATGGCGACGAACCAGATTCATCTCCCTGATGCTGGCACCGCTGTGCAGCAGTGCGCGGGTAATTTTCTGCTTATCTGCCAGGGTCAGTCCCGGTGCAGGCAGCGCCATCAGCGCTGATCCTCCCCCTGAAATCAGCGCCAGCACCAGATCATCCGGTGTTAACCCGCGCAACGTCTCCACAATCAGCATCGCCGCCGTTTCGCTCATGGCATCTGACACCGGGTGGGCCGCCTCGATAATACGGATGCGTCCGGCAGGCACCGCGTGCCCGTAACGCGTGACGACAACGCCTGACACATCCACATCCGGCCAGGCCGCATCGACCGCTGCCGCCATCGCCGCTGAGGCTTTACCGGCACCGATCACCACACAGCGGCCACGCGGTTTCTCCGGCAGGTTCGGCGGGATAACCGGCCCGGCCCGGGCGCTGTCAACAGCGTGCTGAAAAATATCGCGCAGGATCGTCGCGGCCTGTTCATTTCTCATGGTTATGCCGTCTCGGTAACGTCAGCGCTGGCTTCAATAAACTGCACGACCGCGCAGGTGACGTCAGCGGTCGTGGCAGTGCCACCGACATCCGGCGTCAGAATGCCTTTCTCGCAAACATATTCGATGCTGTCCATAATCAGCGCAGCGGCGTCACGTTCGCCCAGATGCTCCAGCATCTGTACGGCGGTCCAGAATGTGGCTATCGGGTTTGCGATGCCTTTGCCGGTAATGTCGAAGGCTGAGCCATGGATCGGTTCAAACATCGAAGGGAAGCGGCGTTCGGGATCAATATTGGCGGTCGGTGCAACGCCCAGACTTCCGGCCAGCGCACCGGCAAGGTCTGAAAGGATATCGGCGTGCAGGTTAGTGGCAACGATGGTATCCAGCGTCTGCGGATGCAGCGTCATACGGTGTGTCATGGCATCGACCAGCATTTTGTCCCACTGCACATCCGGGAACTCCAGCGCCACTTCGGCGGCGATTTCATCCCACATCACCATCCCATGGCGCTGGGCATTCGATTTGGTCACCACGGTCAGCAGTTTACGCGGACGGGACTGCGCCAGTCTGAAGGCATAGCGCATAATCCGTGTGACGCCAACGCGGGTAAAGATCGCCACCTCGGTGCCCACTTCTTCCGGTAAACCACGATGTGCGCGGCCGCCATTCCCGGAATATTCACCTTCGGAGTTTTCACGCACAATGACCCAGTCTACATCGCCCGGACCGCGGTTTCGCAGCGGAGAAGTTACGCCAGGCAGGATTTTGGTTGGTCTGACATTGGCGTATTGATCGAAACCCTGGCAAATGGGCAGACGCAGCCCCCACAGCGTAATGTGGTCAGGCACATCCGGTGCGCCGACCGCGCCAAAGTAAATAGCATCAAATGTCTTCAGCGTGTTCAGCCCGGTTTCCGGCATCATCACACCATGCTGTTTGTAATAATCTGAACCCCAGTCAAACGTCTCGATCTCAAACTTCAGCTGCGGATTATGGCGTGTCAGCGCCTGCAGAACTTCAACACCCGCTGAAATAACTTCCGGACCGATACCGTCGGCAGGGATGGCAGCAATTTTGTAATTACGCATAGTGACTTCTCCAGTTAATGAGTATGAGGATGAGGAATTTTGGCTGTTTGTGGCTTATTCGTTCTGGCAGAAAGAACCAGAACTACCAGAGCAGAGAGCCCCAGCAATCCGGCGACAAAGTAGAGGCCCCAGGTATAGCTACCCGTCTGCTGACGGATTACGCCAATCATCATCGGGCCGACAAATCCGCCGAGGTTGCCAATAGAGTTGATGGTAGCGATGCCCGCCGCTGCCGCCGGCCCGCTGAGGAAAAGCGTCGGCATACTCCACAGTGGCGGCTTGGAAGCACTGATACCTGCAGTGACCAGGGTCAGGGCGACGATGACGGCGAAAAGCGTGCTGACGTTACCGGCATAAATGAGTCCGGCGGCAGCCAGCAGGCACGCGCCAATCACATGCCAGCTGCGTTCCCGGGTGCGGTCAGAGTGCCGCGCCCAGAGGATCATAGCGATAACACCGATTACAGCGGGAAAGGCGTTCAGGAAGCCTGTCTCCATTGAGGTTGCGCCGAAGCTGCGGATAATCTGCGGTGACCAGATGCCAAGCGTGTACAACCCGGCCGATGTACCAAAGTAGACCAGCGCCAGCGCCAGAACACGTTTATCCGCCAGTCCCTGCCAGGCGCTGGTGTGGCTCTGTTTCGCTCCCCGGGCCTGCTCCTCAGCGCACATGGTGTTTTCCAGCCAGGTGCGCTCCTCGTCGGTCAGCCATTTCGCTTTGGCCGGGCGGTCGGTAAGAAAGAACAGGACAACCACGCCGAGCAGTAATGCCGGTATCGCTTCAACGATGAACATCCACTGCCAGCCGGCATAACCCAGAAAGCCATGCATCTCCAGCAGTGCCGCCGAGATGGGCGATCCGAGTGCCGTAGAAAGGGGCGCTGCAGCCATAAAAATTGCCGTGACCTGGGCGCGTTTTGCTGCCGGGAACCAGTAGCTGAGGTAGAGGATAATGCCGGGGAAAAAACCGGCCTCTGCCACGCCGAGCAGAAAACGCAGAACATAAAAACTGGTTGTGCCCTGCACAAAGGCCATACAACCAGAAACCAGACCCCAGGTGATCATCACGCGGGCAATCCAGATGCGGGCACCGACTTTATGCAGAATTAAGTTTGACGGGACCTCAAACAGAAAATAACCGAGAAAGAAAATGCCAGCGCCCAGCCCGAATACGGTGGGTGAAAATCCCAGATCCTGATTCATGGTCAGGGCTGCAAAACCGATGTTCACACGGTCCAGAAATGCGATGAAATACAGCAGCATGATAAAAGGAATGATGCGAAGGGTAACCTTGCGCATAACCTTTTTTTCGAGGTCATTATTCATTTCGCAATGCTCCACAGTCATGTAGGGTTGTTATTGTTTTGTAATAATCCCAGTATGAAGTTTTGAGCGTCTTTATCATCGGCACTGCTTTATACAAATAATTTGCATAATCAGATTCTGGTAAATAAATGGATATAAATCAGTTACGTTGCTTTGTTGTGCTGGGTGATGAGCTTCACTTTGGACGGGCTGCCCGTAAGCTTGAAATGATGCCTGCGTCACTGAGTCGCTTCATCAGACTGCTTGAGGAAGATTTGGGAATAAGGCTGCTGAACCGTTCAACGAGAAATGTCTCACTGACGCCTGAAGGGGCGGCTTTCCTCAATGAGGCCAAAACCGTTATCGCGGATTTTGATGCGCTGCGGTTGCGATTCCTTAAAAACAGCTTAACGCAGAAAAGAACGCTGCGAATTGGCGCCATTGACAGCGCCGCCAGAGGACTATTGCCGAAATTAATAAATCTGTTTGTCAGGCAGTTTCCTGAAGCGGACATCCATATTACGGAAGATAAATCTCACACTCTTATTCCGCGGCTTTTATCGGGGTGGCTGGACGTAGTCCTGGTACGCCCTCCTGAACAGGTTGATGCCATGCTGACGACGCGCTTCATCGCTAATGAAACCTGCGTGCTCGCTGTTCCGGCCCATCACCGGCTTGTTGATTATCCCGAGGTCACTATCCGTGATTTTTGTCATGAGCCGGTGATCATGCCAGAAAGGCGTACCCGGCCTCACAGCCATGATCTTACGATGAAGGTGTTCAAAGCGGGTGGCTGCACACCTGTCATTGCACAGTATGCTGAAGAGAAACAGACCATTCTGAGCTTTGTTGCCGCCGGTCTGGGCATTGCTCTGGTGCCGTCATCCTATAAAAATATGAATGCAGACGGGGTTAAGTATCTTACTCTTTCGCCAGCCACAGATATTGAGGGACTTCCGCTCAGTGCGATGTGGCATCAGGGAAACAATCATCTTTATGTCAGCACCCTGCTGGATATGCTGGCTGATAACCTCGACGCGCTGACACGTGAGCTGTGAATATCGACACAGATTATTTCAGGAATAAATACTGTATCAGATAGTTTATTCTTACCTGAGCGATGTACAGTTTTATCGATAGCATCCAGCCAGATAAAAGCCCCCATCAGGGGCTTTATCACACTTATTTTTCTGCGGGCTTATTGCGGCATGTCGCCAGTATATCGTCTGCAGCGACATATTCGCGGGTCTGAACGCCGGTCATGCCCAGCAGGGTTGAAAAAAGATTATCCTGAGAATATTTTTGCGAAGTCGCCAGCCGGTTAAGGCATGTGTAGTCAACGGCATAACGCTGCTGGTAATCGGGTGACAGCCAGATCAACAGCGGCACGCGAGTCTGAAATTCAGGTGCGATAGCATAGGGCAGGCCATGCAGATAGACGCCTTTCTCGCCCAGTGACTCACCATGATCTGACAGATAAACCAGACTGGTCGTAAACTTCTCCTGATGGGCTTTGAGTAATTCGATCGCTTTATCGACAATATAGTCCGCATAGAGAATAGTATTGTCATACGTATTAATCAGCTGCTCCTGAGAGCACTTCTGTATCTGTTTTGCCTCAAAGGTGGGTGTAAATTTGCGAAACGCCGGCGGATAACGGTGATTGTAGGTCGGTCCATGGCTGCCAATCGTATGCAACACTATAACGCCATTACCCTGAAGCTGATTGATATAGGCCTCCAGGCCATGGAAAAGTACTTCGTCATAGCACTCGCCTTTAATGCACATTTCCGGAAGTTTCAGCGCTGTCATATCCTGATCAGGCAGCCGATCGCAGGCTTCTTTGCATCCACCATCATTCTCATGCCATAAGACGCTCAGGCCAGCTCGCTGAATGATACCCAGCAACCCTCCTGTATAGGGAAAGCGTGATGCCTGTGCCAGCGGTAATCTGACTAATCCTGATTTCAGGCAGGTAAAATAATGTGTTTTTTCTGCACAATCCGATACGCGCGGATTTGCGGAGAAGAGAGGATAACGCGCCCACGGAGTTTTATGTTTTCTGCTATTCAGGTCCGAAAAAGCACGCTGTAAATTTCAGCCACCACCCGCATCGTTGCCTCTTCAATGCTCCCTTCATTACGACATAAAAACCAGCCGTTATGAGCAACTTCCTGCTCGAAAGCGCGGGTGCAGGCGATATGTTCTTCCAGCCGGTGAATTACCGTACTTCCCAGGCCACGCGATCGTGCTGCGGCTCTTTCCCAGGAAACCTCGGGCACAGTGACCACCCCGACATGCAGATCTGGCGCGCGGACGTTGTGCTCACGGTTTAGCTGCAGAATCTCTGTAAACGGAACCATTCGGCGAAACGCGGCATCCGATGGATACCAGCGATCCATCAGGATAACGCTGTCCTGCGGCTGTTTAGCCAGTACGTTCTGTGAGACCCAGGCGCGGCTGACAGCAAAGCGCTGACAGATTTCCCATTCCAGATCTGACGAGGGATCTCTGGCGAGCCGGTTAACCAGCGCCATGGATTCCGCCCTGAAAGGATCGCTTTTTTTCTCGCTGAGTCGGATCACTTTCATGTTGTCTGTCCTCAGCACTTGCGTGATGGCCTCCAGCAGCGTGGTTTTACCGGCTCCCTTGGGGCCATCCAGAGAAACAAATAGCTGACGACTCATGTCCGGAATGACGATGGAGTCAGGATTACAGTAAAACGCACATCTGCCAAAGGCATGTTATTTCCTGGTGTGAGAAGCGGATATTTTCTTAAGCCGTCGGCCATCTTTGCGAGAACAAAATCGAGGTGTATTCACAGACAATGATGGATACCTTAAAACAGGCTCTGCCTGGCAGGCTTCATCATCCTCTTTTCGTGTGCATGAATTAAAACCTGCGTCCTGTAGTTTACGGGAATAGCCAGGTAAACGAAAAGATCCCTGTTTAGTCTGCTAACGCAGAGTTTGAGAGAAAAACGGGCCTGTACGCATGCGGCTTTAAGTACACTCATGTAAATGCAGGGCAAAAATCGTTTCTCACAGGGAATGGCATGGTATCAGTTAACCCGTAACGGGTAACATTTCGTCCAGTTGTAGTTGATCTTTGCCAGCGTCAGTTCTCCGGCGACATCACCAAAATGAACGGTCTGACGTTCCAGAAAATAGTGTCGTAAGGTTGCGGGTGAAAAAGCCGCGTTGTAGCGCAGCAGGGTGCTGTGCCAGAAGCGGGCTGCCCGAATGACGCGTCATCAGCTCATTTTTCCAGTCAGAATCGAGCACCTTTTCGCAGAATGACTGACGCATGGCTATGGCAGGACTTTCTGGGATCCCTGCGAGCAACAACTGATCGGGCAATGCAACGAGCCGGAGATGCCTGATAACGATTTTCTTCGCCTCAAATCCGGTCCAGATAGCCGTCAGCTGATCCACTTTTTCGGGCAACGGCGCGTTTTCATGAAAGAGCGGCAGGGTCAGAGGTAAAAAGGTAAAATGAAAACCGTCTGCTGGCAGAACATCGGCAAGTGGATCATCTCTGATAAGTTGCTGCAGTTCACGCAGCAGACATGAGACATCTGAGGACACAGACGGCTGTATGCCTGCTGCAAGAGCGAGTTTTACCGGATCGTAGTAGTTCTCTTGCCTGATATCGCCAATGCCTGCATTTTCTCTCCACATCGCAACGGTATTTTCATTTGCAGAACGGTAGATGTTGTGCAGATTCATCGATTTCATATCAGAACTTTTGCCATTTAAATCTGTTTGTCGCTAAGGATATTTCTGTCTGACGTTTCAGGCTACCTGATTAATCCGATGGCCGCAGACCTGCGAAGGCATCGTGATGCGCTGCTACAGAAACCCTTTCAGTAAAGCTATTAAGGCTGCCTGCCCGTCTGTTTTGTGCTGTTCAGCGTGCGTCTTGCATAGCTAAGGCCTGATGACCTTCCCCTGTTTATCAAGCAGATCTGTCAGGAGTGCTGTGCCATCATTTCCCACCCGAAATGCCCCGTAACGTGCCTGCGCGAAACGCTCGCCATGATTTTCCTGAAAGAAATAAGCGTTGGTGCCGACGGTCAGCGAGCCGGAGCGTTGATGGTATTTCACCCGTAGCTGATTTACCTGAAGCGAATCACCCTGATCAAACCGGGCCTGAGTCGCATAACGCTGCGCATCGAGATCCACAATCAGGGTCCCGCTGGTGGGCAGGCATGGCGCTGATCGGGTCGCGCCGCAGGCCACTGCCTGTTGATACAGCGTCTGCTCCAGCGGTCGGGTGAGGGCATAATTCAGGGCCATGTAATCACCCTGCATCAGGGATCGTGGGTCAACCGGCGCAAGGGGTAAAATCATGACCGCGCCCTGTTTAAGCAACAGCTCTTTTTGCCAGATGCTGACATTAACGGTCACCAGCGCCAGCGCTATCACCGCGCCTGCCAGCCATCGGCTCTTTTTACGCATTCTCACTCGCACCTCCGATTTGTGCGGGTAACACTTTTGTGACGACCCACGCCAGCCCCAGCAAAACCAGACCGCCAGCCAGCAGCAACAGCGCTTTATGCAGCAATATCACCTCCAGGAAGTAATACCAGTCAATGACATACAGCACCATAAACCCGCCACTAACCACCAGCAATCCCGGACTTCCCAGATAACGCGCCATCAGAATCAACCATAATCCCAGCCCGATACCTGGGGCATAAAGGGCGGCAGCCCCGCAGATAACGGTGGCGGGCAGTGTGATTGTCGAAAACAGCGGCTGACCGCTTCTTTTCTGACTGAGCGTACTCAGCACAAAACCTGCCGCAATACCTGTGCCTGTCACAGACTGAAGCATAGAAAACTGCGCAGAAGACCAGAAGAAATCCCTGAGAACCGCCGCGTCTATTCCGAGGAAACTCAGCAGCATCAGACCCGCCGGGATGCCATACAGCAGGGGATGTACGGCGTCAGCATAGGATCCTGCCAGTAATTTCAACTGATGACTGACAATCCACAACCACAAAAACATCACCACTGCTACCAGCAGGAAAACAGCAACGCCGCCTGCCGTTGGCGACAGGTAGAGCAGGGAAAGTAAATAGCCCGCCAGCACCAGAAAAAAAGTCAGGGCAGTGATGGCCATAAAGCGGTAAGTGCGATCGGGCATCGCCACCGCCATTGCCGCAAGAATCGGTAACGCGCACAGTGAGCTCAGCATCATAAAGCTGACGTCATTGCTCTGGATTTGTATTATAACGCCGAAAATCAGCCCGCACGTCGCCGCAATGGCCCATGCCAGCCCGAGGTGATACTTACCGTCACGATCGCTGCGTAACAGGCCGCGGGCAATCACGGCGAGGACCAGTGAAGGCAGGATAAGGGTGACAGCATTCTGGTCATCGAGCAGGTCAGTGGAATAGAGCATCAGCGCCATCAGTAACAGAGTGATGATCGCGGCGACCCAGCCTCCGACGCTCAGCGCCAGCCTCAGATACCAGGGCAGATCCGACGCGTGACCACGTTGCTGAATCTCACTAATCTGTGCGTCGCTCAGCAGGCCCTGCTGACGAAGGGCGTCTGTCAGTGAGGTCAGTCTGGCCGGAGCCAGATCGATCGGCCCCTTCTCAGCCAGTTTGCGCTGCCACTTCAGCAGGATCGAACCATTTGCCGCTACCCAGAAAATCATCAGGACCCCGGTCAGAGACAGGTCACCTGTATCATAGGCTAAGAGGAATAACTGCATGATCAGCGCGCAGCCCACAATCGTCAGACTGGCGATGCCCTGCGTCAGCATGCAGAGATCCACATGGCGATAACGGTACAGGTAATAGCCTGCCAGCAGGGTGACCACCCAGCCGCCCGTGACAAACGTAAAGTGGTTAGCACCGCACCAGTCAGAGATATTTCCGGCTACGATGGCGGTCAGCAGCAGCAGTAAAAATCCGGCCATGACGCGTGAGAACCAGCGGCTTGCCAGCCAGCTCTCAGGGTGATGCGTTATTGCCCGCCAGGCCAGAGCTTCCCTGATAATCAGGCAGGCTGCCAGCAGCGCCAGATAGCCGTGCAGCACTGTCGTCGGGAGCCAGAAGAAGCTGTCAGACATGGCCAGGTCCAGCAGTGATGTGGGCAACCTGGCGGTGTAATAGAGCTGGAACGCCAGGTTAGCGACCAGCCAGCTGCAAAACCACAGGCTGTTTTGCCGGGCAATCAGCGCCAGCGGCAGAAGAACGCAAAACCAGGCCCGGAAGAGCTCCCAGCTGTCAGCACCCGTCTGATAGATCTGCCCATAAAGCGCAAAGAGCGCACCGAAACTTAATCCTGCTGCCAACAATGCGCTGCGTGCCAGCGTGTTGTACCAGCGCCACCAGACCACTACCGCCAGCGCGACGATCAGCAGTTCGGTCAGGGCAAATTTCGCCATCTTCGGCAGCCAGGCCCAGTTCCAGGCAACAAAAAACACCGCGCCTGCAACCAGTGACAGCAATCCCAGAAAGCAAAGTACCGGGATAAGAAACTGTCGCCACTGAGAATCTGAGGGTCTGATACCACAGAAAGTAAAGATGCGCTGGCAGGTCTCCGGGCTCAGGCTTCCTGTTTTGACCAGATGCCCAATCTGACGGCAAAGATATGCTGCCGTGCGTGATGGCATCCCGGTTATCTTATCGGCCGTAATTACCCTCATACTCTCCTTGCCTCTGTTTGCGGTATGACTTTGATGATGACGTTAACCACGGTTCTTCCCTGCGATCACGCTTTGATGAGCGGCAGATAATTTTGCTGAACAAATGTAAACATCTTTTCCGGGATATAACAGCGTAAATCAAAGGTGAGAGGGAACGCTGTGCGATTCGCCGCATCGTTATGATCAGGAGTATCGTGGCCCTGTTTTTGGCAGCATGAAAATGACATTCGCCCCGACGAATTTTATTCCCGCAGGCAGGTTTTACTGCTTACTATCTGAGATACCGCATTGCTGAAATGCCAGGAAACAAACCCGCAACCGTTCAGTGACTGGCCGCTGACCGCAACTGTAAAGACGGCTGGTTTCGCCAGATCTTCAAGGTTTAAGATGCGCAGCTGAGATTACGAGCAACTTTATCACCTGCTGTGAGCAATCAAAAAAGCCACCGTCCCGAACGGGCTGACTCTATAAACATTTTTATGGTCAGAGGCTTTTTATCCTGTTTTATGGGTGTTCGTGAGAACAGTGACGAGGTTTTCCAGGGGAAATAAGCGGCAGTACTGAAGCCAGCTGGCTCTACGTTGAAGTCATGGAAAAATTTCTCTGCCATCTCTGCAATATCATCCGCTTCATACTGTTCCTGCAGAATATCATTGTCGCCGATTTCAATTTTTTTAAACAGGAACGTTGTCACCAGCGGCAATTCACGCAAAATGAATTTGCGCACCGCATCAGGGGTTACTGTCATATTATTCACCAGATTTAATCTTCATGCCGCACAGGCAGGTTATAGCGATGGGCGGTTCGGATACTGATTTAAGCAACATCGTTTGCCAGAATTACCCATCCGACAACGGGCACGGGCCTGCCTACGAAGGCCCCCAGATTACTCACCCAGAAAATCTTCAGCCCACGCAGACTGAAAGATTTGGCGGTCAGGGTTGGCAGAATGTGGCGCCGGAATTTGCAGGAAAGGTGTTTGCGGAAAAGGAGCGATGCAACGGAGGTACCGGGGGTAGCCATGTTCGGTTTCCCCCGTACGTCGATATTATTGTTGCCTAAAATTAGTCCCGTAATGGCCACAATATACTGCACGCCCAGCTGTTTTTGTGTTTCATCAATCATCATCCAGATTAGCAGTTCCTGCGGCGTAAGATTAGGCAAGTCGTTGAAATAATATGTACCATCCAGTTGCTCTGTTGTATCCATATCTGGAAATCACTTTCGTCAAATGGTTAACGTATTTTGACTTTACCATCTGTGTGACAGGGCGTTAATCCATTACCGGTTAGCCCGTCAGGCTTGCTTTTGCGTTTCAAAGTCCTGCACTTAAATAATTTGCGGTGCAAGCAGCCGGGAAAACCTGCAGGCGAATCACGTCGTTCTGCGGCTGATCAATCAGCACCGAGAGCAGCGAACTCTAATCACGCCGGGTGATGCGATTGCTTTGGGGGTGTTCAGATATCCTCTTAACTTGCAAGCGGAGATCAGGATTAAAAGGGCCATTCTCGAAGGACAGGGAAAATGAAGGTCTGTTATGAGCGAGAAGCGGACTTAATTTTGTACAGGAAGATTATGTTCTTCGTAGCTTCATATGCAACAAAGGATATGGCTTGCCCCGACCGTCAACATCAGAACGACCAACGGTTTCAAAACCGTGTTTTTTATAAAAGGTAATAGCCTGAGGATTTTGTTCGTTTACGTCAAGCTCATCAGCACCCTGCTCGTTTGTGGCTTTTAGTAGAAGTAATTTCCCGATGCCTTTACCGCGTTGATTTGCATCCACAAAGAGCATTTCAATGCGGTTTTTACTTACTCCAGTAAAGCCTACGATCGAATTGTTACAGCTAAGTTGAGCGAACGTAATAGTCAGATCAGGAAGATATGTATGCAGTATTAGAGGGCGCAGCGCCTGAATATCCTGCTCCTGTAAAAAATCATGTGTAGCTCGTACAGATGATTCCCATACCTTCAGTAATTCCGGGTAATGAATCGGATTACCCACTTCCATATTTATCATAATTTTATATTCCGCAAGTTGACATCATATAGCCATGATAGCTGTATGGTATTACATATCACTACGAGGCGTAAATTTGTCCGCTTCTGGCACAAAGCGGACGGAGTCAGGTAAACGTTTGCTAAGAGCGATCTGCGGACATTGCTGATAACAACACTGTCTATGAATTAACGGTACAGGTTTTGGGTATATACTCTCCCAATCTTTGTCTCTGCCCAACAAGCAATAGCAGGCCGGAATTTTAAGCGGTTAAAGTGCAGAAGCGTCAGGCCATAAAGTTTTGGCGGCTTGCGCTTACAACCTTTAATTGAGGTGTTTGCAGGATGATCAACACGATCTGTGAAGTGATGAGTGGCTAGTCGTGCATTGAATGTGGGCGGCCTTAAGGCCGCACCCTACGTGTTAACTCACACCTACATCAAGCGCTCATAACAATACGGTAAAGGATCAACAACAGGTGCTTGTCCGGTCACCAAATCCGCGGCCAGCTGCCCCGCTGCAGGCGAAGTACCAAAACCATGTCCTGAAAAACCGGTTGCCAGCGTTAATCCCGGCATTGAAGGCACCGGACCGATAACCGGGTTAGAATCTGGTGTCACATCAATCACCCCCGCCCATGATGCCGCTATCTCCGCCTGCTTAAACGCGGGCCAGGCTGCGCGTAAATTGCGCATCGCTTCATTATTCAGTGCAGGATTGGCTTGTGGATCCAGGGTGCGAACGTGTTCAAAGGGCGTGCATCGATCATGTCGCCAGCGTCGTGCCATCGCCAGGTCCTTCACGAAAAATTTGCCCAGCGAGATACGCAAATTGTCGCGCGCATGGCGTAATTGCGTCACATAGCGTGCTCCAATTAACAGATGATCCAGTGTCAACGGAGCATCCAGTGCGCCGCGCTGCGTAATGATAAAACCGCCATCCTGATGTTGACGGAACGAGAAATCTGGCGCGCCGACTGCGATGTTGGTCGGGCCTTGCAGCGGTTTTGTGCGCATCACCGAACAGATCAGCGGCAATGTGGGCAGATTGATACCGTGATTACCTAAAAAGCGACGAGACCAGGCACCGGCTGCAAGCAGTACCTGATCGCAACAAATCTCACCCTTTTCCGTCACCACCCCGCTCACGCGTCCGTTTTGCGTGGCAAGTGCGCGCACCGCGCATTGTTCGATTATCACAGCACCATTCGCCAGCGCGGCTTTAGCTATTGCGCTCGCAGCCAGTGTCGGTTCAGCGCGTCCGTCCGAAGCGGTAAAAATGCCTCCAGCCCATTTTCCCGCGCCGCCAGGAACATGGGCGGCGATGTCGCTATTGCTGAGCAGACGGGTATCTAATCCCGCTGCATCAACGCCATTAAGCCATTTTTCATGTATCGCCATTTGCTTCTCATCGCGCGCGACAAACATAATGCCTGCCCGGCGATAACCCACATCACTGCCTACCCGCGCCGCCATCGCTGCCCAAAGTCTATCTGCCGCCTGCGCCAGCGGAATATCCTCCAGCGCACGGCTGGTTTTACGCACCCATCCCAGATTTCGTGAAGACTGCTCACCCGCGATGCGTCCTTTCTCCAGCACCACTACGGGAATATTGCGTTCTGCCAGTGTCAGCGCGGCGGTTAACCCGACGATGCCACCGCCAATGATCACCACGGTGGTGGCCGCAGGCATAATATCTGAAGTTGTCACTGGCGTAATAACAGGTGCCATAACGCGTCTCCCGCCCTTACAGGGCTACGGTAATTTCCTGAACTTCAGCTTTGCCTGCGCCACGATAGGCAGTCACTTCCAGCTCAACCTTATAAACGGTTGAACCGAGCAGTGGACAGGTCACGGTCGATGCCGGATTCACCCCCCGGAACTTCTCACCAATAATGGCCATCACCGTCGGGACATCCTCCGGATTTTGTATAAATACCCGAGAGCACACTACGTCCTCTAATGATGCATCGATAGCGGCCAGCGTGGCCTCAATGTTGGCAAATACCTGCAAGGTCTGTTCGCGCAAATCGGAATGAATCTCTTTGGTTTGCGGGTTGCGACCGGCAGTGTTTGACACATAAATCCAGTTGTCGACCGCGACAATACGGGAATAGCTTGCTAGCTCTTCGAATTTGGAGCCAGTTTTTACCTTGATAATATTCGTCATGATGTTTTCACTTAAGATCAATGTACTAGCTTAAAACCGGTGATTCCCACAGGTTCAGTTTGACGCCGATGCCTTGCTCGATGGCCTTGCGATACAGCACAGTGCCCCAGGCCACGTCCTCTACCGGCATCCCACCGACGGACATGATGATGATCTCATCATCGTTCTGGCGGCCCGGTGCTTCACCGGCGACGATCTTGCCAATATCTTCAAGTTGATCCGCCTGCAGCTTTCCGGCGTCCAACATATCCATAAAACGCACGCCGATAATCGGAATGGTGCGATGAGCGGGCTTGGGCACCTCGTCAAACCAGGCATGATACAAACCGGTGTTATCCAGCACTTTGCGTACATCAGCCTGCTCCATACCGGCATCGATGCTGCACAGCGCAGGCATCGCCAGGAATGTGCCAGCTTTCACCCATGCACGCTTCACAATGGGATAGGTGGCGGGATCGCCCACTTCGCCGGAGCTGCAATAGGTAACAATGTCACTCCCGCGCACCACCTCTTCCAGCGAATCAACAATCTCCACCTGCTTTATCTGCGGATAAGTCTCCTGCACCCAGGTAAGGAAGTTATCGAGGCTGCGTTGACCGCGACCTTTAACTTTGATGGTATCGATCTGCGGGCAAACGGCGATGAAAGCCGCAACGGTGGTTTTCCCCATCACACCTGGTCCGAGTAAGCCAATCACTCGCGAATCTTTACGCGCCAGGTGACGTGCGCCCACGCCAGGCACTGCGCCGGTACGATAAGCAGATAAGAGATTTGCCGACATATGTGCCAGAGGTGCGCCGGTGTCAGCGTCGTTCAGGGTGAACATCAGAATGGAACGCGGCAGGCCTTTTTCGCGATTAGCGATGTTGGAGCCATACCATTTCACGCCTGCAGTGCAGAAATTACCCCCTAAATAGGCGGGCATCGCCATCATGCGGCGATCAGCGGTAGGTTTAGGCATCGCGGGGAAAGGTGAGTTCTCCGGAAAAGTCACCATCGCGCCGTGTGAATCGTTATTCGCACCTGCCATGCGGTAGTCACCGTGATACAGCAGACCAAACATCTCTTCCATAGTATCCACGCAGGCGGCCATATCGGTCACTCCAGCACGAATCATGTCCTGTTCCGACAGGTAGATAAAATCAATTCGGGGTGAATCACTCATGTTGCGCCTCTTCAATTAGCTGTTTGCGTCTTCGCCATAACAAATAACGCGCCAGAAAGAGGCTGTATTGAATATTTGCGACAGGGAATCTGAGGGTCTGTGGCACAGGATTTGCAGTAATCAACTGAGATAACGCCTGCACCGGAGTACGCCATGACACACTTTCCTCTGTATCGACATCGTGGATTTCAACCTGAACAACCCTGGTTTGTGCTGAATGCCGCGCAGCATTATTCGTTAATTGCTTCAGATAACCCGGCCATCTCCCACTTCTACAGTTTTGAAGTTGCGCAGCATGTCAGCATGACGCTGGCTATACCAGACGGATGTGTTGATATTGTGTTTGACTGCGATGCACAACATCCCGGCGCCCGCGTTTGTGGCACCACGTTGGAAGCGCGTGGAGCAGATATGCAGCATAATCACCACTATTTTGGTGTACGTTTTGCGCCAGGCATCATTCCTGACTTTCTCGACCTCATGGCCGAGGAAATACCTGATAGTGAATTCAGTTTTCTCGATGTGGTGCCGGATGCCCGCCTGGCATTCGAGCAAATTGTGCAAGCACACGATTTCTCCCGACAAATCGCGCTGTTCAATGCTTACTTTACGCCACGACTGGTACGTAAAGCCTCTGCTGTCACTTCATTGATTATTCAGACCATGCGGCAACTGAATGGCAACATCCGCGCGGATCAGTTAGAGGCGTTGACCGGATACTCTTGCCGTACCATCCAGCGGCAGTTCCGCCAGGACACCGGGCTATCCCCTAAAGCATTCAGTCGTATTCTGCGCTGCCAGTCAGCCATCAACACTATTCATTCTCGGCAGGATCTGTCGTTCAGTGACCTGGCTTTTGATCTGGGATTCAGTGACCAGTCCCACTTCCTGCGAGAGTTTAAACATTTTGTCAGCACCACGCCCGGCGACTATCAGCGCAGAATTACCCACGGTGATTATTCCCATCGTCTGCGTTTTGCTGAGCACTAAAAGGGGGCAACGTTGCACTGTGCGATTGTCCGATTTGTTCTATCCGTAAGCCTCAAAACTGAGAAATGATGCCGGAATGTTACCTGCCTCAGGCGGCACAGACTGCCTGAGAAATTTCTCCTGTCGTTGAGGTGATTGGCGATGAATATGGATTCGGGCTTACGCAAAAATACGTTGGGTTTATTTTCTCTGATCTTTTTTGTTGTCGCAGCCGCTTCGCCGCTGACAGGCGTGGTGGGCGGTTTACCGGTAGCGATCATCTCCGGTAACGGTAGCGGTATTCCGGTTTTTTATATTCTCTCCTGCATCATATTAATGTTGTTCGCGGTGGGGTTTATTGCCATGAGCCGCCACGTTAACAATGCGGGTGCCTTTTATACCTATATATCAAAGGGCATGGGTGAGAACTGGGGCGCCTCAGCATCAGTGCTGGCAGTGATGGCGTATATTTCCATCCAGATTGCCATTATTGCCATGCTGGGATTCTTCACACAATTATTTATTGAAGAGCACTTTTTCTCCCACATTCCATGGTGGGCACTGAGCATGCTGGCAGTGTTGATCTGCTGGATACTCAGCATTAAACGGGTCGAGATCGGTGGTAAGTTACTCGGCATATTGATGTTAGCGGAAGTAGCTATCGTCCTGTTAACCGATGTCATGTTGCTCATCAAAAAAGTCGGTTCCTATACTTTCCAGTCGTTTGAGCCGTCAGTATTTATGCAGGGGAATCTGGGCATCGCATTTATTTTCACCATCGCGGCGTTTATTGGTTTTGAATCCACTGCCATCTATGCCGAGGAGTGTCGCGACCCGGAGAAGACCGTTCCACGCGCGACGGTCTGCGCCCTGTTACTGATTACTGCCTTCTTCTGTTTCACCAGTTGGTCATTAGTGCAGGCGTATGGCTTTGACAAGGTAGTGGCGATTGCCAGTAAAGACCCGGGTAACTTCGTGTTCAACATCACTCGACAATATGTCGGACAATGGGCGGTGGAAACCATGTCGGTCTTGCTGATCACCAGTTTATTCGCGGCCGCGCTAGCGTTCCATAATAATATATCGCGTTACTTGTTCAGCATCAGCCGTGATGGATTGATTTGGAAAGAGCTGTGCAAAACCCACCCCACCAACGGCACACCGCACAACGCCAGCCACGTTCACAGCGTGATTATTCTGATGCTGCTGGCGGGGATGGGCAGTGCGGGCCTTGACCCGATGGTGCATATATTCGCGATTGGCTCCGCCGTAGCAACGTTGTGCATTCTTCTTTTACAGCTGGGTGTTTCTGCCGCGGTGATACTATTTTTTCGCCGTGTTAAGACTGATGACAGTCGCTTTACCGTGTTTTGGGCACCGTTACTTTCAATGGTGTGTATGACCATCACTATCATTTTGGTGGTGAATAATTTGCAATCACTGAGTGGCAGCGATTCAGGTATCATTAAATGGATTCCGTGGTTTATCGCCGGCTGCGCTCTGGCGGGATATGGCATGTCAATTAAACGCGGTGTGAAGCTGCGCGAATAAGCGTAAAAAAATAAACGCTTGCTGAACCGATGTTAACCCCAGCAAGCGTTTTATTTGACCTGAGTTGTTTTGCCGGATATGAGCGAACAACGGACGTCGTATTTTCAGGGTACGGTATAATCATCCGCTGTACGTATAAATAAAGGTATTGTCAATTACTCCCATGCTGTCCAGTCGATCAGAAGCTAATATGGCTTCAAGTTTGAAACCACACTTTAATGCAACCGACTGACTTCGCACGTTACGTCTGGCAGTACGAATTTCGATTCTTTTAGCGTTAAAAAAATCCGTGGCTATTTTTGTAGCCAGCTTACATGCTTCAGACATTATGCCTTTGCCCGTCGCATCCGTAGCAAGCCAGTAGCCAAGCTCAAAATAGGGAATAGCACGATTCCTTATGAATAAGCTTATACAACCCAATAGCTCATCTGACGTACGGTCGATAATTAAAAACTTATATTCTACTCTGTCATGCAGGAAGTTTTCTGCTGCATCCAACATATTATCCCTGACTGAAGAAAACGAATGGAAGCCAGGAGACCAAAGCAGAAATTCATGATGAAACGAACTAAATTCATTTAGTTTACGTTGCATTTCTTCTGAGCGACTCAGGTCTGGCGCAGTCAGGTAGAAACGATCGTGTTGCAATAAATAAGCAGGCATTTCATCAATATGCATCTCTATCTTTCCTTTTAAACAACTTTTTTATTTACTTAACACACGCCGTGATAAATTGCATCCGATTTATACAGAACGGGCTATTGCAAAATTGGATTACTCAATGACAAGGAGAAACCGTGTACAGCTAAAGGTATTATCGAAAAATTTTAATCCAATAGGCGTGTAACGGGGACTGCTTCTGTCACAGGGCTGCTGTTACAGCCCTGACAACCTTAGACTTCAATCGATTCAGAGATCTCTAACGCATCATCTACATCAATGCTCAGATAACGAACTGTGCTTTCCAGTTTCGTATGGCCCAACAGAAGTTGGATCACCCGAAGATTCCTGATTTCTGGTAGATCATAAGGTTTTGTTCTTCTCATGGAATGAGTGCTGCAAAGCGAATTTTCGAGACCAGGCTTTTCTACCCACCCATCAAAGATTCGGTTGTATTGTCGGGTTAATATGTGCTGGTTAGTTCCGACCCGAAACCAGAAAAAGAAGTCTTTACTGTGCAAATTGCCAGGCATTTATCAATGCAGCAACAGCTTCTCTTGTCCCTTTGGTTATCTCAAATTGCAAAGGGCTATCGGTTTTCTGTTGCAATACAGTTGCTCTGCTTGAAACCGAGGTACCATATGCCTTTTCAGATACTTTGAGTTTGACCAGATCACAGCCTCGAAGCTTACTATCCAGCGCCACATTGAACAGATCTAAATCGCGCGTATTACCTTCCAGTTCAACCCGGATTCGGATCCCCCAGATATGAGATATCTGAAGTGGTCTTTTTTGGCCAATGATACGGTCTTCGTTCCACGGTGACGTGTTCATACTCAAATCACCTGCAATGTTGGAGATTTGAGTATGATTGTCCCTCATGAGCGAAAAGCGGATGTCTAAATTGCAGCAAGACGTTGGCAGGATTGATGAGGGTTATATACCCACCGCTTTTAACAGGCTACAACCCAATGTTCGCTGAGATCAACAAACAACCTTCTGTTAAGGTTGAAGTATAATGATATTCTTTATCAATAAAAGGATATTGTTATGTATAGGTATATAGTGATTCTGGGTATTCTTGTAGTCAGTGCATGTTCTACTTATTTACCTGTTAAAGTAGATCAACCAAAGCCCCTTCGGCAAGACCGTCCTGTTTACCCATACTATGCTGCCAGGAACCGAATAGAAGGTATGGTTAAGTTTAATTTTGACATTGATGCAGAAGGCAGGGTAAGCCAGATGAGAATAATCGAATCTATGCCAGACCACTTGTTCGATGATGCTGTAATAACAGCTGTGTCAAAATGGCGTTTCGAAAAGGGCAAACCTGCTCGAGATCTGCCCATGACTGTAAAATTAAAAGTGCAATAATATATTCAATTTCAGAGCTTGATATTCAAAAATTAACGACTTTAATTCAGATAGTTATTATGGCTGGGCGCTTTTCTGCTGATTGTTAAAATAAAACATTAGCCAATGTCCGCTTCTGGCATTAGGCAGACACTATATCCTCAAGATATCCGCTATGAACAATCAGCATACGTTCGTAAAAAGTCACCAACATTATCTTCTGGTAATCAACACAGTTACAGTCGGTATAACTACGAAAATGCTGCGGAGGGACAGTTCACCGTTATTTACAGAATTTCAGACGGCCCGATGTTAAAATGTACAGGCGTACTTTTTAAGTCGCGAATTTCACTGGCGATTATGCCATCCCGGTGTGCTATGCCTGATATCGGGAGTTATTTTAAAAGCTTATGCATGTCCGGAGCCTGCAGTGCTTAACTGCCAGGCGAATAGTGAAATCTTCAATCCGGTTCTGTCAGCATTTCAATATGAACAACCGACAGCCGCTCTCCGGCTTCACCTGAGGCGTAATAACGTTCTATGCTGCGTATCAAAGGGCTGCGCGATTCCAGCATCTTTGCTATTTCGCGCAACTGGGCGGCAAGGCAGGCCGGAGATACCGGAACATAGGGTGGGGTGGCTCTGGCCATGATGTCACTCTCTGTAAGAAACAAATATCATACCGCACTGTACACTCTGTGAAACTCCGGCGATGAAAAAATACAGAGCAGCCTGCGTGGCATAAGGCCGTATGATAGCTCTGCGTAACTGCCTTATCAGGGCCGTCAGACACTGTTAAACAATTCAAATCGGGTCAGTGGGAAATTATGAGACGTAGTTTTCTGATAAAGATTTGATACATATCTATAGAATCGGTGCATTACTTCTGTACAACTTCGGGAGCAGGTGCGGAGGTGTCGTCCCTGACAGTTTCTCCGGCCGGTACACGCTTTCACGCAACCGATGAGGTCATCTGGTGCTGTCGTCTTCCGGCCGGAGCCGGACTACGTCCTATGGCGTTAATGCTTTTCTTCGTTCAGACCTGCAAGTGTCTGCAGGAACGGCACGTGCTGCTCTGCGGGTCCGGGATTCGCGTACTTCTTCAGCCAGCTTCGGGCCTCGGATATATTGCCAAGCCTTTCATCACAGGATTCATTTGCAGCCATATGCCCCAGTTCAGCGATGAGAGAGATAACATTTATCTCCTTTTCAGCCAGCGCCAGGTGCAGTGCCGCTTCGCCAATAATGACGTGGCCTTTCTCGTCGTCTTGAATTAACACGGTACATTCTCCATTAGCACGTTGTTGATAACCTCATTACTGACTGTAGTCGCCATAAGAAATGACGCACGGGTAATTAATCCTTAATCGGGCGATAAGTAAGCCTGCACTGCTGATGAAAAGCGTCCGTTAATGCCGGTTCGCTGTATCTTTTGTCTTCGCGCATGCACATACTGAAAGGACTGATAATGCCCGGACCTGTTATTCACTGGCCTGGTTATTTAAGAGCTTTGTGAGGCAGGCGGATGAGAGGAAGTGCCCGGAAATCTCTGACGTTCAGGACGAGAGTAATCCTGGCAGCAGCCACTGCTTAACTGGCCATGCCGGAAAATGATAGACTGGGTTTTTATACAGAAGATGGAGGCGGATTGAAAAACAATGCGCATGATTTTTCAGAAGAGGTCCGTGCCCTGATAGGCAAGGTAACAACCGGGCTGCTTTCAGCAGGTGATATTGTTACCCCTGAACGCCTTATTCAGGCTCTATACCGCCTCAGCGAATATACTTGCGATGCTGATACCCGTCCTGATTGCCTGGAATTGATTCAGTATTTAATGAAGAAAATGCACTGAGTTAAACAGCCCGTGCGGGATTTTTCAGACCCATCAAAATTTCAAGACATGTACGCAGTACATCAAGCCTGACGACGTCCGTGGTCGCTTCCATTTCACCGATAAGATAGAAAAGAACCTCTCTGCTTGTCACGCTGCCCGTTCCGGTAAGCAAGGTTTTGACTGCAGCAGAAAAGATTCTTTTCTCCTCTTCATAAATATCGTCGATATTCTCAAGAGCGTGAATTAGTTCGGGTCCGTCTGAGTTGAGTATCTGTTGCATCTGAAATTTATAACCTTATCGCTGCAGGTTTAATAGAACTGCCAGTTTTTATCTGCTTAGAAAAGCATAGTAGATTTATCAGTGACGGGTCATTCTGTCATGGTCTTCATGCTGAGTTACGACCTGACCTTCATCGTTTTTGTCAGCATCTGAACTGCGCCGCTTCATCTCTGCCCTGACGTCCTGGATAGCCGCTATCAGTATGTCGGCTCTGGATTCATCCTGTTCGTTAGCAAGCCGGGCTTCGAGTTTAACCAGGATGCCCGTCCATGAAACGGACTTCTTCTCGTCCAGAAGGGCCAGTGCGGCTTCGCCTATGAGTATCTCACCAGGCATTTTATTTCTGTTACTTTTCATTACTGCCAGTGCTCTCTGAGTCAGTTATACCTGTACAATTCAGGGGTTTTCAGCCCTGACACAGGTAGTTTACTGAGAAAATTAAAGGCTTACCAGTGCCTGCAAGTGTAGCTCTTCTTCGGGCGAAGAGGCTGTTTCCAGGCGCGCCATAACACGAAGGCAGATAGCCTTGCGACTGAGCGTCCGGCCTGAGCGCAGCATCTCAACAACGATGGCCCCAGGCGGACGCTATCCGGCCTAATGTCCGCTTTGAGCGAAAAGCAGGCATTAGGCCGCCCTGAGAGTTTTTTGATTGCATGTGTGCATCATTTAATTTAGCATTGTCTAAATTTAGGTAACTCTAAATAACAAAATGAAAGATTCTCATCTGTTCCGGTTACATGAAAGTGCCTCGTTGGCAACAACGCTGCTTAAATCGATGAGCAACAGCAATCGACTGTTGATCCTCTGTATTCTCATTGATAAACCCGGCACATCGTCAGGTGATTTGGGGCAATTGACCGGCTTAACGCCTTCAGCAACCTCTCAGCACCTGTCAAAAATGAAAGAAGACGGTTTGATTGAATCTGAAAGGGCGGCGCAAAAAGTGAAATATTTCATCAAAAATGACTCGGTGAAAAAAGTAATCTCCACGTTAAAAGACATTTACTGTCCCGAGGATTTCAAATGACGCCAGAAACAGTATCACCGCAAGAAGCCAAAAGGCTTGTTGATCAAGGGGCGGTGCTCATTGATATTCGAGACTCCACTGAATACCAGCGTGAACATATACCGAACGCACGCTCACTCCCTCTCAGCGATATAACGGCAGGTAAAACGGTGGCGGGTGCAGATAAACAACCGGTTATCTTTCATTGTTTGTCAGGGGGTTGCACGGCTCATAATGCCAATGCGCTATTGAAAGCAGCAAGCCCTATGCCGGCTTTACTGATGGCTGGGGGCATTAACGCATGGAAGAGCGCCAACCTCCCGACTATCGAAGACAAAAAACGGCCGTTACCTATCATGAGGCAGGTTCAGATTGTTGCGGGCACACTAATTCTTATCGGCGTTGTAATGGGATATATCATAGATAGTCGGTTATTTTTGCTTTCAGGCTTTGTAGGTGCAGGATTACTCTTTGCAGGATTAAGCGGTTTATGTGGGATGGCGAATTTATTGTTAAAAATGCCATGGAACAGGTCTGATAAATAGATGTTAATTGAATTCCCTTTGATAAGTTCAGGGAAGAGCTACTATGTACGCTCCTATCATAGGGCTGCTGTTGCGGCAGTTAGTTAGACTTCAATCGATTAAAATATCACTAAGGCGTCATCGACTTTAATGCCCAGGTAATGAACTGTGCTTTCGAGTTTTTATGGCCCAACAGTAGCTGGATTACCCTCAGATTTTTTGTAGATTAGATAAGGTTACGCTTTGCCCATAGAATGCGTGCTGTAAAGCGAATCGTCGAGACCTGGCTTCTCGAACCATACGTGAAAAATACGGTTACATTGCCGGGTTGAGATGTGGTGTGACCCGCTACCCGTATGTGATCCATTCATAATCAGGAATATCCGGCTTCAGTCTGGCTGCATATTCTTGCAACCGGCAGATTTCCCGGCAAATTCTGACGGCGTCATCCAGCCCAGTGCAGAATGGGGACGTCTCTGGTTATAGCGCATGCGCAGGCCTTAATTTTGCACCGGGCATCTTCCAGCAACATGAACCCGTTTTCATTCAGGCATTCCTCCCGCAGCCTGCCGTTGAACGACTCCACCGTCGCATTGTCCGTTGGGGTGCCCGGGCGTGGAAAGTCTATACGGATCCCTCGTTCATACACTCACTTGTCCAGCATTTTTCCTGCAAACTCAGAGCCGTTATCGGTTTTCAGCAATTGTGGTAAAGGACGTCTGAACGCAATACTGTTAAGCATCTCCGCAACCTCTGTTCAGCGCAGATTCTGGTCCACGCTGATCCCCGGAGGTTCACGCGTGTAGAGATCAATTACCGTCAGCAGGCGTAACCGACGCCCGTCAGATAATGCGTCAGAGACAAAGTCCATGCCCCAGATATGATTCGGATACAATCCCTGAGGCTGGGGTTGTCGGCGCTGTGCCGATTTGTTACGACGTGGACGTCTGAGACGCAGGGACAGACCCTGCTCGCTGCAGAGTCGATAGATGCGTTTATGGTTATCCCGCCAGCCTTCAAGCCTGAGCATGGCGTGCACTCTGTGGTAGCCATAGTGGACCCGGGTTTCGCTGATCTCCCTGATGCGCAGGCGTAGCGCATTGTCGTCTGCCGCCACTGAACGGTACCTGAACGAGCGGCGGCTGACCCGCAGGGCAAAGCATATTTGCCTTTCGCTGGCTCCGTAGCGTGCCTGCAGATCCCGGCCCCAGTCGCGCCAGCGTCAGTTTTTTTGCCAGCACACCCTGTAGCATGGCCTTGTCGGGGCTCAGATCGGCAACCAGCTTCTTAGCCTGAGATTCTCATCCTCGGGCTGTCGCATGTGCTTCATTTCAGATGGGGAAATCCCGCCGTATTTCCTGCGCCACGTATAGAATGTGGCATCGGAGATACCCAGCTTGCGACAGACTTCTGGTACTGATGTACCCGGTTCAGCCTCCCTGAGGGCAAAGACAACCTGTTCTTCAGTGAATCGTGACTTTTTCATCGGCTCAACCTCCGCTCGGGGGGAGTATTAATCATGCCGGAATTCTGTTTATGAATGGAGCAGGATTTTGGGTCAGGGTCAGTGTATAGCGATACTGCCAGGACAGGAATGCGTCGGACGTGGCAAACAGTTGGCCGCTGTCCAGTATCAGCCTCACCCACTCTGGCAACGGTGAAATAATCACTTCGTTAACCACAAGTGTTTCCCGATTATTTCATTTTTCTGTCATTTTTATTCTTTAGGCTCGTGGCTTTCCTTTACGGATATAAAAACATGAAAATAAAAGCGATTTCTCTGGTTATCGGTTGCGCACTCTCTTTATCAACGCTAGCGGCACAGCCAAAGGCGGAACGCTACATCGTCAGTTTCCCCGAAGGAACGCGCGTGAGCTACAACGGTGCCTTCGCCAGCGCATTTCCTCAGGGTCTGCCGGTGGGTATCGGCTCTGGTTTGCTGTTTACCGGTAAGCAGGGGGATGCGCTGACCTTTGTTACCGTTACCGATCGCGGACCCAATGCCGACTCGCCTGATGTGGGTAAGAAAGAGGCAAAAATTTTCGTCACGCCAGACTTCGCTCCAATGCTGATGAATATTCGGGTGCAGAACGGCAAAGCCGAGGCCACAGATGTCCGACCGCTGCATGACGATAAGGGCAACGTTAACGGATTGCCGTTGCAGGATGGCGTCATCGGATCAACCAATGAAGTCGCGCTAAGCGATACGCTGAAAGCGCTGCAGGGTGACAACCGTGGTCTGGATACGGAAGGCATTACGCCAGATGGCAAGGGCGGATACTGGCTGTGCGATGAGTATGGTCCGTTCCTGATTAACGTAGATGAGCGTGGCAAAATCCTGGCGATTCACGGGCCGCAGGCCGCCGAAGGGGAGAAATCCATTGCGGGCGGTCTGCCGAACATACTCAAATGGCGTCAGCCAAACCGTGGCTTTGAGGGGATCACCCGCATGCCTGATGGGCGCATTATTGCCGCGGTGCAGAGCACGCTGGATATCGACGGTAAAAGTAAAAAGCAGGCGCGCTTTACCCGCCTGGTGAGTTTCGATCCGGCGACAGGGAAAACCGCCATGTATGGATATCCGATCGACAGCGAGGCTTACAGTAAAACCAGTGACGCAAAAATTGGCGATATCGTGGCGATCGACAATCAGCATATCCTGCTGATAGAGCAGGGCACCGACAAAAACGATGCGATGCGCAACCTTGTTTATAAGGTGGATCTCAGCTCCGCTACCGAGCTTTCAGCATATGATAAGCCCGGTGAATATCCCGAGTCTGACGACGAGAAAACGCTGCTGAAGCGTGGCATAAAGTTCGCCGCTAAAAATCAGGTGGTTGATTTACGTCACCTGGGCTGGCAGCAGGAGAAAGCCGAAGGGCTGGCGCTGATCGACAATAAAACGCTCGCGGTCACTAATGACAATGACTTTGGCGTGGAAGCGGTGATGCAGAATCCGGTTGAAGGTAAGAAGCGTAAGGATTATCGAGTGACGGAGCAGGGGACACTTACGGTGGATGACAAGCCGGTTGCCACAACGATCGGTCTGAAGCCGCTGAAGAAACCGGAGTCAGACAGCGAGTTGTGGATTATCACGTTGGCAGAATCGCTGAAATAAATGCTTTCCTGATCCGAAGCTTCACCCCTTTAGCGCAGGTGATGATGAGACACGGCGTAATACATTTGCTCTTACCCGTCGCGTATTGAGCCAAAGGGGAGAATCCTGAGTGGAAAAATACAGGCGCTACCGGACGTCGCTTCGCATTGGCGCGCATTCAGCAAGCTGGATGTTAGCTGAAGTGAGTTGCTGACAGTGGCTATGCCGGCAGAGGTCCGAAGGCGCGATAAGAATCCACCAGTGAATCGAAAAGCGAGATATCAGAGCGACTTCTGGCAATAAGCTGGGCACCGGCAATGGCCGTAAAAATTGCACGTGCTCTTGATTCACTCTCCTCTGATTCGCACACCTTTGCCGCCACCAGAAGCCTGTTCAGCCAGGCAATGTTGACATCAGCGAACTTCTGAATTTCTTCACTCATCTCAGGGGGTAAGGTATCTTTTTCCGCACCCATAAAACTGCCCAGGCAGAGACGATTGTCGGCCTCCAGCGATCTTCGGAATATTTCAGGAAAGCGATGCAGAGCATCAATCGGAGAGGGGCTTTCTGATTCGATTGTTTCCAGCGCGAGCGCACCGTCCTCCCAGTATCGTCTGGCAACCGCAGTGCCCAGAGCGGCCTTGCCTGGAAAATGGTAATAAATACTCGCCGCTTTAATACCCACTTCCTGGGCAAGGTCGCGGAAATTCAGACCATTGTAACCCTGGGACTGGGCAATTTTTTTGGCCGCCAACAAAATGGCTTCCCTGGCGTTGACGCTCATCTTGATGCCTTAGGTATTGGGATAATCTCTTAAACAGGGAACGCTAATTTACAGCAAACGCTTACCGGGTGACAGGCAGATTGTCAGTAAGCGCAGTGAGTGCGATGCGTCCAGGGTGCTCAGGCAGATGTCACTTCATTAAGATTCAGCAAGCGGCATCGACAGCCGACGCTTTCCGGAAAACCGTCCTCACCGGAAAAGTCAGCAGATAACGATCCCGGTGTGCCAGCGTTTCCAGTAAGAGCGGATTACCGGGCTGGCGAATCCAGCTCAGGAATGCCGCTATTGCCATCGGCGTAGGCTGCCTGGAAAGCGGGACGTTTAGTCCAGCGCTGCCAGTACGCATCTAAGAACTCAAAACGCTCGTCCAGTGGGGTGGCATTGACCGGGAATTTCGAGAAAGCGATCGCGGTTGCCAGCGTAATGTCCGAGAAGGTCGGAGCATCGCCGCCGAGCAGCCATTCCCGACCGTCTGACAGATGACTATTGACCAGAGCGGCGTGAGACAACGCTTCCTTACGGCAGTGCTCGCCCCAGGCCTCATTTTTGGTCAGTTCCAGCTTAAAGCCAAGCCCGGTGTGCAACACGTGGAACGCGGTAACGATGCGGTACAGGATATGCACCCACACCCGGTTATCCCACATATTATCCAGACCCTGTTCCAGCGCGGTCTCTCCCATAATCCTGCGCCCCGGATACGCCTGATCAAGATAACGAACGATAGCAGCCGTTTCGGAAATATAACTACCGTCAGCCAGTTGAAGGGTAGGCGTTTCACCCCACGGGTTCATATTCAAATGACGCCAGCCACGCTGTTCTCCTCCGGGAGACATGTCATAGATGGTCTCGGCAAACTGATCAGCGATGCCCTTTTCGTGCATGAACAGACGCAGACGCTGTGGGTTCGGAAAGGCCGAAGGCGAGGTGAAAAGCTGAAGTTTAGCGGTCATGATCGATCCTGTAGGGTGGTGGCTGAGTTGCCTAACAATTGTTAGGTAGATAAACCTTAGTTGCCAGATCGACCTACGTCAATGCCTACCTAACATTTGTCAGGCAAATATTCTGGCAGTCCATCTGGTCGGTACAGCATCTCATCATCTCAACGCAGGCTGAGCTGAAGGCGGGAACAGGATGACGCAGGAGGGTTGAACGAATGCAGATGACGGGTGTGGAGCGATGCAAAAGAGTATTCAGGTGCAGTGCTATTCCGAAAAGGGTCATGGGGGTGAGGTGGTCGTAGTCAGGTCTACCCCTGTAGCCGACGGGTGTCGGCATCGTCCGCCATTAGCGAAAACGGAAGCCGGATGTCATCGGCAGACAATCTACATCCCGGCGTAAAACCGGTAAAAAATGATCTTAATATTCACATATAAGCCGATCTCTAAACTGGTAACGGTAAAAAATAAATCACCTTCAATGTTAAAAAGAATCCTCTGCTTAGCAGATTGGCGTGCCGTCTTTACAAGCCAGCCGGTTTAATTGGAAGAGTTGATTATCTGCGCTTTACGTTCGCGGCGATCGCTCCAGACGGTAAACATGCCAGCCAAAGCGACAATTGCCGCGCCAGTAATTGTCGACGGCCCCGGGAAACTGTTGAGAAACATCCAGCCAATGACCATTGACCATACCAGCGTGGTGTAATCAAAAGGCGCTAACAACGACGCGTCGGAATAGCGCAGACTCAGCGTTACCAGTATTTGCGCCATGCCGCCAAAAAATCCGCAGCCGATTAGCAGCAATAGTTGCTGTGGTACCGGTACCGTCCAGCCAAACGCCACTGTTCCCAGGCCTATCAACATGGTCATCAGCGAAAAGTAGAACACTATCGCTCCTGGTTGTTCGATACCGTTCAGAAACCGTATTTGTACCATTGAGGTTGCAGTGCACAGCGCGGCAATCAACGCAAACATCGCGCCCAGGCCCGTGCCTGCTGCTAAGCTCCTGGCCGATAACAACGAACTCCCGGCGGTAAGGTTAGCCGAGAGCATGAGCAAAATACCGGAAAAACCTATCACGACTGCCATCCAGCGCGTTAAGCGCACATGCTCTTTTAACAGCAGCGCCGCCATGATCACCGTAAAAAGCGGCGCGGCGTAACTGATTGCTGTGGCGTCTGCCAGAGAAATATAGACCAGCGCAAGATAGTTAAAATACATACCGCCCGTGCCGGAAATGCCGCGAATAAGGTGACCAGAAACATTGCGCGTTTTCAGACTGGCGAGAATATTGCCCTGTAGCTTTAACCAAATCAGTAGCGGAATTAAGGCGACGAATGAGCGGAAGAAAATAACTTCGCCAGTAGGGATCGCACCGTCCAGCCCTTTAACACAGGCGAGCATCAGCGTTGCGCAAAGCGCTGACAGGATTTTTAGCAATATGCCGAGTTTGCCATTCATAGTTGTGCCTTTTCACGTCAATCGGTTAGCAGGTTCCAGTCTTTCCTAATCCGCATTGCGAAACGTCATATAAATTGTGTATCGCCCAACAGGGTTTCCCTCTTACTGGCTTTGCCGCTGAGCCGATATAGTCCAAAGCTATCATCACAGATGCATCAACGTTCTCGGGAAACATGATAATGACATTGAAAAAATGCTCTCTTCTTGCACTGTCTCTGCCACTGTTGCTGACAGTTTCATCCGCAAAAGCGGACGTGTTGTCCACTATCAAAGCGCGCGGCGAGCTTAAATGCGGGGTCTATTCTGATGTTCCGCCATTCTCTTCGCCTGACGTGCAAACACGTCAGTTGGTGGGAATGGATGTAGACCTGTGCCATGCCCTGGCGAAACAGATGGGAGTAAAAGCGACCCTGATGCCGACCTCGGTAGAAGCGCGCATCGCTGTGATCGCTACAGGCCGTGCCGATGTATTGATCGCCAACCTGGCGTACACCAAAACGCGTGGTCAGCAGATTCAGTTCAGCGATCCCTACTACGTGGCAAAAGAGATGTTGCTGGTGAAACAGGCGAATGCGGACAAGTCGCTGGACGATTTTAAAGGCAAGCGCATCAGTGCCACCAAAGGCACGACGTCAGAGCAGTCAATTCATCTGAAAGGGGGTAAAGCCGTAACATTCCAGGATGCGGCGTCAGCGTTCCTTGCCCTGCAGCAAAACAAGGCGGTGGGATTTGTCACCAACACCATGACCGGCATTAAAATGATTTCGCAGGCGAAGAAAGAGGGTATTGAACTGGCGATGATCAAGGAGCCCATGGCGCTGGAGCCGATTGGCGTAGGCATGAAACGAGATGAGCCGGCATTGTTAGCCAGCGTTAACGCCAGCCTGAAGGCAATGGATGACGATGGCACTATCGACAAAATCTGGGACGCCTGGATTGGGCCAAAAACCGAATACAAAATGGTTCGTGAAGAGCACGTCCAGCCGCTCTCCAGCCTGAAATTTGAACCACTGGAATAACGGATGGCTGCTTTGGCGAGTGAACTGATTAGTCATGATTTTCACATTATCACGGCAAATGACGCGGCGAGCGTCATCCTCTCGCCGATGGGCGCGCGTGCCTGGCTGGTGGAGGCACCGGGCGCCTTTGATCTGCCTGTTCAGCGTCGCATCTGGTCACTGGCACGGTTGCTGGCGCAGCGTGAGGACGTGGAGTCGCTGATCCCGGGGGTGACCAACCTGCTGGTGCTGTTCCGCGCTATCCAGACTGACAGCGAGACGGTCGAAAGGCAGCTTCGCGCTTATTGGCGTCAGGCTCAGGAAGTGCATCCGCAAGGGCGGCTGATTGAGATTCCGGTATGTTACGGCGGCGAACAGGGTACGGACCTGGAAACCGTGTGTCGGCAAAGTGGGTTTACCGCCCGGGAGGTCGTTCGTCGGCACCATCAGGGGAAGTACACCGTGTTTGCGCTCGGCAGTGCGCCGGGGTTTGGCTATTTACATGGCCTCGATCCGGCACTGGCGACGCCTCGCAAGAAAGTGCCGTCGCTCAATATGCTGAAAGGTACCGTCACTATAGGCGGCGCCCAGGCCGGGGTGTCGGTCCTTACCGGTCCCAACGGCTGGAACGCGATCGGCTATGCCGAAATCGAGGTGTTTGATCCCTTTGCGGAAAGCCCGGCGCTGCTGGCGCCGGGCGATACTATTCGCTTCCTGCCGGAGAGGATTGAACTGTGATTGAGATTGAACAAAGCGGCGCACTCAATACCGTGCAGGATTCAGGCCGTCCGGCCTGGCGGCAACTTGGCGTATCGGTAAGCGGCGCGATGGATCTGCTGGCGCTTCGCGCCGGTAATTTACTGTTGGGCAATGACGAAAATGCCGCCGCTATTGAAATACAGATGTTTCCCTTTCGCGTGCGTTTTCTGCGTGATGCCTGCATTGCGCTCACTGGCGCAGACTGCCTCGGACTGCTGGATGGTGCCGCGCTACCGCCCTGGTGGGGGTGCAGGGTACGCAGCGGACAGGTACTGGAGTTGCGTTATCCCCGTGTCGGTGCGCGCGGCTATCTGTGCGTGGCGGGCGGCATTGATGTGCCGGAAGTATTGGGTTCTCGTAGTACGGCGCTACGCGGCAGCTTCGGCGGATTTGCCGGACGTCAGTTACAGCGCGGCGATCGCCTGCCGTTCGGTGTCTCCAGCGGTCCACCGCTGCCGGTTTCAGGAATAGGTATGGTGCCGCCATCGGTCGCGCTGGCATCGAGCTTTCCGCTTAACTGCGATGGTCACGTGAAGCTGCGTGCTATCCCTTCCGGGGAATATGCCTTATTCGCCGCTGACCATGAATGCTTCTGGCAACAGAGCTGGAAGGTCTCGCTGCAGAGCAACCGCACGGGCTATCGCCTGTCCGGCAAGCCAATTCAGCCCTCGCAGGCAGTAGAAATGCGATCCTACGGCCTTATCCCAGGCATCGTGCAGGTGCCGCCCGCCGGCGAGCCGATTATTCAATTAAGCGATGCGAATACCGCAGGCGGTTACCCGAAAATCGCATGCGTAATTGAAGAAGATTTGTGGCGGCTCGGTCAACTTCAGCCAGGGCAATCGCTGCAACTTGTACGCAGCGACGCGCGCGAAGCGTTGGTGATTAAAAAGGCCGTAGATGCGTGGCTGAACCGTTTACGCCGCGACGTGGCCCCGATGAAAAACGTAGTGAATCTCTGATTATCTGAGCAGGACAGCATGATGAAAATTGATATCAATTCCGATATGGGCGAGGGTTTTGGCGTCTGGCAGGTGTGTGATGACGCGGCGCTGATGCAGGTGGTTTCCTCCGCCAATGTAGCCTGCGGTTTCCATGCGGGCGATCCGGCGATTATGACGCGTATGGTGCGGCTGGCGAAAAAGCACGGCGTGGGCATTGGCGCGCATCCGGGGCTGCCGGATCGTCAGGGCTTTGGCCGTCGTGAACTGCCATTCAGCGCGGAGGAGCTGTGTCAGCAGGTGATTTATCAGCTCGGTGCGCTCAGCGCCATTGCCCGCGCTGAAGGTATGCGCGTGGCGCATGTCAGCTTTCATGCTGCGATGGGCAATATGATTAATGGCGACGCCGCGCTGGCGTTGCAGGTGATGCAGGCGATTGCGCGTATCGATCCCGAACTGATTATCTTTGCCCAGCCGGACACCATTATTGAACGGGCGGCGCAAGAGGCGGGTCTGCCAACGCTGACGCTATTTCTGGCCGATCGTGCCTATGACGCCTCCGGGCATCTGGTACCGCGCGGCACGCCAGGCGCCGTAATCACCACAGAAAGCGCAGTGCGTTCACGCGTGCGCCAGTTTTTACTGGAAGGGACGGTCACGACCATTGAGGGAGGGCTGTTACCGGTGCGGGCACGCTCGATTTTGATCCACAGCGATACGCCAGGATCGGTTACGCTGGCCGCGATAGTGCGCAGCGAAATCGCCGCGAACGGCGGCCACGTCTGTTCGGCAACGGCAGTATTAGCGGGGTAACATCAGAATGTCGGCAAAAAAAGCGGCGCCAGCGCCGCTTTTTTATGACATCAGGCGGGCTACCCTTCAGCGGCAACCGGCGCAAAATGCCGCGATACGATCGCAACCCGTCTGCAGCCGCTCCATACTGGTGGCATAGGAGAGGCGAAAGTAAGGACTCATGCCGTAAGCCGCGCCCTGTACCGTCACGACATGCTGCTCTTCAATAAGCGCCAGGACAAAGTCGGCATCAGTGTGGATGAAGGCTCCGCCTGCGCTGGTTTTGCCAATTAAGGCGGCGATATTGACGAAGAGATAAAAAGCCCCGTGTGGGCGATGGCAGCTCAGTCCGTCCACCGCCTCCAGCCGCTCCAGTACGTAGTCGCGCCGCTGTCGGTAGAGGGTTGCTCGCTCCTGCAACAACGCCTGGGGACCGTTAAGTACCGCAACCGCCGCCGCCTGCGTCAGAGTAGTCACGCCGCCGCTGTTCTGCGTATTCACATTGCTCATTGCCTTAATCAATTGCGCAGGACCACCACAAAAACCGAGGCGCCAGCCCGTCATTGAGTACGCTTTTGATACGCCGTTTACGGTGAGTACGCGGTCAAAGAGGCGGGGCTCGACCTGGGCGATGGTAAGGAAGGTGACACCATCGTAAATCAGGTGCTCATAGATATCGTCAGTCAGGATCCAGATGTGCGGATGATCGAGCATCACGTCGGCAATCGCCTGCAATTCAGCCCTGCTGGCAACGGAGCCAGTGGGGTTGCTCGGGTAGTTGATCAGCAGCCATTTTGTGTTGGCGGTAATAACCGCCTGCAGATCGGCGGGCAGGGGTTTAAAACCGTTCTTTTCATGACAAGGCACCGGCACAGGCGTGCCGCCGGCAAATTTCACAATGTCGGCATAGCTAATCCAGGACGGCGTGGGGATCACTACTTCATCTCCAGGATTAATAGTGGCCAGCATGGCATTGAAAATAATCTGTTTCGCGCCACCCGCGCTGAGGATCTGGCTGACATCATAATCCAGCCCGTTATCACGCTTAAATTTTCGCTGGATAGCCTCACGTAATGCGGGCGTGCCATCGGTTGGCGGATAGCGGGTGTCTCCTGCGCGAGCCGCAGCGTAAGCTGCTTCGATAGCATGTTCCGGGGTTGGGAAGTCAGGCTCGCCGGTTGACAATCCCACGACATCGATTCCCTGCGCGGCAAGATCGCGCGCTTTTTGCGTCATTGCAACGGAAGCGGAAACGGCAACATTTTTTAAGCGATTGGCTATCTCAGGCATAAACAGTTTTCCGGTAGACAGATGAGATGGAAGGGTGCCTGGGAAGGATAGGGGCTGGCCGAGGGCAGCAGTTAATAGTGGTTTGTTTTGGTGTAATAACACAAAGCGATGACGGAGAGGCGGTAAGCACCGCAGTAGTGCAGGCTGCGATCTACATGCGCGGCCCTGCCCGGTTGAACGCCGCTGCATTAGCTGATGCAGACGCTCTGGAGGTTGTGGCATCAATATTGCTTGTTGATTCTTATCTGCCACTCCGCGAGGTCTTGCCCATGAATTTACGCCGCCTGAAATATTTTATCAAAATCGTTGATGTAGGTAGCCTGACGCAAGCCGCCGATATTTTGCATATCGCCCAGCCCGCGCTCAGTCAGCAACTGGCGACGCTGGAAGGCGAAGTCAATCAGCAACTGCTGATCCGGACTAAGCGCGGCGTGACGCCCACCGAAGCAGGAAAAATTCTTTATACCCACGCGCAGGCGATTATGCGCCAGTGTGAACAGGCGCAGAGCGCGATTAATCATGCTGATGCAGCGCTCTCAGGCCACGTTTCCGTCGGGTTGGCGCCGGGCACCGCGGCCCAACAGCTCGCGCTGCCGCTGCTGGCTGAGGTACAGCGCATGCATCCAGGCATCGTGCTCTACTTTAATGAAAACTTCGGCACCACGCTCAGCGAACTGATTATGAACGGGCGCATGGATATGGCGGTAATTTACGATAATCGTAATATCCATGGCCTGCGTTTTATTCCGCTGATTAAAGAAGATCTTTGCTTTGTCTGCCCACACAGCTTAGCTCAGCCGTTGAAACAGATTTCGCTGGCCGGGGTCGCGCGCCATGACCTTTTCCTGCCGCGCATCTATAACATCATGCGCAAAGTCGTGGATGACGCCTTTGTGCATGAAGGTCTGAAATACCGGGTGAAGTGCGAGATTGAATCGCAAACCACGCTTAATGCTGCGCTGGCGGCGGGCCTCGGCTGCACCATCATGCCGGAGTCAGCGGCACGGGCAATGCTGAAAGCCTCGGATGCATGGATGGCAAAAATTGTCGAACCGGACGTGCAGGCCTCGCTCTCGTTCTGTATCTCCGACCATCTGCCACTGTCAGAACCCGCAGAGGCGGTGAAGTCTATCCTGTTGTCGCTGATGGCCCGGCGTACCGTCGACAATCGGCCGTTGATGCTGGTGGGATAATAAGTGGCGCTTATCGCCGCAAAGCTAAACCCTCTTACTGATGGTTAAGGACAACGCGCTAAAGTGCCAAAGATGCGTATCAGGCGTTGCTGCCTGTTCGCGCTATTCATCTGCGGCGGAACCCTTATGGAAAAACAGTCGATAGCTCTCTCTGAATTACGCCAGGTCACGCGCAAGATGCGCGCCGCCGGTTTAAGCAATATCCAGCTAAGTGGTACAAACTGGTCGATACGTCTGCAATTTGAGCCCGTCCAGCCACTGGCGCATGACGTGCAATCAGCCCGTCCAGCAGCGACGCCACTTCCTGTTGCGCAGGCGCCTGCCGCCATTTGCGCGCCAATACCTGGAAAAATCCTGCTTTATCATCCACTTAATGGTGTGGCTTTCGCCCAGCCTGGGCAGCAGATAAAGCAGGATGGTTTACTGGCGCTGGTTCAGGCAGGTTCTCTCTATCTGCCGGTCACCAGCCCGGCAGACGGCATTCTGACGGCGATCTCTGTGACGCAGAATCAGCGAGTGGAATATGGCAGCGAAGTCGCTTTGCTCAGCGCCGCAGTCATAGCGTAAACACGGTTATAAGTCCCCCTTATCGCCTCACATCTTTTATGTCTTATACCCGTAGGTCGTTACTCAATAGAGTCGAAAACAAAGAGATTCAGACCGCGGTGATGGACGCCGCCCGCTAACAGGAGAGGCACAATGCCATTTTCAGATTATAAAGTTGCGCTGGTGACCGGCGCCTCAGCCGGAATGGGCGCAGCGATTGTTGAACGTCTTTGTCAGCAAGGGATTACCGTTCACGCGGTGGCGCGGCGCAAAGAACAGCTGGCGCTTCTTGCCGAACGCACCGGGTGCATTCCGCATGCCGTTGACGTCTCTGACCTTAGCGTGCTGACGGAGCTTTGCCGCGATTTGCAGATCGATATTCTGGTGAACAATGCTGGCATATCGCACCCGGGTTCTATTCTTGATGCCGATGAGAACGTGATAGAAAACCAGGTGGATGTGAATTTGCGTGCCGTGTTGCATCTGTGCCGTCTGCTGGTGCCGGGGATGGTGGCGCGCGACTGCGGCCACGTGATTAACATCACTTCTATCGCAGCCATTTATAACTTTGGCGGCAACTCGGTATATCACGCGACCAAAGCCGCTGTGCATGCGCTGTCACGCCAGCTGCGCGTCGATTGCTACGGCAAGCGGGTGAGGATTACTGAAATCTGTCCCGGGCGCGTAGCAACCGATATTTTCGGCAACGTGTCAGGCGATCATGAAGCGGCGCACCGCCAGTTTATTGAGGGTTTTGAGCTGCCCGAAGCAAAAGATATCGCCGATTGCGTTGCTTTTGCGGTTTCGGCGCCGATTGCCGTCAATATCGGCAATATCGAAATCACCCCCACTCTTCAGGTGCCTGGCGGGCTTTCCACCATGCGTCCCGGTGAGCGCGCGTACTGATCCACTCGCGAAGAGGAAACACCATGGCACTTGATTTTAGCAGCGTGATGACAGGCCATTTCGGCCAGGTGATTTTAGATGGCGCGGCGATCACCCTGCAACTGGCACTGGGTTCCTGGCTGCTCGCCATGTTTATCGCGCTATTGCTGGTCGTCATCCGTCTGACGGCTTACCGGCCGGGCGTTTGGCTGGTAAAGGCTTATGTCTCCTATCACCGCAATGTGCCAACGCTGATTCAGTTAATGATGTGGTACTTCGCCATTCCAACGCTGTTGCCGGAATCGCTTCAGATGTGGATTAACGATTTTAATGCTGAATTCCTGTTTGCCATGTTTGCGCTCGGCCTGTGTCAGGCGGCTTACTTCTCAGAAGATATTCGCAGCGGCCTTCGCGCCATTCCGGATGGGCAAAATGAAGCAGCGCGAGCGCTGGGTATGAGTTATGTACGTATGATGGCATCGGTAATCCTGCCGCAGGGCGTACGCAACGCTCTGCCGCCCATGGTGAACCACACCGTGCTGTTGTTTAAAAATACCAGTCTGGCGATGGTGATTGGCGTAATGGAGCTAACCTACGTTACGCGCGATATTGAAAATCAGACGTTCCGTACCTTTGAGGCTTATCTGGTTGGAACAATGGGGTATCTGTCGATATCCCTGTTATTGATGGGCGCAGGCGCGTTGCTGGCGCGACACTTCCAGCGCGCGTACGCGAGGTAATCCCATGTTCGATATTTTCACTATTTTGCACGACAACGGCATGCTGTTACTGATGGGACAGTACCCGAATGGCCCGCTGGGTGGCGTGCTCTGTACGTTGCTGATCTCCATACTGGCCGTAGCGTTTGCTTTTCCGATAGGGATTTTGCTGGGGCTGGCACGACTGGCGCCCTGGCGCTGGCTCAGCTGGCCCGCGGCCTGCTGGGTCTACCTGCTACGTGGTATCCCGCTAGTGATGGTGGTGTTCTGGACCTACTTCTGTGTGCCGCTGCTCATTGGCCATAACATTAGTGGCTTCTCAACCATGCTGTGTACGTTGGTAATTTATGAAAGCGCCTATATTGCCGAGATCGTTCGCGGAGGTATTCAGGCACTGCCCCAGGGACAGAATGAGGCGTCGCGTGCACTGGGCATGAGCCATATTAAAGCGTTGCGTTTAGTGATACTGCCGCAGGCGCTCTATAACACCCTGCCGAGTCTGGTCAGCCAGCTTGTATCTATTATTAAGGACAGTACGCTGGGCTATGTCATCAACGTACCGGAGCTGACCTATGCTGCAAACCAGGTGAGTAACCAACTGTTGACCAGGCCGTTCCAGGTGTTTGCAATTGTCGCGATGAGCTACTACATCATCTGCTTCACGCTCACCTGGTTGGCAGACAAACTGGAACAGCGCATTGCGAGTAAACGACATAATGCATCGACCGATAACGAAAACGTTGTCGCGCCGCTGGTACTGACAAAACGCAATCTCAATAAGGAACTGCCATGAGGCCCATGATTCTCTTTAATCAGGTTAACAAGTGGTATGGCGAATATCAGGCGCTGACCCGTCTGAGCGCTGAAATTAAACCCGGCGAGGTGGTGGTAGTGTGTGGCCCGTCCGGTTCAGGAAAGTCGACGTTAATCCGCACGGTTAATCGTCTGGAACCGATTGAGCAAGGGCAGATTTTGTTTGATGGCATGGATATTCATGGCAGCAGTGCACGCCTCAATCAGCTACGTACACGCATCGGTTTTGTATTTCAGAATTTCAATTTATTCCCACATATCTCAGTGCTCGACAATATTATGCTGTCTCCCATAAAGGTATTGGGCATAAAGCGGTCGCAGGCGCGCCAGCATGCCGGGGAACTACTGGAGCGCGTCGGCTTATCCCATAAAGCCAGTGCTTATCCGGCACAGCTCTCTGGCGGTCAGCAGCAGCGTGTGGCGATAGCGCGTGCGCTGGCGATGAAACCGCCGGTTATGTTGTTTGATGAACCAACTTCAGCGCTTGATCCGGAAATGGTCGGAGAAGTGTTGAATGTCATGCGTGGGCTGGCGCAGGAAGGAATGACAATGATGTGCGTTACGCATGAGATGAACTTTGCCAGGGAAGTGGCCGATACCATCTGGTTTATGGATCATGGTCAGATTCTGGAGAAAGCCTCGCCGGAGAATTTTTTCAGCAGGCCACAGCATGAACGTGCGAAACGTTTTTTGAGTGATTTACGTTCTCATTAACATCAAGGATTTATGTTTTACCTGCAGACATTATGGCTACTCACCATGCCTGGTGAGCGTAAGTTGCAGTAAACACTCCTGATTTAAGGTCAATGGATGAACAGGTCAGAGACCCATTTTCTGGACTGCTTAATGGGCAGCATCGCAATGGGTAGCGGTTAAAACCTGCCCAGACTGCCAGCACGCGTACAAAGTCATACAGAACGATCGCGCAGAAGCCATGTAACATAGATAAATTCGTTTTAGAGATTGCCTGCAGCAGATGTTCTGAAGTGGTGATGGCGTTGATACAGTATAGTAAATGCACCAGGGTTAAGGCTGGTTGCGATCACAGCAGCACCCATCTGTTTTGGGCTTATAGTACCGTCGGATAGTAATAAAGCTTATTCAAAACCGGACGTAAATCTGGCGCCGACATATGATGTACTCATGCTATTAAGTGACAAAATATTAAATGTCCGCTTCTGGCACAAAGCAGACCTGGTTCGGGAAATAATTCACTTTAAGCAGACCCCATTACGCAAATAGTAAATTTTTTAGTGGTGGAAAGTTTTGGTGCTCAGATTATTTTCCTGAATGTTAAAGATGCAATTCAGGTTGCCTTAGCCGCAACAGGCCAGTGATATGTTTATTACTGCTTACAGCAATGAGCAGAAGCTCACCTGCGGCTGTACCGCTAGCCTGAAATTATGGAAAACCAGACTGATGCTGACATTATTCTCAAAAACAATGGTAGTGTCAGACTGACAGTCAGATAGAAGTATTATTATAGCGATCAAAGCAGTAGTCAGGTTATCCGCTTTTAAACTCACCCGCTGCTATGAATCGCTGATCGCCTCCATCTATCCTGAAGACACGGTGGATGAAAATCGTTCCTGACCAAAAGCAACAGCAACTTTCAATATTGTAAAAAGTTGCTGGTGGCGAAATGAGCATATTTGTTATGACGGTCATGAAAAAACACATCAGTACTTATGCCATAGCTTTCCCGATTAAAACTCTGGATAGTCCTTAATGCCTTTAGCCAGTTCATCACGGATGACAAATAATGAAACCTGCTCCATGAAGCAGCATTACAGGAAGTCGTGCTGATACAAAGCAGGAAGTTTCATATCCACAGATTTTGCAGAATAAAGGGTCGCTTTAGCAAATTATCAGCCAGCGCTTCACTGTGACGAGATATTCATCACAAATGATTTTTACCAGGTTTTACCAATATTAAACTGGAATTGCTCTGCTTTATCACCGCTGTATTTTTTAAGCGGCAGGGCATACGAGAACACCAGCGGGCCAAGCGGTGATTGCCACTGCAGCGCGACGCCGCTCGACATGCGGATCTCGCCAGGGTCACTGTAGTCAGGAATGCCTGCGGCGCGCGTCTCTGCGGTATTCTGCCAGCGCGTGTCCCAGACGGTGCCGGCGTCAACAAACAGGGAGGTTCGCAGGGCATCAGTGTAGCGATCACTGATGAACGGTGTCGGCACGATAAGCTCTGTGCTTGCGACTGCCATTGCATTACCGCCCACCGCGTCGCTTGATGATTTAACGGGGCAACCGGTAACATTGCTTTCCGAACCATTGCACCGATAATAGGCGGCCTTCGGCCCGATAGTGTTAGAGGAAAAACCACGTACTGACGTGGAGCCGCCCGCATAAAAGTTGTCGTAGAACGGCACCTCTTTTCCACCCAGACCGTCTGCGTAGCCTGCTTTAGCGCGTCCCATCAGCACCCAGCGGTGATCGTTGCTGAGTGGGAAGTATGCGTTGGTGCTTACCGTACTTTTATAATAGCTGTTGGTCGAGCCCGGAATCGTTACTTTGGTATTGAAGCCAGCGCTCAGACCCGATGTTGGGAAGAAACCGCGGTCAAGGGAGTTATAGCTCCAGCCGATATTCCAGAAGAAATCATTAGCAGTAAACTTTTCATCGCTGGTGCCATCATCGTCAACTGTGCGCGTCGCGACAGATGGGGTGATCCCCTGCGAGCCAAGGTAGCGCCACATCGCCACCTGCGGTGCCATATTGCTGACGCGATTGTAGACGTAATCCAGCCCACTGCTGAGGTTGCTGTTTTCGCTAACAGGAAAGCTCAGCGTGCTGCCCGCACCAAAGCTTTTAAGCGTATATTCCGACAGATCATTATCTTCCGCGCTGTAGTCGTTATAAAACAGCTTCCCGCCCAGACTGACGCCGTCCACAGTAAAGTAGGGATCCGTGGCGCCAATTTCGACATAAGTCTGATAGCTGTTTTTAGTACCGCTAAAGCTGACGGTATTGCCGGTGCCCATCCAGTTATCCTGGCTGACGCCCAGCTGATAGCTGATGCCGCTATCGGTACCGAAGCCCAAACCTACATTAAAGGTACCGGTATTCCGCTCCTTAACTGTGTAAACCACATCGATCTGGTCAGCGCTGCCGGGCACTGGCAGCATAGCGACATCCACGCTTTCGAAAAAACCGGTCCGATTGAGGCGCGTCTTGCCTTGTTCGACCAGGTTGCCAGCCAGCCATGCGCCTTCCATCTGTCGCATTTCCCGACGCAGAACAGCATCTTTCGAGGTATTATTGCCGGTGAAACGTACCTGACGTACATAAAAACGATGTCCTGCATCAACGTTAATGTGCAGGGTCACCGTCTTATCATTTTCATGTATCTCTGGCTGCGCAGAAACCTGCGGGAAGGCATAACCATATCGGCCTAGCAGGGTTTTAATTGCTGCTTCGGCTTCGCTGATTTTCGTGCCGTTATAGACGCCTCCTGCTGGAAAAGCAGCCAGTTTTTCAATTTCTGCTGTGTGCCCGGCCATGTCACCGCGCAGGCTAACGTCAGAGAGACGATATACCGCACCTTCATGGATATTGATGGTGAGAAAGAGGTCTTTCTTATCGGGTGTCAGGCTGACCTGAGTAGAATCAATAGCGAATCTGACATATCCGCGATCAAGATAGAAGCTGCGTAGCGTTTCCAGGTCTCCGGAGAGCTTTTGCTTCTGATATTTTTGATCGGCTGCGAAATTCCACCATGGCACATCGTCACGTAGCTGGAAATGAGAAATAACCTCATCTGAAGTAAAGGCCGCGTTCCCGGTGATATTAATCTGCCTTATTCTGGCTGATACGCCTTCAGTGAATACAAACCGTACATCGACGCGATTTCGTGGCAGAGGCGTTACCACTGCTTTGACGCTGGCGTTATATTTTCCCTGGCTGTAATAGAAGTCCGCCAGGCCTTTTTCAATGTCCGATAACGTGGTGCGATCAAGTGCGTTGCCCACGCGAACGCCTGAAGCGTCAAGATTTTGCTCAAGCTGTTCTTTTTTTAGCGCTTTGTTGCCTGAGAAGGAGATACTTGCGATCGCCGGACGCTCTTTAACTTTAATCAGCAGCGCATCGCCGTCACGCAGCACCTGAACATCGTCAAAATTGCCAGTTGCGAACAGGGCACGAATGACTTGATGAATATCTTCGTCATTGACGCGATAGCCCGTACGCACTGGCATAGCAAGCAGGGCTGCACCTGGCGCGACACGTTGCAGGCCATCAAAATGAATCTCCTTTAGCATAAAATCCGCTGCACCTGAGGCGGTGGTGGATATGATAAAAAGTAACCCGGTAACTATTTTTTTCATCTCTTATAAACCTGCCGTCTACCTGTGCCTGATTTAATGTCTTTCACGCGCCGCGCCGGGGAGCTGAACAATTTTTTCAGCCCGCTGATTACGGCAATATATTGCGGAAGAAGACCGCTACTGCAGAGGGAAATTCAATACCTGAGAGGTCTTTTCGTTTGTTTTACAGAAGGGTGAGAGAAAAGTGCGGGAATAAAATCTTAAGCATTACCCTATAACGGGAAGCTCTGTCCTGAAATATTGTGGTGGTCATCTTGTTATAGAGATAATAAAAAGTAATTAATACTGGTAACGGTTCGTCAGTATGGAGATATGCATTAGCGCAGCAAAAAACTTTATAGCCAGTTGGTGCCGGTAGCACGACCCGGTCGCCCCTGAAATCTCATATCGCTTAAGTTTACTTCATGCTGCCAGGCACTGCTAAAGCAGCGGCAGGCAGGCGCGCTGAGACCCTAAGGTCGCAGACTAAAGAAAAAGTCTGTAATCCGCCTGAAAGGGACCCCCATACTTCAGTAAAAGTATTTATTAATCAACTAATAAAGTTGCGAACTTCAGAGTATGGTAATAACCGCTCAGAAAGGGGAATCTGGCTTCAGTTACGACATCGCGGTTTTGCCCGTGAGGCGCTTAATTACCCGGCAAAGTTGGGTTGTTAAAAGCGACGGTAATGTATTATTTATTTTATCCGTAATCTGCTAAAAGCAGACCTTTGCCTGAACTTACTTACTGTTTCTGATACCTATCGATTAATAAGCTAGCCTTTCCGGTTGATCACGGTTTCCTGAACTATACCAGATGAATATAAAGCCCGCCGACCTTTCCAGGTAACAGGCTATCACCAGCATATTTTAAATTTTCTTTATGTAATGGACTGTATCACTCAGTAGGATCTGTAATGCTTTCTCTTTGACTGCTGAGTATTTTCGGCAAAAAGTAAATCAAACCTGTGTATCTCAGCCAACGTATCCAGCCTGTAACCGCCTGCATTGATAAAAAAATTTTTATCTGATAGTGAAGGTCTGGCATATAACGCTACTGAATGTTCGTCAGCCTGCGTCTCCAGTCAGCAGGTCTAAACGCCACCAGAAAACTTTGCGCTAACTTGTCCTGCCGCTGAGCGCGGCAGGACTGATAACCTGGTCACTTTCGGTCTTAGTTCATTTATGCAATACTCAGTTTTCGCGAGTAGGGTATTTTTGTGCCGTTCCCGGGGAGATATAACCGGAATTAATAGGCTGTTTTGTATCAGGGCATCATCCCAGCTCGCTCTTTAGCATCTCCACATCCAGCGACCCATTCCAGCGGGAGATTACCAGGGTTGCAACGCCGTTACCTGTAACGTTAATCAGCGCTCCCCCTCTGAAATAAAGCGGTACACGCCGAGCACCAATACCCGACCTGCAGCGGGCACGCTGTTCATTGATCCTAACGTGGCGGCAAGTGTTATAAATGCGCTACCGCTGACACTTGCCGCCCCTTTCGAGGTCAGTAAAGGAATAACCAGTAGTGAAAGCTGATGCGGTACTGACAAGGGAATGTCCAGCGCCTCTATGGGAGAACCGCGCACGGTGCAGGTTTCCATGCAACTTAGTTTCTGATGGAGTAGTTAAAAATGAAAAGCCTGCAATGGGCAATACCGCTGCTGGTAGTCAGTGCCCTGGCGTCGGCTCAGACAGTGACTGACGACAGTGGAAACCGGGTAGAGCTAAGCAAACCGGCGCAGAATATTGCCGATGCCTGGTTTGCCCATCACTCTCTGCTCATGACGCTGGGTGCCGGCGATCGAATCGTAGCAACCGTAAACCATCCTGCAGATCGACCATGGATGTTTAAAGTGCAGCCATCGTTAAACCGGGCGTTACAGGCGCATGGCAGGACCTTTAATAGTGAAGCGCTGGTAGCGCGGAAGGTTGATGCCGTTTTTGTTCCTGCCAGCGACCCTGATGCAACCTCCTATCGTCAGGCTGGTCTTCCTGTGCTGGCAATGAATTTTGATGATTTTGATTCAATGAAACGCTCACTCATCACCACGGCTCAGGTCGTTGGCACGCCAGCCGCGGCAGTCCGCGCGCAGGCATACAATCACTATCTGGATACTCAAATTGCAGATATTCAGGCTAAAACGGCCGGGCTCACGGATATACAGCGTCCACGAGTACTGCATATCCAGTCGTTGCATCCGCTGAAAGTGGATGGTCGAAATACCCTGATTGACACCTGGATCAGGCTTGCCGGCGGCCGTAATGTCGCGGCATCTGTTAATGGTAACATGCGGCCTGTTTCTCCGGAGGAAGTCATTCGCTGGAATCCGGATGTGATAATCATCGGGGCCGGAGCGGGAACACTGACAGACTCAGAATACCGGACGCTGTTTGCCGGCGTGAAAGCCGTGAAGCAGCGCCAGGTCTGGCAAAATCCATCAGGTGTCTTTCCATGGGATCGCTACGGTACTGAGGTCGCGCTGCAGATTCAGTGGGCGGCAAAAAAACTGCATCCGGCGCTATTTGCAAAACGGGATCTGCGCAAAGCCACACAGGAATTTTACCGGACATTTTACGATTATCCGCTCAGCGCAAATGATGCACAGCGTATCCTGCAGGCTTTGCCTCCTGAATAAGTCAGTCTGAGTGACAGGTCGAATCCTTTACTCTTATTAATCGTCCATTCTCATCCTGGGTTTTATCCCGGTTTACATTCCCAGACTGGCCAGCAGGTCGTCTACATCATCCTGACTGGCAGGGGTTTCTGATGAGGAAGCGGGTTTAGACGGCGCACTACGCTCGGCTGTGCCCTGTGAGCCGGTGTTATCACGGATGACCTGTATCAGCTGTTGCTCAGCCTGATTCAGCACGGCCATCATCGCCTGGACTATCTGTCCGGTAAGATCCTGGAAGCCCTGTGACATCATAATCGCGTGCAACTGCTGTTGTGTCAGACCCGTGATACGGGGGACTTCATCCAGCAAGGCAGCGGTATCCACGGCTAATGCCTGAGCCTGTTCTTTGTCCGACGGAGTCCCGGAAGCAGCATCCCAGCGTTGTGTGAGTTTCTCCGCTTTTTCGCCCAGTTCCGTTTGCAGAGGCTGCGTGATCTCCACGCTGTTGATGACGCCCTCGGCGGCTTCACGGGTCATTGTGACCACATACCCCAGCCTTTCACGGGCATTCGGGATACTCCCCGCCACATCGGCAATGGTTTTATCAAGCCCCAGCTGTTGCAGACTGTCGCGAAGCTGCCGCAGGATGTAGCCAGCACGCGCCGTAATCTCAGTAATTTCCTGCTGCTTATTGTGGGTGTCGGATGGTGACATGAATGCTGTTTCCTGCGTACAAAGTTTCGATACCTGAGGTTATCGGCAGAGTCTGGCGGTTTATTAAATTTCCTGTGATTTTTCCCTCAGAACAGACGTTTCAGAATGTTAAAAAGACGCCTCGGCGCGGATGTTGCCAGGTCTGGAAAGGGAAAATGTGGCTGAATATCTGTGTTCACACCGCGGGCTTTTCTGACTGAAGGATGATCCGGCAGTTACGTTTGTTTGATCGGAAAGCGGAATTCGGTCGTTGTTCCACAGCAGAGGGCATTACCGTCAGCAAAGTCGCTTATTGATCAACAGAGGATATGCCAGCTGCCGCCATTAATAAGGTGTTTTTGATAGCCGGTGCGATGATTTGAAGCGGAAGCTGGCGCATCAGGTAAATATTCATTGCTGCTGTGGAGGGTATACTATCTGTTCAGACAAACGGCGAAAGGTTGTAATCAAATGCTGACGTATATCACAATTGGTACAAATTGCCATCAGCGCTCCGTGGACTTTTATGACACTGTTTTCAAAGTCCTTGGCTATTCACGACTGCCAGCCTGGACAGAGGGCTGGGCAATGTGGGGAGATGAAAATAATCCGGATAAAGGATTCAGCTTTTGTATTTGTCCTCCCTTTGATGGACATCCCGCAACGTCTGGGAACGGAACCATGTTCGCATTCAGTGCAGATAACGCGGAGCTTGTCAGACGCTTTCATGCAGCTGGCCTTCTTGCGGGTGGAGAGAATGAAGGAGCTCCAGGCACACGAACCGCATACGGCTCCGACTTTTATGTTGCCTATCTGCGCGATCCTGACGGGCATAAGCTGGCATGCGTTTGTCGGGGTTATTCTCCTGAAGCAGATAATTACACACCTGAAGCAGATAATTACACAGATGAAGAATAGTCACCTCATTGATAAAATCTCACGATTTTCAGCGGTGACTAAATCATTCATGAATTCCTGCGTTCCCGGCGAAAAATCTCAATTCAGTACACGACTGGCGCAGTGATATTCTGGCATAAAGCGGACATATCAGCAGGGTGAAGTCTGCTGAAGGCTAAAAGGGGACATGACAATCCGTTAAGAATTTATTCCCTATCGTTCTGACTCAGCCTGTGCCAGTTGTAAATGATGCGCTATAAAGTTCGCTTTGAGCGCGCTGTAGCGATGAGCATCATTCCTGCTGATTAGCGCTGCTGAGTGTTTGAGCTCAGCATACATCCCTGCGATGGGTGTGTTTTTTCGTAAATAATCGCGGAAAACAAGATGACTTAGTACCTGCACATCGCCATCAGCAAATGCATGCACCTGATGGCTACGCTGATCGCCACCCTTAATGAAGTATCTGCGCCCTGATATTCCATTCTCACCGCGGATAACATAACCGGCTTGGGCCAGTGCACAATTGTATCTATCCAGTTCATTGATGTCGTAGACTTCCAGCAATATGTCGATAATGGGCTTTGCTGAGAGACCAGGCACGGATGTGCTGCCAATATGATGGATATCTTTAGCCACTCCACCGAGCAGTGTCTTTATCAGTAAACTTTCCGCTTCAAACATCTCAGGCCATGTATCATCGTATGGCACAACGATAACTGTTCGCATCAATACATCTCCTCAGCTCTGAGTATATAACTCATCCCTGAACCTGTGTGCCTGCCGCCGGCGTTCCCTGGTGAAAAAACAGCGTCCACTGGCCTTCATCTGAACAAATCCAGCAAGAGGAACGTAATGCAGGATGGCTGCCATCAGCGTAAAACGTCCGATAGTGAAGCAAAACGCAACTGCAGCCCACCTCCGTGAGCCGGAAATCGCTGCTGAGAATAAAGGGGGCATCCCTCTCAGTAAGCAGCGCCGTAATGGTCTCTGATCGGTTGACCATTACACCTGATCGTGTAATTTCACGGAACTCAGGATGAAGAATCAGCTCAAGCCACTCCCGATCGTTTCGCCTGTCACCATGAAGGCTGCACTCAAGCAATCTGAGCTTTTCCACAAGCCACAGCATCGCCTGCAGTGTTCGGTGATCATTGCATTCTGATTCTCCCTCTGACTTACTGTTAAGCAATCGCATGAATAAAGATGCTGTCTGCCATTATGGCAGCAGGATAATGCCTCAGGCAGAGTCCGGCTTTTGAAAGTTCAGGTTTGCATATCTTTTAAGGCGCTCCGCGTCAGGCGCCATAACGGCACAGAGGTGCCCCTTAGTGGATAGCGCCGGCCGCAATACCGGGCTGCGTTTCCGGCACAACTCCGGGTATCCGGTGTGACCACAAGTTGCCGTTACCGGACAGGTCGCACTGCGTCGGCTGACGCGAAAAATCAGATATGCACGCAACAGAGCAGGGACAGATACTGACCCTCCCGGACTGGTATACGCTTTACAGACTGACAGCCTTTGCATCGTCGTGGCCGTCTGTGCAGGCGAGTACTTAGTCTGTACGGCCCTTACTGCCCGACGCGGCTGATGTCTTCCTGCTGCTCACAGGGTTATCCATCACGCAGGTGAATAAGCCGGTGATGTGGCGGCGGCTGGCCTGCTTTCGATGTTCAGCGTAAAAAAATGTCCGCAGAATCTCACGGGCTAAAGGCCGATATGCCCTGGTGAGGTGGCATAACTCTATTAAGCTTTTTTTATGACGTTACGCTATGGATATCCCGACAGGTCACCGGATTATCAGACTGAACTGCACCGGGTATGAAAGGGTCCTGAGCCGGTATGAACCTGGCGGCCCCCGCAATCCTGTTGTGTGGTGCATAAAAGGCCCGCTGTTCATGCCTTTGTTCAGCGGCATAAGCACTAAACTCTGATAATACCTTAACCGGACCAACACGTAATGCCGCTGAAAAAACTGCGCCTTCGCACGCTCCTCATCTCGCTCTCCATCGGCGGGGTGATCCTGACCGCCGGCCTGCTGCTCGGGGCGATGCTTATTTTTCAGAAAGGCAACATAGAGGACAGCCTGCTTGAGGGCAATATTGCCTACGCGCGCAAGCTTGCCGACACGACCGATCGTTATCTTGGCATCGCGCAGCGTGAACTGGCCTGGAGCGCCCGGCAGATTAACGGGCTCGCCGACCCGGCGCTCCTCCGGGGCGAGACCGACCGCCTGCGGCTGCAGTCTGGCTTTTTTAATACGGTAGTGGTGGTTAACCGTGACGCCGTCATTGCTGCCACCTCACCGGAAAGCCTGAGCCTTGTTGGCATAAAGCTCTATTCGGATGCGAGCAGGCAGGCTATCGCCACGCAGAAGCCGTTTATCTCGTCACCCTTTACCTCTGCCTCAGGTAACTATGTCGTGTTTCTGTCCCAGCCTCTGTTTACCTCTGATGGCAGTTACCTGGGCTACATCGGTGGTACCATCTATCTCAGGAAGCAGAGCATGCTGAGCGATATCCTGAGCCAGCATTTTTACGCCCGCGGTTCAACTGTCAGCATCGTCAGCAATGATGGCCTTATCATATTCAGTCATGACCCCGCTCGCGTCGGGAAAAAAATGACGTTGCCTCCTGCGCTGCAGAAACAGCTCGCCACGACCGAAAGTGGCCGGTTCAGCTCTGAAGCCGACGGTCAGCAGTTCCTTACCGGCTATGCCAGCCTGCACAGGACGGACTGGAACATTTTCATTGCGGGAAGTTCTGAGACGGTCAGGCAGATCCTGATGCGCACGGTAAAAAATGCGCTGTGGTTCCTGGCAGGAATTATCATCCTGACGGCAGCCGCGATGACCGTGCTGGCCGGGTATATTGCCTCACCCCTGGAGAAGCTGGCCGGCATGGTACGGGACGGGGCCAGTGAAGCATCAGCCGCGTCACTTCAGTCGGTCCAGGCCTGGTACTATGAAGCTGATCGCCTGAAGCAGGCCGTGGATGAGAACCGTCAGGCCGTGGCGGGACGCATGGCAGCGCTCAGCGACGAAGCCATGACCGATCCGCTGACCGGACTCTGCAACCGCCGGGGCTTTATCCTTCTGGCGGACCGATTGAGTGAAGATGTGTCACAGTGCGCCGTTGCCTTGGACATCGACCATTTTAAGAAAATTAATGACTGGTACGGGCACGATGCCGGCGACGCGGTACTGATAAGTCTGGCCGGCCTGCTGCGCCAGGCGTGCAGAACCGGCGACGTGGTCAGCCGATTCGGTGGTGAGGAGTTTATTCTGCTGCTGCCCCGGACGTCACTGGACGATGCGGCCCGGATGGCAGAACGCATCCGCGAGACGGTGAGCATCACAACGTTTCCGTACGTGGGGAGCATGACAGTGTCCGCCGGCGTCGCGTCGCTTGCCGGCTGTGACGGCCGCGGCGCGCTTCTGCGCCGCGCCGACGAGGCACTTTATGAAGCCAAAGGCGCCGGACGTAACGCAGTCGTGGTCGCCGGACCGGAGGGGTTTAGACGATATCAGGCAGCCGTCTGATGGCAGGGCGCCGGATCAGCACTGGCCGCGCAGTTTCCAGGACAGCCATCCGTCAAGCTCTGACTCCGGCAGGGGACGGGAATAGAAAAAGCCCTGCGCCTGGTCGCAGCCATATTCCGCAAGCGCAGTGCCCGTTTCCGCATCCTCAACGCCCTCGGCCAGCACCGTATAATCGGGATCCTTCAGCATAGTAATAATGCTGCGGGCAATGATGCGCGAGGCAGTGTCAGACGAAATTTCACTGATGAGCGAGCGGTCCAGCCTGATGACGTCAAGCGGCATGCGTCGAAGGTCGCTGATGTTGCTGTAGCCGGTACCGAAGTTATCCAGCGAAATTCCGAACCCGCGCAGCTTCAGCATCTCCAGTCCGCGCATCGCCACCGGGTTTTCAATAATGCGCTCGGTCTCCAGACATTCAATGCCCAGCAGTGATGTGGGAAGTTTCGCCCTTATCATCTTCACTTCCAGCGCATCGGCAAAGCCCTCGCGGGCGAAATCCTTGCTGCTGACGTTTACCGTGTCGGGAAGCTGAATGCAGCTATTGCGCAGACGCGTCATGCGGCTGATAACCCGGTCCGTAACCCAGGCCGTCAGGTCGCTGAGCAGCGAAGTCTGCTCTGGCAGGGGACAAAGAGCGCGTGAGAGCGTTCACCGCGTACCGGATGGTGCCAGCGGATCAGTGTCTCCAGTGCGACAGGCCTGCCGCTGTGCAGGCATATTTTGGGCTGGAAGGCGAGCCACAGGCCGTTGTCTTGCCGCAGCGCGGTGGCCAGATCGTTCGTCAGCGTGAAGTCCTGAGTATGACGCGCGTCGCCAGCCGCGCTGAAGCGCACACGCCACGGCCAAGGGCCTCGTGCAGGGTACTGACCGCACGGCGCAGTGCTTACTGTGCCGTTATGCTGCCCGTGGCAAAAGTGACTTCACCCGCATGGGTACTGAGCGCCACGGCGATGCCGTCTCCGGGATCGGCACTGATCCCTACCAGGCGGCCCGCGACCCAGTCCGCATTCATGTGGCTGTCATCGCGCGTCAGAACGGCGAATCGTCCGGTGGCGACGGTATAGAACAGCTCGTCAGGGGTCGGGCGCAGGCGCAGCGGCAGAAGGGTGGCCACGTCCCTGAGCAGGCTTTCCACCGGCCCCATCCCCATCGAGCGGGCGAGTTCGCAGGCGTGCGGTATGTCGATGCAGTCAATCAGCACCAGCCGGCGCGGCGCGCTGTCCTCCGATGCGGCCAGAAACTGCAAGTCGCGGACGAAGCGCTGGCGGTTTGGTAAGCCGGTAACCGGATCGGCAAACCCGGCGGAGTGTCAGGCCTTCAGAAACGACATCACCAGCGCGGCCAGCCGTTTTAGTGTGGTAACGTGGTCGGCGCCAAACGGGTGCGGCACCGTGTCCGTGACGCACAGTGTGCCGGGCACGATGCCCTCACGATTTCAGCGGTACGCCGGCATAGAAGCGTATGTAAGGCGCGCCGGTGATGAGCGGATGCGACGAAAAACGGACGTTAGACCGGGTGTCAGGGACGACCACTGCACTGTCGCTGTCTACCGCATGGCGACACAGAGAGTCATCCCGGGACGACTGCTTCAGCCCGAAATTATGGGCGACCTGCACATGCTGGTGCTTATCGTCCGGCACCGAGATAAAGCTGCCGGAGATATCAGTCGCCTGGCTGGCTGGCCGGACAAATTTTTGCAGCACGCCATCGCGGCTTTCATCGGGACTGCGCAGCGCCTTCAGCTCCTGCGCGCGGCGATCGTCGTCGCCGGTAAGATTAATCAGCATGCATCCCTCCGCCCCGGCCTGGTTCCGGTGCGAAATCAGAAAGAAAAAATGTACGGTAACGGACTGGTACTAAAATCAATTGCTGCAACAGGGAAAAACAATTAACGCTTTAATATGCTGTGTATGCCAGACACCGCACGGCTCTGTATCATTATTTATTTTCTTTAGTGAATTATTTACAATATTACGATTCTTTTATTTTATCGTTGAAACATATTCTTTTTTTATTATTCCTGCCAGAATTCAGCCTGAATAAACGCAGCGCGTATTCATCACGCACAAAAATAAAATAAACGACAATCATTATTGTTTAATAACACTATGATCCAGGGAAAACCTTATGCAGTTACTCCGACACCTGACAATCCGCCGCGTGGTATTGTGGATAATGATCCTCTCGCTGGCCGTGGTGGCGCTTGCCGGTGCCTACGGCACGCTGACGCTGCGCGAGATGTACCGCCATGCTGACCGCGCTGACGCGCTAACGCAGCAACTCACCTTTCTGACCCGCGCGGGCCTCGTCATGCAGGACGGCAGCGCAGCCGACAAAGCGGCGCTGCTGAACGCCGCTCCGGCAGACCCGGCATGGGACGCCTACCGCGCAACGCTGTCGGCATCGCAGGACTATCCGGCCGCGGCACGTGAACGGCTCAGTGCCCTGACACAGCAGCTGGCGGCAGACGATGCGCCGGTGCGGGCCGAGCGCCACCGGCTTGAGGTGATATTTTTTACAGCGCTGCTGGCGGCCGCCGCGCTGCTGGCGTTCTGTGACCGCTATCTTGTGGTGCACCTCGTGCGCCCGGTGGCGAAGATCCGTGCGCACCTGAAAATTATTGCGGATGGCGACCTCACTCATGTGCCTGAAGACCTTGGCCGCAACTGCGTCGGGCAGCTGGTACCGCTGGTCAGGGAGATGCAGCACAGCCTGCTCGATGCGGTGGAGTCGATCCGCGACAACGCGATCATACTGCACCGCGAGGCCGCCGACATTGCCACCGGCAATGCTGACCTTTCCGACCGGACCGCTACCCAGGCCGCGGCACTGGAGCAGACCGCGGCCAGCATGGAGGAGATTACCGCCACCGTCAGCCACAATGCGGCTAACGCGCATGAGGCCAGGGAGCTGGCGGTACAGACAGCGGAGACCACGCGGCGCAGTGAGCATCTTGTGCGGGCGGTAGTTGATGCCATGGGTGGAATAGCTGAAGGGTCAGAAAAAATCCGTCAGTTTACCACCACCATAAGCGGGATTGCCTTCCAGACCAACATTCTGGCACTCAACGCCGCGGTCGAGGCTGCCCGCGCCGGAGAGCAGGGCCGCGGTTTTGCCGTGGTGGCGGCCGAAGTGCGCTCACTGGCGCAGCGCAGCGCGGTCGCCTCAAAGGAAATTGAAGAGCTGATTGCCGATACCGTAGCGCGCATCAGCGCCGGGCGGCAGGCGGCGGACAGCGCCGGCGCCACCATGGATGAGGTGCTGCGTGGCGTCGGCGGAGTCAGCGAGCTCATTGGTCAGATAGCGCTTGCCTCCGGGGAGCAGAGCAAAGGGATCGCACAGGTCACACTGGCCGTGGCAGAGCTTGATCGCGTTACCCAGCAGAACGCCACGCTGGTGCAGGCTGTCTCTGCGACCGCGGGGAGCCTGAGTGGACAGACAATCGCCCTTAGCGGAGCAATCACCCGCTTTACGCTGCCGGCGGCGGAAAGTAACGTCACGGGCGTTGCCGGCACTGTCACACCGGGGTCGCGCCGTCAGGTTATTTCCCCGTCACCGGAAGGGGGCTGGGAGGTTTTCGGACACCGGTAGTATCCCGGACCCGGCTGCGGATCCTCCCGCCACGCGCTCACGATCGCTGTTCCTGTCTGCTGGACGCACCGCCCGGTTCTGGCGATCACGGGCTATACGCAGCGCCAGCGGAATATTATCTGTCACTCTTCCCGGATCGCAGTGCAGCTGAGGTCGGTGTGCATCTGTCGCTGAATTCAGCCACGGTTATTTTATACGGTGATCCTCTTTTTTCAGAGCGAATCGGTATTAATGACGTCCGTTCCCCGCATTCCCTGTATATTCTGGCAACTTGTCAGACAGAAAACACCGGAATACCCTCTGAATAATAACGGGTGAAGAAGGAGACTATTTCTATTCCTGCAGCAGATAACGTATTAATACCAATTAAACAATCCGGCTCAGCAGCGTGATTTAATTAATACGGCTTGCGGGTAACCAATGCGTATGCGGGCTGCTGACGTTGCATTGCAGCAGAAAAGTTAAGACAATGTAATGACTGTTCTGTCATTCTCTGCGTCATTTTTCACGCTGCTGGCCCTGAACGGTCCGCATCTCTGAAGGAAATATCCCCTGGAAATCAGCCTGTAAATCCCACCGTTGTTACCTGTTCCGACGTCCGTGAACTCCATCTGGCCGCAGGCCTGTCGCAGGAGGCCGCCGCTGAGCGGTTTGAGCTCAGCCTGCGCGTCTGGCAGACCAAAGAGGCCGCCAGAAACCCCGCCCACCTGAGCCAGGGAGAGTACGAGCTGCTGCTGTTGCTTGCAGGACGTCACCCTCACTATGCCCTTGTACCAAAAAAGAAAAGGTAGTTTCCTGCAGGTAGCGCCTGAAGTTTACGTGTTACCGGCGGATAAGAGGATAGGGCCATGAGCCTGAAATATTACTTTGCAGTGCGATGCGGGCACCCCGCACCTGAAGAGGTTCACTGTGAGGGCTGCGTCGTACTGACGCGGGCTGGCGGGAAGACGTTTAAGGGCACGTTCTACTCTCTCAGGCACGCGCTTCAGTCAGGATGTCTGCGATATCCCTACTGCGCTATCTGCCAGCTGTGCGCCGGGCTGCAGCGGTAGCCTGCCGCCCGGCATGCGTCTTAAATAGCAGCGCCATGATGCCCCACTGACCCTGCAAGGCCCGTATATTTCCCCCGGTAGGTGGACACGCTCGCGGGGCCTCTTCCGGCTTCGGAACAACAGAGATTTCTGCGCCCTGTCTGATTGAACCGGCCCCCTTTTTACTGTGTCATGCCTGCCACAGCTCATTTATCCGAGGGGACAGACTCTGAAACGCTCAATCACAGACCCTGAGCGCGCCCGCCTTGCCGCACTGGCGCAGTATCAGCAGGCAGATGCGCTGGCCGAAAACGCAATCGACCGGCTAACCACGCTTGCCGCACGCCTTTTTCGTGTGCCCACCGCCTTTGTTTCACTGATTGACGATCAGCGGCAGCTTTTCACCTCACGCTACGGACTGAACATTGCGAGCACCGCCCGCCGCGTGTCCTTCTGCGATCATACGCTGGCGCAGGGGACGTTCCTCTGCGTTTCCGACACCCTTGATGACCTGCGTTTTCGTGACAATCCGCTGGTTCAGGGATATCCGCATATCCGCTTTTATGCGGGGATCCCGCTGGCTACACCGGATGGCCACCTTATCGGCACCGTTTGCCTGACCGACACGCTGCCACGCCCGCCGCTGACCGACGCTGACCGGCAGCACCTTGCTGATATCGCCGCGCTGGTAATGGACAGGATGGAAGTCCATCGGCTGGATCAGCTGCGTCATGCCAGCCAGCAGCGGCTGGAGTCCATCTCGGTCACCTCACCGGACGCCATCATCTGCACCGACCTGCGACGCGGCATCACCTTCTGGAATCCGGCCGCCACTGGCATGTTTGGTTACGGGCCTCAGGAGATGGCCGGTCAGTACGTGGCAGGCCTCATTCCAGATCGCTGTCAGACCGACTACCGAAATGAACTGGACCGCCTTTCCGGGGAAGAAGCAGCAATTTCACAGCCGCGCACGATGCAGACCTGGGGGCTGCGGCGCGACGGCCGGGAATTTCCCGCCGAAGTCTCGTTCTCGGGCTGGCGCGAGGGCGACACACGCCTGGTGGGAATGATAATCCGCGACGTTACCGCCCGGCATGAGAGTGAGGCACGCCTGTGCGAACTGGCCTCACTGGACATGCTGACCCGGCTGGCCAGCCGCGGCGCATTTATGAAGCAACTGGACCACCTGACTGAAGCCGGCGTGCCCTGCATGCTGCTTATGATGGACCTGGACGGCTTCAAGGAAGTCAATGATACGCTCGGGCACGCTGCAGGCGATGCACTGCTTTGTCATGTGGCAGAGCAAATCCGGCAGGTGTGCAATGACGCGATAATCGCCGCCCGACTCGGCGGTGACGAATTTATCATTTTGCTGCCGGGCGGGAGTGACGATGCCGGCTCTAGGGCGGAGCGCCTGATCGCCGCCGTGCAGACGCCTTTCCGCTATCACGGTTCGCCTGTCGTGGTGGGTGCCAGCACAGGGGTTGCTTACTATCCGGAGCACGGTAAGAATGCGTCCACGGTGATGTCGGCGGCCGATCTGGCGCTTTATCGGGCTAAGGCCTCGGGCAAGGGCCGCAGCGTGCTTTTCCGGCCAGCGTTTCGCGAGGCGGAGCAGCGGCGACGGCGCTTTGAGCGCGAGCTCGAAACCGCCGTGCGGCAGCAGGAGTTCATCCTGCACTATCAGCCACGATATGATGCCGGCAGCGGCCGCCTGCTCGGCTGTGAGGCGCTGGTACGCTGGCAGCATCCCGCACGTGGCCTGCTGCTGCCGGCCGAGTTTACCGATATGCTGGTGAAGAGTCCGCTTTCGGTTGAGCTCGGCGACTGGATTATCCGGACCGCGCTGGCGCAGGTACGCCAGTGGCAGGCCCGCAGCCCGCAACTACGGGTCAGCATTAACCTGTTCCCGCGCCAACTGGCGGGTTACGGTCTCGAAAGCGTGCTGCGCGAGGCTGCTGGTGGCGATGCCGCCTTTGTAGACCTTGAGGTTGATGAACCGCTTCTGGCCATGCTGTTCCAGGACACGCCCGCGCAGCTGGAGGCGATACGGCGCACGGGCGCCACGTTCGTTATCGATCATTATGGACGGACGCTGGGCGCCATCAGCCTGCTGCAGCACCGCTTCGTCAGCGGCTTTAAGATTGACAAGTCGCTGACCCATAAACTGGTCAACAGCATGCGCGTACGGATGATGTTCCGCGCTATCGCAACGCTGGGGAAAAGCCTTGGACTCAGCGTCGCGGCGGAAGGCGTGGAAGATGCGGCCCAGCGGGTTTTTGTGACGGCCGCCCGGTGTGACATCATGCAGGGTAACGGGTTATGCAGACCACTCACCGTGGCGGCCTTTGAGGCGCTGCTGATGGCTGAAGACGACAGCCTCATACTTGTGCAGCCCGCACCCTGATGGCACCGGTAACAGGCTGTTTCTGTAGCCGGTCAGGCTGCAGAATTATCGATCCGACTGATGACGGCGATAAGCGGACGTGACCGGTGAACTGTCCATGATTCTTTATATCAGGTCCTGTTATGAACGGGCTGAGGCCAGCCGCTGCAGCCTGAGTAACGTCCTTATGCCCTTTGCTAAACAGTGAGATTGTTCCGCAGGAAGCGGGTCTGACGTCGCGGTCTGTCGCCCTGTTTGATCCACTTTCAGTAAGCGCCGTGTGAACAGACAGCATTTTCAGGGAGGAGGTGATATAAAGTAGGCCGGTTCACACCTTTGCAAGATAAGTAAGCCGGGACGTATTTAACCGGGAAGACGACGTGTTAATTGATTAACCTGAAATCACTTTTCCCTGACTGACTGCGTTACTACGCTTTCTGCATGAATCCACACTGACCGGGATGCTTCAGCCGACTCCCGCCGGTCACTGGTCACGGGACATTCTGTAAAATTACTGGAGAAAAATTCTGGATGATGTACATCAGGCAAAGGAGCGCGAAGAAGCGCACCTGACTGCCTCATTGTCCGCGCGTAAGCCTGGACCGTTAAGCCCCAATGGTAAATGTGTAGGGTGCAAAGATGAGGCTGTTATGGCTGACACTGCCTTCTGCTCAGCAGAGTGTGATGAGGATTACCACAAATAACAGCGTAAGCAGCGCCAGCGGGCTGGTGACTGAACGGATTGAGCCCCCTTCGTAAATCAGGTCTGAGCTTTGCCGCTGTTCGGGCAAGACTCACTGTCCTGAAGCACCTGTCGGTGCCAGCAGCAGGGGACTGACTGCGATAGCGGAGATGCTCCGGCTGACGAATGACTGATTCCGTCTGAACAACTCAGCGTCCTGGCACAGGTATCATGCGGGCTTTTTTGTGGCGGCGATCTTAACAGGCAGCAAAGCATGCCGGTTAAAGTATTCCCCCGGCTGGCCGATGAAAAAGAAGAGCGTAAATAGCGCAATAAACGCTTCTCTATTGAATGCTCTGTTGTAATTGGCCCGTGTAAAGCGGGCTTTTTTTGCCATTAAAAGATGGCGCGGGGAAGTCTTAACACTTACACCGGTTATCTTACAGCACTCCTCTTACCTGTAACCGGCGGTGCGAGTGAGCGCCCCTGCCGCTGACTGATATGTTACAGACAAAAACGAGGATGTCTGCCTCACAGCAGATCGAAGCCAGTCAGGAATTTTAAAACCGCCATCACGATTCGTACCCGCAGCCAGCCTCCTGAGCAGGTATTTTACTCCTGCCGCCTGGCTCAATCCCTGATATTCACCTACGCTGACTGAACCCACCCCGTAGCCTGCTCAGACAGGAGCGGCTGAGTCATTGCCCGGTCGCCGGGCTTTTTTATGCTGTTTCAGAACTGATTGTCAGACCGTTTCTGCGGGCCTAACCATGTAGTGTCGATATAAAATAGTGCTGACAGTGTCAGCAAAAATCCCGGACAGACACCTTACAGAAATAGACTGTCATGAGAGCAGCGGATGGATGAAAGAAAATGATGTCTGCTGAATATTCTGACAGGCGATCGCAGTGAATTCCTTACTGATATTCTTTTTCATCGCATAAAGCGATGCATCAGCGAAGTACCGGCGCTCTGCTTTTTGCCAGCGGGATAGTGCGCCATCAGGCAGGAGATTTATATCTTCATCAGAAACTGACAACCAGCACAAACCAGGCCAAATCAACCCGCCGCTATTTTTCACCTCTGCTGCGCGTATCTTTGTACTTGTTACCTTTGCTGCACTTTATCCGGAACAGGCTGATGTGCAGCCTGGTGTTCTGCAAAGCGCGCTGTCTGCTGACGCCAGCTGATGTTAACGCCCGTTTTCAGGGCAAAAAAAACCGCCATAAGGCGGTACAAAGAGGAATACTGTAACTCTTGCTTTTATCGCGTTCAGCCGGAGCCGCCGGCCGGTCTTAATCATAGAAAAGATTGCCACGATAACAAGCGTAATCGGGGGAAAAAACAGCCTGTTATGCCTGGATCGTTCTGCCGCCAGGGCTGAGCATAGGTACCGAACTCCAGGTAGTCTATCCGTAAAAACCAGCCCTCTTTAGCGAGCGGATCAATCAACTCCCGCAGTTCTCTGCACACCTGCCGGCTTATCCATGGAAGTGGCACGCTTGCAGCATGGAAGGAACATGCGGCTATACAAGCCAGCATCCCCCGCAGGCGAAAAAAAGGCTTCTCCGGGGCAGGAGAAGCCAGAACCACATGAGTTAAGGTCACACTTATCGTTTTATGTCGCCCAGGGAAGGCGTACGATGATTATCGGCATGCGCCGCACCGGCATGAGGCCGGGCGGCACAATTTTTTCGTACCTTCACATACGTTGTATTTATCCTAACCATGAAACCGGCATCAGGTCTCATGATGGAGACAGTATCTGTGCCCCGGACTGGCTGGTGAAGGCCGGGCGCTACATCCATAGTCTGGCGTGGATAGCCGGCGAGCTCAGTAAAGCGCAACGCGCATTTTTTCAGTCCATGCGAAGAGAAAAATGCTCTTAACACGGCGGTGTTACAGTGTCTGATGAACGCCGCCGCTCCACCCCTCAATCAAATTAATCTGACGTCTGCTTCAGAAGCTCTGCCAGTTATCATCCCCTGCTGACGCAACAACTGGCGCAGAGCGTAATAAGGCTGCCGTCCGTACCGGACGGACTGTGTCAGCGCGCACAGTGGGTGTCTGACCTGAAGCGGAAACCAGCATAAAGGTACTGACAAGCTGGTTCAGCGATGCCGCCTGCTCCATCAGTGAACATGAGGCTGCAGAGGCCTCTTCAACCAGCGCGGCGTTCTGCTGCGTCACGTCATCCATCTGATTTACTGCCAGATGGACCTGCTCTATCCCCTTAGACTGTTCGCTGGCGGCGACGGAGATCTCGTCCACAAGGTCAGTGACCTGCCGCACGGCATCGTTCATGCGGGACATATTCTCGCCCACGCCCTCAGCCTGGGCCGCCCCGGATTCCACAAATCCGATTGATGATTCGATCAGCTCTTTGATTTCACGGGCGGATGAGGATGAGCGCTGCGCAAGATTTCGCACTTCGCCGGCTACAACCGCAAAGCCACGCCCCTGCTCTCCTGCGCGGGCGGCCTCTACGGCGGCGTTCAGGGCCAGAATGTTGGTCTGAAACGCAATCCCTTCAATGAGGCCGATAATATCCGTGATTTTTGCAGAGCTTCCCCTGATGTCACCCATGGTACCCA